>NZ_BIMR01000319.1 GCF_004306155.1 Cellulomonas biazotea
CGGCTGCACCTCGCCCGGCTCGCCCCGGGCGCACCCGAGACGGCGGCGCTGCGGGAGGCCGCGGCCGGTCGGGCCGCCGGTGCGGTGCTCGTGCTCGGCGACGGCCCGGGTCCCGCCGGGCTTGTCGGGCTCGACGCGTCGGTGCGGGCACGGCTCGACGCGCAGGTCGCCGCCCGCGTCGCGACCGGCACGCCCGGCACGGTCCTGCTCGACTGCGACGGGACGCGCGTCGAGGTGTTCGTCGACGTCGCCGCCCCGCCCGCGAGGCTCGTCGTCGTCGGTGCGACCGAGGAGGCGGCCGCCCTGGCCGCCGCGGCGCGGCCCCTCGGGTACGCGGTGACCGTCGTCGACCCGCGGCCGGTCTTCGCGACCGCGGAGCGGTTCCCGGGCGCCGACGTCGCGGTCGACTGGCCGCCGTCGTACCTCGCCGGCACCGCGCTCGACGCCCGCGCGGTCGTGTGCCTGCTCAGCCACGACGACCGGTTCGACGCGCAGACCCTCGCGGTCGCGCTCGCCTCGCCCGCCGGGTACGTCGGGGCCCTGGGGTCACGCCGCACGCACGCGCGCCGGGTCGCCGCGCTGCACGCGCTGGGGGTCGACGCCGACGCGGTCGGCCGCCTGCACGCCCCGATCGGGCTCGACCTCGGCGCGAGCACCCCAGCGGAGACCGCCCTCGCGATCCTCGCCGAGGTCGTCGCCGCCCGGACCGGCCGCAGCGGCACCGCCCTGCGTGACCTCACCGGGCCGCTGCACGGCGAGAGCCGTCAGCCGGTCTGACGCCCTGGAGGCGGACCGTGAGCGGGGCCGGGTCGACAGGACGTGCCGTCAGCCGGTCGGCCCCGGCGCACGCGACGCACGTCCGGCCTCCTCGGGGTGCAGCAGCAGCCACACCCGGTCGCGCGTCATCGGCAGCCCGTACGGCCGCACCCCGACCGCGTCGCGCACGGCGTTCGCCACGGCCGGCGCCACCGGGTTGTAGGGGGCCTCGCTCATCGACTTCGCGCCCAGCGGGCCCAGGTCGCTGTGCGTCGGCGCGAACAGCACGTGCGTGAGCGGCACGTCCGCGAGGCGCGGCACCCGGTACGCACGCAGCGTCGACGTCGTCACCCGCCCCGCGTCGTCCACGCGCACCTCCTCCAGCAGCGCCGACCCGAAGCCCTGCGCGACGCCGCCCTCGACCTGGCCGCGCAGCTGCTCGGGGTTGAGGACGACCCCGGCGTCGGCCGCGTGCACGGACCGCAGGACGCGCACCTCGCCCGAGTCCGGGTCGACCGCGACGCGCACCCCGTGCACGTTGAACGCGACGGTCCGCTGCCGGCCGTCGTGGTGCCCGCGCCCCTCGAGCGGACCCGCCGCGAGCAGGTCCGCCGCCGTCAGGAACCGGCCCTCGCCGCGCCAGCCGCCGTCCGCGGGCACCCCGTCCGGCACGCCCAGCCCCGCGGCCCGCTCCCGCACCGTCGCCGCGAGCGCCGTCGCCGCCGCGTGCACCGCCCGTCCCGCGACCACGACACCCGTCGACCCGTACGCGCCCGTGTCGAAGCCCGCGACGTCCGTGTCCGACTGCCGGATCCGCACCCGTCCCGGCACCGTGCCGAGCACCTGCGCGACGAGCTGGGCGTGCACCGTCGTCGACCCGCTGCCGAAGTCCGCCGTCCCGACCTCGAGCTCGACCGTGCCGTCGGGGAGCAGCCGCACGACCGCGTCGGCGAAGTGCCCACGCGGCGGGATCGTCGCGATCATCGCCAGCGCGACTCCCTGTCCCGCCGGCCACCCGGGCGGCGCCGGGACGTCGTCCGGGCCCGCGAGCGCGTCGGCCACGAGGTCCAGGCAGGCCCCCGCACCGTGCTCGCCGTCGTACGTGATGTCCGCCGGCACGTGCTCCTCGACGGTCCGCACCGGGTCGCCGGGCCGGAGGACGTTGCGCCGCCGCAGCTCGACCGGGTCGATCCCGAGAGCGCGCGCCAGGTCGTCCATCGCCGACTCGACCGCGAACGTCACCTGGCCCAGCCCGTACCCGCGGAACGCCCCCGACGGCGGGTTGTTCGTGTACACCGACTGCGCGTCGACGCGGACGTTCGCGCACCGGTACACCGCGACCGACTCGTGCACCGAGTGGTACATCACGCCGACGCCGTGGTTCCCGTACGCACCGGTGTCCATGAGCTGGTCGACCGCGAGCGCCGTGAGCGTCCCGCCGGCGTCGGCCGCCACCGTGACGCGCACCCGCATCGGGTGCCGCAAGGGCGCCCGCGTGAACTCGTCCTCGCGGGACATCTCGTACTGCACCGCACGGCCCGTGCGCAGCACCGCGAGCGCCACGAGGTCCTCGGTGAGCAGCTCCTGCTTGCCGCCGAACCCGCCGCCGACCCGCGCCGTGAAGACGCGGACGCGCTCGCGGTCGAGGTCGAAGACGCGCGCGATCTCGTCGCGGACCAGGTAGGGCACCTGGCTGGACGTGCGCAGGACGAGGCGGCCGTCGGCGTCGAGCCACCCGCGCGTCGCGTGCGTCTCGAGGGCGACGTGGCTGACCCGGGCCGTCGTCCACGTGCCGGTGACGACGGCCGCGGCCCGCGCGACGGCGGCCGAGACGTCGCCGCGCTCGGCGTGCAGCTCGGCGACGGTGTTCCGGCCGGGGTCGACGAGCCGGCTCGTCGCGGCGTCCTTGTCGCCGTGCACGGCCCACGCGCCCGGGCGCCTCGCCTGCTCGGGGTCGTGCACGGCGGGCAGCACCGCGTACTCGACGACGAGCGCGGCCAGCGCACGCTCCGCCTCGGCGGGCGAGTCCGCGACGACCGCCGCGACGCGCTGGCCGCGGAACCGCAGGACGGGGTCGAGCACGCGCGTGTCGTCGGGGTCCTCCAGGCGGTTCTGGTGCCGGCCGGTGGAGAAGAGCGTCGCGGGCGCGTCGGCGTGCGTGAGGACCGCCCGCACGCCCGGCAGGGCCAGCGCGGCTCGGGCGTCGACCGACACGACGCGCGCCGAGGCGTGCGGGCTGCCGAGCACCGCGAGGTGCAGCAGGTCCGGCGTGCGCACGTCGAGCGTGTACGGCTCGCGCCCGGTGACGACCCGGGTCGCGGCGGGGGCGGCCGCCGAGCCGCCCGCGGTCGCGTCGGGCTCGACGTTGACCGTGCCGTGCACCGCGTCGACGACCGACCGGTAACCCGTGCAGCGGCAGATGTTGCCCTTGAGCGCGCGCGGCAGGTCGGCGCGCTGCGCGTCGTCCATCGCGGCGACGGTGACGACCATGCCCGCGGTGCAGAACCCGCACTGGAACCCGGCGGCGTCCACGAAGGCCCGCTGCACCGGGTGCAGGTCGTCGGGGGTGCCGAGCCCCTCGACGGTCGTCACCGCGGTCCCGTCGAGGCGGTGCGCCGGGTACAGGCAGGAGTGCACGGGTGCGCCGTCGAGCAGCACCGTGCACGCGCCGCAGTCGCCCGCGTCGCAGCCCTTCTTCACGCCGTGCACGCCCAGCTCGCGCAGCAGCGTCCGCAGCACCTGGCCGGGGCGTGGTTCGACGTCGACGGTCCGCCCGTCGATCTCCAGCCGGACCCTCACGCCGCACCTCCGGCGAGCTCGTCGCGCAGCTCGCGCGCGAACCGCAGCGTCGTCGCGCGACGCCAGCGGGGGTCGCCGTGCGGGTCGTCGTACCAGTCGCCGATCGCGTCGACGGCGTCGACGACGTCGGCAGCGGTCGGCACGTCGGTCGGCACGTCGGTCGGCACGCCGGGGAGGCGGACCTGGCGGGGGCGGTCGGTCGACGCGGTGACGGTGAGCACGAACGTGCCGTCGGCGTCGCGGCGGGCCAGCACGAACGCCGCCGACCGCCCCAGCGCGCTGAGGGAGGCCCGGCGCGAGGCGACGCGGGCCGTGAGCGCGTGCTCGGGCAGGTCCACCGCGCGCAGCACCTCGCCGGCCCGCAGGGTCGTGCGGCGCACGCCCGTGACGAGGTCCAGCACGGGGACGCGACGCTCGCCGCCGTCGGGCGTCCACACCAGGGCGGTCCCGTCGAGCGCCGCGGCGAGCGCGATCATCGGCCCCGCGGGCAGTGCGAGGCAGAGGTTGCCGCCGACGGTCGC
The DNA here is from genome assembly GCF_004306155.1 of Cellulomonas biazotea. Classification (GTDB taxonomy): domain Bacteria; phylum Actinomycetota; class Actinomycetes; order Actinomycetales; family Cellulomonadaceae; genus Cellulomonas; species Cellulomonas biazotea. Next base: position 4,077 of record NZ_BIMR01000319.1, read on the forward strand.
GACGCGGTGGATCTTCCACGAGCCGAGCAGCGCGTCGACCGCGGTGCCGAACAGGGACTGGGCGGACCACCCGGGCTGTGCCGGGATCGCGGCGAGCTCCGCGAGGGTGCACGTCGCCGCGACGCGCAGGCCGTCGGGCGTCCGGGTCCACGGCTCCCAGCCGGCCGTCGTGACGTCGACGAGCCCGTGCACGCCCGGCTGCGGCTCGGAGAACAGCCACGTGCCGCCGCCCAGCACGACCTCGCCCGGGAGCGGCACGGTCTGCGGGCGGGTCCGGGCGACCCGCACGTCGCGCACGTCGACGAGGTCCATGGCCTGAGGGAACAGCACCTGCGTGTCCGGCGTGTAACCCACGCCTGCTCCAGGATGCCCGAGTCGCCCCGGACCGTGCTCGGACGCCGGCCGAGCGTGCGTCGCGTGCGCTACGCCGTCGGGTCCACCACCCAGGCGAGCGCGTCCGCCGCGGCCGTGAGCACCGAGATGTGGCCCGCGCCCGGCACCACCCGCAGGCGGGCACGCGGCAGGTGCGCCGCGAGCCACCGCGCGTGCGACGGCGGGACGACCCGGTCCTCCGCGCCGTGCAGCAGCAGCACGGGTGCCCTGACGTCGGCGACGTCGAAGCCCCAGGGCGCGACGTAGGCCAGGTCGTCGTCGATGAGGGGTCCGGGACCGCCCGCGGCGGCGGGGCCGACGACCGAGTCGAACCAGGACCACTCACCGTGCAGCGCGTCGAGGTCGGCGGCGGTGAACTCCGGGTCGTACGCGGCGCCGGACGTCTCGTGGGCCTCCTTGGCGGCCCGCCCCGCGGCGGCTGCGCGCAGCGACGCCACGCCCGAGGCGGCCATGCCGTCGAACCAGTCGAAGCCGTCGACGCCGTGGGCGGCGTACGGCGCGAGGCCGGCGCCGCTGACGACGGCCGTCACCCGGTCGGGCAGCAGCGCGGCGCACGCGAGCGCGTGCGGCCCGCCCCCGGAGTGCCCGAACGTCGCGAACCGCTCGACGCCCAGGGCATCCGCGACGGCCGCGGTGTCGGCCGCCGCCGAGCCCACCGTGCGGCCGGGAGCCGCGGTCGAGCCGCCGTACCCGGGTCGGTCGTGGGACACGAAGCGCACGCCGAGCCGGTGCGCGGTCGCGAGGAGCGGCTGCGGGGGCGTCCCGATGTTCGGCGTGCCGTGGTGCCACACGACGACGTGCGGGGCGTCCTCGGGACCGGTGTCGTAGGCGTGCAGCGTGCGGCCGTCGGGCAGCCTGACGTCGAGCTCGCGGGTCATCCCGTCATGCTGCCCGACGGGCTGGGGTCGTGCGCCGCGACGGCACCCGGCTCGCGTGCGCTCACGGTGCCGGTCGCCGGGTCGTGCGGACGGGCCGCCGCCCGGTCGGTCGTCGTGCGCGTCGCCTGCCGGAAGACGGCCGTGCGCTGCACCCGGTACCCGACGAGGAACAGCACGAGGTCGGTGACGACCTTCGCGGCGAGCAGCGGCATGCCGAGGTGCGTGAGCGCCACGAGGCTGCCGTACCCCGCGAGCAGGAGCGTCCCGGCGAGCAGCGCGTACGCGACGGCCTCGCGCAGCAGCGGCCCGCGGGTGCGGCGCCGGAACACCCAGCGCCGGTTGAGCCCGAAGTTCACGGCCGCGCTCGCCAGGCGAGCTCCGACGGCCGCCGCCAGCAGCGACCCGGTCAGTGCGGTGAGGACGAGCAGGCCCAGCACGTCGACGACGAACCCCACGAGCGACGACGCGACGAACCGCAGCAGCGGTGCGTACACGCGCACGGAGTCCACGACGGGGCGGAAGTGCGACGAGGAGTTCTGGTCGAGGTACACCGTCGCGATCGGGACCTCGACCACCGCACGCCTCTCCTCGACCGCGCGCAGCAGGACCGACAGCTCGTACTCGAACCGGTCGCCCGGCACGTCGAGCAGCCACGGCAGGACGGTCGCCGGGTACCCCCGCAGGCCGGTCTGGGTGTCCTGCAGCGCGCGGCCCGTGCCGAGCCGGAACGCGACCCGGGTCGCGGCGTTGCCCCACCGGCTGCGCGCCGGCACGTCGTCGCCCGCGAACCGCCGGGCACCGAGCACGACCGCGGCGTCGCCGTCCGCGACCCGCCGGGCGACCGTGAGGACGTCGCGCACGAGGTGCTGCCCGTCGCAGTCCGCGCACACGACGTCCTGGCCCGGGTAGGCGCGCAGGACGTGCGCGACGCCGGTGCGCAGGGCCGCGCCCTTGCCGCGGTTCGCCCCGTGGGTGACGACGTCCGCCCCGGCGCGGCCGGCCGCCGCGACGACGGCCGCGTGCGCGGGGCCGCTGCCGTCGTCGACGACGACCACGGGGACGTCGGGCGCGGCGCACCGCAGCGCCCGCACCAGGGCGACCAGGCGCTCGTCGGGCTCGTAGGCGGGGACGAGGACGACCACGGCTCAGCCGTCCGTCCGCGTCGCGGTGCTCAGCCCGCCGACGTACAGGACGTCCGACGTGCCGCGCTCCTGCCCGCGGCCGAGCGGGTCGTTGACGAGCTCGCCGCCGAACACCATGGTCGACGACCCGCCGCCGTCCAGGTTGTAGGCCGTCGTCGCCCCGAGGTCCTGCAGGATCTGCGCGAGCCCGGTGAGCGTGACGCCCGCGCTGTACCCCGGGCTGCGGCCGTCGACGACGACGAAGACCAGGTGGTTGTCGTCGACGACGCCGACCGCGGTGCGGGGCTGCTCGCCCTGGATCGAGTGGTTGCCGACGTTCGTGTCGACCTCGACGTCCTCGATGCCGTCGACGACCTGCCCGTCCTCGAGCAGCGCGGGGCCGAACGACAGCGTGTTCCACACGCCCGCCGCCACCAGCGTGTCGGCGTCGGTGGTCGTCTCGTCGTACACCTCGACGTGCCCGTCCCGATAGAACGCGAGACCCTGCCGGGCGCCCTCGTCGCGGAACACCACGCCGTTGCGGATGACGATCCCCGTGTCCCGGAACCCGTAGTAGTCGCCGTTGACCGCGAGCACCGCGTCGTTGTCGGCCGCGATGTCGGATGTCGTCTCCGTGATGTTCGTGCCGAACTGGTCCTGCGCGAACGCGGACCGCAGCACGGTCGCGTCGGACAGCACGACGTCCGCGACGTAGTACGTCACCGTTCCGTCGCCGGACCCGGTCGTGACGGTCGAGACCGTGACCTGCGCGTCGTCCGACGTGTAGGTGGTGTCGGTGAGGGTGCCCGCGGCGGGCTCGGCGTCGGCGGTCGTGCCCGCCTGCTCGGCGACGTACGAGTCGACGTCGTCGATCGCGACGTGCTCGACGACGTAGCGGTCGAGCGCCCAGGCGGCCGTGCCGCCCAGGGTGAGGACGGCGGTGAGGGACGCGGCGAGGACGACGCGGTGCGTCCGGCGTCTGCGGGACGGGGGAGCGGTGGTCATGCCCCCTGTCTAGGCAGCGGCCCGGTGCGTGCGGTGTGCCGCGGCTGTGGTCCGCCTGTGCCACGGGTCTGCCGAGCCGCGCGACGCGGCGAGTGGTCGTCCGGGCGCGCGCCCGGGCACCGGGACGCCCTAGCCTTGCGCGAGGCGACGGGGACCGGCAGCAGGCCGGCGGTCCGTCCGGGGCCCGTGCGGGCGGACGAGGGAGAACTGATGGCAGGCGGTCTGGCGGCGCTCCTGGACGACATCGCGGCGCTGGCGAAGCTCGCCGCGGCGTCCGTCGACGACGTCGGCGCGGCCGCGGGGCGCGCGAGCGCGAAGGCCGCGGGCGTCGTCATCGACGACACCGCCGTCACGCCCCGCTACGTGCACGGGTTCACGCCCGACCGCGAGCTGCCGATCATCCGCCGCATCGCCGTCGGCTCGCTGCGCAACAAGCTGCTGTTCATCCTCCCGGCCGCCCTGCTGCTCAGCCAGTTCGTGCCGTGGCTGCTCACGCCGATCCTCATGGTCGGCGGCGCCTACCTGTCCTACGAGGGTGCCGAGAAGATCTGGGAGCTCGTCAGCGGGCACGCGAAGGAGCACACGAGCGTCCCCGCGGCCGCGCAGGGCGCCGACACCGAGAAGTCGATGGTCGGCGGCGCGATCCGCACCGACTTCATCCTGTCCGCCGAGATCATGGTCATCGCGCTCAACGAGGTCGCCGACGAGCCGTTCGTGTCGCGCGCGATCATCCTCGCGGTCGTCGCGCTCGGGATCACCGCGCTCGTCTACGGCGTGGTCGCGCTCATCGTGAAGATGGACGACATCGGCCTGCACCTCGCCGAGCGCCGCAACGGCGCCGTCGCCGCCACGGGACGCGTCCTGGTCCGCGCGATGCCGAAGATCCTGTCCGTCCTGTCGACCGTGGGGATCGTCGCGATGCTGTGGGTCGGCGGGCACATCCTGCTGTCCGGCGTCGACACGCTCGGCTGGCACGCGCCGTACGACCTGCTGCACCACCTCGAGGAGGCCGTGCACGGCGTCCCCGGCGTCGGCGGGTTCCTCGCGTGGCTCGTCGACACGCTCGGCTCGGCCCTCGTCGGCCTCGTGGTCGGTGCGGTGCTCGTCGCCGTCATGCACGTGATCCCGCGCCGCAAGCCAGCAGCCGCGCACTGACAGCGGGCGCCGGCGCCGGTCAGGAGGCCGGGGCCTGCTCGTCGAGCAGCTCGTGCAGGGTGTCCGCGCGCAGCGCGTCCATGAGCGCGTCGAACGGTGCGGCGTCGGGCACCAGCACGGGCGTCCCGTCGGGTGCCGTGCCGAGCGTCGTCGGGGCCGCGACGACGTCCACGTCGCCCGGGCCGAGCCGCCGCAGGCTCGTCACCAGGCCGAGCATCGCGCCCGAGTCGAGGCTCTCGTCGACGGCGACCGACGCCGACAGCACGCCCAGCAGCTCGGTCCAGACGGCGGGGTCGCCGCGCACGCCCGGGTCGCCGAGGCGCGTGACGATCGCCTCGAGCCACGCCTGGGCCCGCAGGGTGCGCTCGACGTCGTCCGTGGACCCCTCCATCCACAGCAGCGCCAGGTCGCCGCTCAGCCGGTGCGGACCCGCCGGGACCAGCACGCGCCCGCGCGCCACCAGGTCCTGCGGGACGTCGACGTCGACCCCGCCGAGGGTCTGGGTGACGCGGCCGAACGTCGTCGCGTGGGTGAGCGCGACGTGGTCGAGGCGCACGTCCACGAGCGACTCGACCGCCTCGACGGCCCCTGTCGGACCGGCGAGGCCGAACGCCGAGCGCAGCGTCCCCGGCCCGCGGCCCGGGACGTCCACCCACAGGTCCGGCGGCAGCAGGACGACCTGCGCGCGTGTCCGGTCGCCCGAGACGTGCGCGAGCATGACGACGTCGGTGAGGTTCGCGGCGTCCGCCCAGGCGGCCGGGCCGGACGCGGCGGCGTCCTCCGCGGACCCGAGCACGAGGACCGTCATCGGCGGGCGCGACGCGGCGTCCGGGTCGGGCGGGACGTACGGCGCGGGGCGGGTCGGCAGCGCGGCGAACGGGTCGGGGAACCGCTGGACGCGGGCGTCGAGGCGGTCGAGCGCGACGATCGCCCCGACGGCGACCACGACGAGCAGCGCCACGACGGACGCCAGGACCACCCGTCCCACCCGGCGCGCCCGGCGCGGGGGACCACCGGGCGACGCCGGAGCCGGCACGACGGGCGGCGGTGCGTCCGGCTCGCCCGGCGCCGGGGCGGGACGCACGGCGTGCGCGATCCCCTCGACGGCGGCCAGCACCTCCTGCCACGCGGCCTGGTGGCCCCGGTCGTCCAGGCCCTCGGCGTCGAGCACGTCGTCGTCGGCCTCCGCGTCCGGTGGGGTCGGCCCGCGGTGCCGCTGCGCACCCGCGACCAGCGCGTCGAGCCGGTCGGCCGTCCCCTCACCCGGAAGAGCCGACGCGCTGAGCGTCGCGGCCACGCGGGCGAGCTCGCGCAGCGTGAACGTGCGGCGCACCGCCGCGGGCACCGCCCGGACGACCTCGGCACGCTCCGCCCGGCTCGTCGTGAGGACCAGGTCCGCCGCCCGCACGTCCTGCGGGGCGAGCTCGCGGGCCGCGAAGCCGTCGACGGGCAGGTCCGCGGCCACGAGCAGGTGCGCGACGCCGGCGTCCAGCGGCGCGCCGGGGGTCGCGTGCGTACCCGCGCTCGCGAACCCGACCGTGCCGTCCCCGCCCAGCCGGGCGTGCAGCAGCCGCTCGGCTGCGGGGGAGCGGCAGGTGTTGCTGCTGCCGACCACCAGCACGTCGAACCGTCGGGCGTCCGGGGACGGGGGCGCGACCCGGGGGCTCGGGCTCACCGCCCCATTCTGGTCACCCGCCCACCTGCCGCGCCATGCCTGCAGCGGGCGAGGTCTGGACGACCCTGCGGGCTAGCTCTTCTCGTCGGACGCGTCCGCGGCCGCCGCCTTGATCTCCTCCGCGTCGGCCTTCGCGATGGCCTTCTCCGCGATCGCCGCCGCCTTGTCGAGCGCCTTGCGCAGCTCGACCGCCGCCGGGTCCGACACGAGCGCCACGATCCCCGAGTGCCCGGGCTCGATCGCGTCCTTGAGCTCCTCCGCGAGCTCCTTGCGCCGGTGCAGCTCGACGCCCTTGCCGGTCGCCGCACCGATCGCACCGAGCGCCGCGGCGCTGCCGAGGATCGACGGCGGGAAGATCAGGCCCAGCGCCACACCGCCGACGACACCCCACCGCAGGCCCCGGCGCGTGCTGTGGTCCGTCGCCTTGAGGATCTCCAGGTCACCGCCCGCGTCCCGCTTGACGACGAGGACGCCGTCCACCTTGAGCGTCGTGCCGTCCTCCGCGCCCTTGAGCGCCTCGTACGCCTCCCACGCCGTGTCGGTGTCGGCGAAGTCGGCGACGATCAGGGCGTACGCGCCGTCCGACACGGCGGCGATGTCGAAGTCGGTCTGGTCCTCGGACATGGTGTGCTCCTCCGGGTCGTGCGCGAGTGGGCTCCCGCTGCGCCGACCGTAGGTCGCACGCCCGCCACGTCGCCTCCCTCGCGCCGGGTGAGGCTTCGCGGTGCGAATCCTGGCCCGGGCCCGGGCACGGCAGGAGTGCGCACCCACCCCGGGCGCGCACCCCTGCCGTGCCGTCAGCGCACGTGCGTGCGGCGAGTGGGCCACGCCCGGAAGACGTGGCCGTCCTCGCGCACGCCGACCAGGCCCTCCTCGATGAGCTCGCACGCGACGTGCGTCAAGCCCGCCTCGCGCGCCCACGACGCGAAGACCCGGAAACCGACCGGTCCCGTGCCCTCGAGCGCGGCCAGGATCCGGCGGCGCACGCGCAACGCCTCCGGTGACCGGTCGGCGTGCGGTGCGAGCGGCTCGTCGGCGCGTGGTGTGATCGGGTGGTCGGCAGTGCGCACGGTGGTCGTCCTCGGTCTCCGGCACGGTCGGCCGGGTGGGTGGGGTTCGGGTCAGCGCAGGTCGGTGCAGGGAGCAGCTCGTTGCGGGGCGGAGCGG
>NZ_BIMR01000320.1 GCF_004306155.1 Cellulomonas biazotea
CACGTGCTGGCCTGCGACGGCGGGGCGCTGCATCGCGACCTGCGCGGCGCCCCGGTCGGTCTCCTCGAGCGGGACGACGGCGTCTGCGCCGAGCGGGAGCGCGGCCCCCGACGCGACGCGCACCGCCTGACCGGGGACGAGGCGCAGCGGGGCGTCGGCGCCGGGTCGTGCGTCGTGCGCGACGGGGAGCGCGCGGGACGCCGCGTACCCGGCGGCGACGGCCGTGTCGTGCGCGGCCACGGCGTACCCGTCGCGGGCCGCGAGGGCGCGGACGGGCAGGTCGCGCTGGGCGACGACGTCCTCCGCGAGGATGCAGCCGACCGCGTCGTGCAGCACGACGTCGAGCGGCGCGACCGGGCCGACCGCGGCGAGCACCGCGGCCAGGTGGTCCTGCACGGATCTCATGCGCGCATTCTGCCCTGCTGGGCCCCACCCGCGGCGCGACGACCCCGCTGCCGTGTCGACGCAGCCGGGACCGCGCGCGGCGGGCGCCCAGGGAAGGGCGTCAGGCGATCCCGTCCGGGCCGACGTGCGCGCCGTCGGGGACCTGCGCCGGCGCGCGCGGGTCGTCGAGCACGGCATCGCCCGTGACGACGACGCCGGTGCCGAACGTCCAGTCGCCGCGCACGCGCAGCGACGTCGCACCGGCGAGGGACGGCGTCGCGGGGACCCGGGCGTCGAACGCCGCGATGGTCTTGAAGTGGTCGTCGTCGAGGTCGACGAACGGGGCCTCGACCTGCGCGGCCAGGCGGTGGTCCGGCTCGAGCCGGTACACGTCGGAGCGCAGCACCAGCAGGTCGTTCGTCGTCTTGACGGGCAGGAACCGCGAGCGGTCCACCTCGAGCACGACCGACCCGTCGAAGACCTCGATCGCGGCACCCATGGCCGACTCGATCTGCACGACCTTGGTCGACGTCTTGTCGCTCGGGTCGACGGTCTTCTCGTTGCGGATGAGCGGCAGGTCGAGGACCCCACCCGTGCGGTCCAGCTCCGCGCGCAGCGCGCGCAGGTCGAGCCACAGGTTGTTCGTGTTGAAGTAGCGGTGCCGGTCGATGTCACCCGCGGCGTCGGCGTCCTGCGCCGGGGTCTGCGCGGACTCGCGCAGCACGATCCGGCCGTCGGACGTCCGGACGACCAGGTGCCCGCCCTTGCGGTCCGCGGGGGTCCGGCGCGCGACCTCGGCGGCGAACGGCGCGCCGGACTGCGCGAACCAGCCGGCGATCCGGGCGTCGGGCGACGCACCGAGGTTGTCGGAGTTCGACACCGTCGCGTACCGGAAGCCGGCGTCGAGCAGCGCGTCGAGGACGCCCGACGCGTGCAGCGCCGTGTACAGGTCGCCGTGGCCGGGCGGGCACCACTCGAGGTCGGGGTCGGCGGGCCACTCGACAGGCGTGAGGTCGTCGGCGCGGAGCTTCGGCTCGCGGTTCTGCACGAAGTCCAGCGGCAGGCCGTCGACCAGCAGGTCCGGGTAGCCGGCGAGCGCCGCGAGGGTGTCGTCGCGCGTCCGGAAGCTGTTCATGAGGACCAGCGGGAGCCGGGCGCCCGTGGCCTCCCGGGCCGCGAGGACCTGGCCGGCGATGACGTCGAGGAACGTCGCGTCGTCACGGACCCGCAGCAGCGACTTGGCGCGGTCCATGCCCATCGACGTGCCGAGCCCGCCGTTGAGCTTGACGACCGCCGTCACCGCGAGCGCCTCGCGCGCCGCCGCGTCGTCCACGTCGAGGTCGTCGAGGTGCGGGACGTCGGTGAGCGGCGTGACGCCGCTCTCGGGGATCACCCCCGTCTCCCCCGACTCCAGGAGTCCGTAGAAGCGGGTGAACACGTCGACGGCGGTGGGGTGCACACCGCCGTCGGTCATCTTGCGCTGGGCCTGTGCGAGTCCGTGGGCGCTCATCCCGCGATGCTAGGCGGCCCGGTGCGGGGGCGCAGTGGTCCGCGTCACGCCTTCTGTGACATTCGTCCGTTGTTCCAGGTGGCGCCATGTGCTGCCCGCGCAGGTCTCCGGATGTTCACGGACGGGAGCGGCCACGGGCGCCCGGGACGTGGGTCAGACTGGACCCCATGAGCAGCGCCGCCCAGCCGTACCCGCACGCCTCCGAGGGTGACGAGGTCGAGGAGGTGAAGGAGCGGCTGCGCCGGGCCGTGCGCGAGGCACGCACCGCGCGCTCCCCCCGACGGCGCGAGGCGGCGGCCACCGCGCTCGCCGACGTCGTGACGTCCATCCCCGCCGTCGCCGAGGCGCAGTGCGTCGCCGTCTACGCGGCGCGACCCTCCGAGCCGGGCACCGTCCCGCTGCTCGACGCGCTCGCGGCCCGCGGGGTGCGCCTGCTGCTGCCCGTGCTCGGGCAGGGACTGCAGCGCGACTGGGCCGAGTACGCGGGCGCCGAGGACCTGCGCGAGCGCGCGCCCGGTCGACCGCCCGAGCCGGGTGGCCCGACGCTCGGCGCGCAGGCCCTCGCGGACGCCGACGTCGTCCTCGCGCCCGCGCTCGCGGTCGACACCTCGGGTGCCCGGCTCGGCCAGGGCGGAGGCTGGTACGACCGGGCGCTGCAGCACGCACGGCCCGGCGCACCCGTCGTCGCGATCGTGTACCCCGAGGAGCTCTACGACGCGACGAGCCGTCCGCTCCCCCGGGAGCCGCACGACCGGCTGGTCGACGCGGTCGCGACGCCCGACGGCTGGCAGCCCGTGGGGCCCGCCGCCGGCTGACCGCGCGTCCCGGTCAGCCCTCCGGGACCAGCGTCAGGTGGTCCGTCGCGTCGGCCTCCGTCGCGGCGCGCGTGAACGGCCACGGGAACGTCTCCCCCGTCGCCCACGCCTCGAACTGGTCCGTGTAGTGCACGCTCGCCGGGTGGCCGGACGTCCCCGTGAGGTTGACCCACGTCGAGGAGTCCAGGTCGCCCAGGTCGACGACCATCCGCATCGACGGCGCCGCCGTGACCTCGTACGTCAGCGAGCTCGCGTCCCACGCCGTCGCGTCGACGATGGCCGAGCCGCCGCCCACGCTCAGCGGCGACGGGTTCACCAGCCGCCGCACGACGCCCGGCAGCGACTCCCCGCCCAGCACCGGGTGCTCCGGCGCGGCGACGTGCAGCATGCCCCAGCGCCAGTCCTCGACGTCCCGGCCGAGCTGCGTCGTGAGCTGGCGCCGCGCCGAGACCATCGCGCGCGTGAGGATCTCGTCGCGCCCCTCGACGACGGCCGGCGTCGACCGGTCGTCCCACCACGGCGACGACGGGTCGTCCACGAGCCGCCGGACCACCTCGAGCCAGCGCGAGTCACCCGTCGGCGACGCGTCGTCGGGCAGCTCGTCGTCGAACGCGAGCCGCAGGATCGTCTTCCACACCGCCGCGAAGTACGCCGCCGCCGCGGAGTCCGCCGACGAGACCCGGTCCCACGAGCGCAGCAGCTCCTGGCCGTCGTCGTCGAACGAGTCGCCGATCGTCAGCGACAGCAGCGTCGGGACCAGGACGTCGGCGTACGGGTTGTGCTGGTCGGACTGCAGCGTCGCCATGTCGTCGACGCCGATCGGCTCCCCGGTCGCCAGCAGCTCCTCAAGCTGCGTGCGGATCCGCTCCGCGCGGTAGCCGTAGTCCCAGTCCGTCGTGAGCATCGGGCCGACGCCCGAGGGCGTGACCGCCTGGTTCGCGGCGACGACGAACCCCTCCGCCGGGTCGAGCGCACGCGGCATCTGCTCCGGCTCGACGTACCCGCGCCAGTCGAACGCGCTGTCCCAGCCCGGACGCGGCCACGAGCCGTCCGACGGGACCGGCCCGCCCTGGACGTCCGCACGGAGCGGGATGCGGCCCGGCGCCTGGTAGCCGATGTGGCCGTCGGTCGTCGCGAACACGATGTTCTGCGCCGGCACCTCGAGCAGCGCCGCGACCGCGGCGACGTCGTCGGCGTCCTTCGCGGTCGCCATCGCGAGCAGCGCGTCGGCCGTGTGCCCCGGCTGCAGCGCCGTCCACGCGAGCGCGACCTCGAGCTGACGGCCGGGAGCCCCTTCCGGCACGGGAGCGTCCGCGACCGTGTCGACGTCGAGGACGTCCGAGACGATCGGGCCGTGCACGGTCTCCCGGACCGTGATCTCGACGCTCGACGCGCCGTTCACCGAGATCGTCTCGCGGCGCTCGCGGATCGGCGCCGTCCCGTCGTCACGCACCGAGACGTCGCCGTCGACCTTCTCCAGGAAGAAGTCCGTGACGTCCGCACCGAGGTTCGTCAGGCCCCACGCCAGGTCCGCGTTGTGGCCGATGACGACGCCCGGCATGCCCGCGTTCGCGAAGCCGGTCACGTCGAACGGGCACGCGTCCGAGACCTCGGCGCAGCGCAGGCCGACCTGCGCCCAGATCCCCGGCGCGGAGATGCCCAGGTGCGGGTCGTTCGCCAGCAGCGGCGCACCCGACTCGGTGTGCTCGCCCGCGACGACCCACGAGTTCGACCCGATGCCCTCGCCGTCGCCGACCAGGTGCGGCACCGCGTCGAGCGCCTGCTGCGCGGAGTCGAGCGCGCGCTGCAGGTCCGCGTCGGCCAGGTCCAGGTCGTGCGTCGCCGCGGTGGGCGTGACCTGCGTGCCGACCTGTGCCGCGCTGAGGATCGGCGTGTTGAGGTCCTGCGGGTAGTCCGGGAAGAGCTGCTCGACGCGCGCGACGTCCTGCACCGACGCGAACGTCCGCGCCCGGGCCAGCTCGCGGTCGTAGTTGCCGCGCAGGTCCCACGCGAGCGCCTTGAGCCACGCGAGCGAGTCGACCGGGTCCCACTCCCGGGGCGCCGGGGTGTGCAGCCGCAGCCCCAGCACCGCGTACTCGACGGCGATCTGCGACGGGTCGCGCGTCGCGAGGTACGCGTTGACGCCGTCCGCGTACGCCTGCAGCGCCTCACGCGTCGACTCGTCGACGATCTCCCACTCGCGCTCCGCGACCTTGCGCCACCCGAACGTCCGGATCACCTTGTCCGCCGCGAGGGCGTCCGCGTTCTCCCCGACGAGCTCCGAGAGCCGCCCGGCCGTCACGTGCCGGCGGTAGTCCATCTCGAAGAACCGGTCCTGCGCGGTCACGTAGCCCTGCGCCCGGAACAGGTCCTCGGGGGTCGTCGCGGTGATCGTCGGGACGCCGCGCGGGTCGCGGGACACCGTGACCTCCGCGTCCAGGCCCGGGATCGTCAGCTCGCCCGACACCTCGGGCAGCGGGCGCCGCACGACGACGACCGCGGCGACGACGGTCGCCACCAGGGCCAGGACGAGGACGACGGCGACGGTCGCGAACGCGACACGGACCAGGCGGAGACGGGACACGCTTGCGAGGGTACTGGGCCGGTCCCGGCGTGGCGGTGCAGGCCCGGGCGGGCGGACGGCCGCGTCGGGGTGTCGCCGTGGGTGCTGCCCTGGGTGCGGCCCGGGCGTGGCAGGGGCGCTCACGGCCGTGCGCGGAATGCCGGACTGGCGCGAGCCGTTAGCATTGGCACTCGGACCATGCGAGTGCCAGGCAGCCCGACCGTCCGCGGGCGCCGGCGGACCAGTCGTCAGGAGTATCCATGCCCACCTACGCCTACGCGTGCACGGCGTGCGGCCACGCCTTCGAGATCCAGCAGTCGTTCAGCGACGACTCGCTGACGGTCTGCCCGGAGTGCGAGGGGCGCCTGCGCAAGGTGTTCTCGGCCGTCGGCGTCGTGTTCAAGGGCTCGGGCTTCTACCGGAACGACGCGCGCTCGTCGTCGTCGGGGTCGAAGTCGTCGAGCTCGTCGACGACTTCGACC
>NZ_BIMR01000321.1 GCF_004306155.1 Cellulomonas biazotea
GCACGTCGGCGGCCGGCTCGGCGACCGCGGCGGCGGGGGCCGGCGCGCGGCCACGGCCCGCCTCGCGGACCGCGTCGGCGAGCGCGAGCAGGTCGTCCTTGCTGGGCGCGGCGGGAGCGAAGTCGGGCGTCAGCCGGACGACCTCCCACCCGCGCGGCGCGGTGAGCCGCTCGGCGTGGTCGACGCACAGGTCGTAGGAGTGCGGCTCGGCATGGTGGGCCAGCGGACCGAGGACGGCCGTCGAGTCGGCGTACACGTAGGTCAGCGTGGCGACGGCGGCACGGCCGCACGCCGTGCGCGAGCACTGCCGGACGGATCTCACGGGCTGACCGTACCGCCCGACGGCGACAGGCGACGCCCCCCACGCCGCACCCGGGGACGAGGCGGTCGCCGGACTACAGTGCTGCCGTGACGTCACCGGGCCCCGCGCACCCCTCGACCCCCGGTCACCGGGGCGTCCCGGGCCTGCGCCGCTCCCCCGCCCCGGCGGTCGCGCTCGGGTCGCAGGACGGCCCCGCACACCCCGTGCGCCGCCGCGACCGGCGCGGTCGGGGACCCCGCGGGCCGCTCATGCCGTCGGCGATGCCGGCGTACCGGACGCGCGCCGAGCGGTTCGACGACCTGGTCCTCGACGCGGTCGAGCGCCTCGAGCGCCGCTGGACGCGCCAGCTCGACGGCACCGAGTTCGCCGTCGAGGACGTGCCGCCGTCGAACCCCGCTCCCTGGGAGCACGGCGGCGTGCCGCTCGGCCGGTACTTCCCCGCCGACGCCGGACTGCCGGCGCGCATCGTCGTGTACCGGCGCCCGGTCGAGTCGCGCGCGACCGACGCCGCCGACCTGGCCGAGCTCGTCCGCGACGTGGTCGTCGAGCAGGTCGCGCACATGCTCGGCCGGGCACCCGAGGACGTGGACCCGGGATACGGCGACGACCACTAGCCTGGTCCGACGATGAGCACCACCACGCCCGCTGTCCGTGTCGTCTGCGTCGTCTACCACCCCGGCGAGGAGCTCGAGCGGTTCGCCCGCACCCTCGCCGACGCCACCACCGCCCCGTACGAGCTCGTCGTCGTCGACAACGGCGACGACCACGCCGTCAGCCGTGACGTCGCCGCCCGCCACGGCGCGCGCGTCGTCGAGTCCGGGGCCAACCTCGGCTACGGCGGCGGCGCGAACCACGGGGCCGCCGGGGCGACGTCGCCGTGGCTCGTCGTCGCGAACTCCGACCTGGAGTGGGCGCCCGGCTCGCTCGACGCCCTGCTCGTCGCCGGCGAGCAGCACCCCCGCGCAGGGGCCCTGGGACCGGCGCTGCTCAACCCCGACGGGAGCGTCTACCCGTCGGCGCGGGCGCTGCCGTCACTGACGCAGGGCGCGGGGCACGCCCTGCTCGTCAAGGTGTGGCCGGGCAACCCGTGGACCAAGGCCTACCGCGCGCAGCACGAGCGTGCCGGCGAGGCGCGCACCGCCGGCTGGCTGTCGGGGGCGTGCCTGCTGCTGCGCCGCACCGCGTTCGAGGCCGTCGGCGGGTTCGACGACGGCTACTTCATGTTCTTCGAGGACGTCGACCTGGGCGAGCGGCTCGGCCGGGCCGGGTGGGACAACCTCTACGTCCCGCAGGCGCAGGTCACGCACGTCGGCGGGACGTCCTGGCGCGAGCGCCCGGCGCGGATGATCTCCGCGCACCACGCGAGCGCGGCCCGGTACGTGTCGCGGCGCTACCCCCACGCCTACCAGTGGCCGGTCCGGACGGCCGTGTCCGTCGGCCTGCGGGTGCGGGAGCGGTCGGAGCTGCGCGCCGCCGGACGCTGACCGGCGCGAGCACGCGGCGACGGCACCCGACGGCGTCGCCGCGGGTGCACGAGCGTCAGCGGGTGCCGAGCCGCTGGTCCTCCTGCACCGCGACGTCCGGTGCACCGCTCAGCGCGGGGACCGGCTGCAGCACCGAGACGAGCGTGCCGTCGGGGCGCGCCGCCTCGACGACCAGCGACCACGCGACCGACGAGCCGTCGTCGACCACGACGTCCACGCCACGGACGGACCACTGGGTCGCGGGGTCCGCGACCGGAGCGGACGAGGGCGTGAGGACGTCGGACCCGCCGAGCAGCGCGCCGACCGGCCACGCCCCCGTCGTGCCGACCGGGACGGCCACGCGGCGCTCCGCGAGCACCTGGCCCGCGTCGCCGAGCAGCCGGACCGTCGCCGACGCCGCACCACCGCCGTCGACCGAGTCGACGCTTCCTCCCGCCGCGGGCACCGCGCCCACGACGAGCGTGCCGAGCGCGTCGACCGGGATCACCGCCACGCCGCCGTCGCCGGGCGTCGACGACGCGGCCCACGCCCGCTCGAGGGTGGGCACGTCGTCGAGCTCGCCGGGCGCACCGGGACGCGAGACGACCGCGGCCGCGACGACCGGCTCGGCGGCGTCGACGACGAACGTGTAGGCACCCGGCGCCAGCCCCCCGAGGGGCACGTCCGTCACCTCGCCGGGCACGAGCTCGACCTGTTCCGCGCCCGGCAGCGGGGTCAGGCCGTCCCGCCCGAGCACCGAGACGCTCGCGGTCGTCGGCGAGCCGCCGGGCGCGAGGAGCCGCAGCGCCCCCGCGCGCGCGTCGTCGACGCCCGTCTGCCCGACCGAGACGCCCGGCACGACCTGCCGCGGCGCCGGGGCCGCGCCGGGGACCACGAGGTCGGTGCCCGTCGGCGTGAAGCCGTCGAGCGACGAGTCCTGCAGGTGCGCGGCGACCCGGCCGCCGGTCGTCGCGACGTGCACGACCAGGCGGCGCTGCTCGGCCGCGATCCCCCCGAGCGGCACGACGCGCTGCGCGCCGGGCGCCACCAGGTAGTGCTCGCCGGTGAGGTCGACCGCCCCGGACGGGCCCCAGATCTCGAGGGTGACCTCGGCCGGCGTGCTGCCCGCGTTGGCGAGCACCAGGTGCGCGGTGCTCGTGAGGTCCGTCGCCCCGCCGACCAGCCACGCGTCGGCCGTCGGGTGCTGGCACGACGCGGCCGCGAGGCCGCGCAGGTCACCGGCCGTCACGAGCGAGCCGCTGACCGCGCCGACACGCGCGGGCGCGACGTCGCCCGGCGCGGCCCGGACGACGAACGGCGACGTCGCCGGCCTGGTCGTCGCGGGCGCGG
>NZ_BIMR01000322.1 GCF_004306155.1 Cellulomonas biazotea
CACGTGACGGCGGGCGCCAGCCCGGCGACGGTCCACCCGATCGCGGTGGCGGCCATGAGCAGCCCCGCGAGCACGGCACGGCGGCGCGCGGCCGCGGCACGGCGCGCGACGGAAGCGGCACGGGCCGCGCGCGCCTGGGCGGCACGGCGTGCCGCGTCGGCGGTGATCCTGTCCTGCGTCGCGGTCGGTCGGTCCACGGTGGCACCTCCAGTCACGGGACCGGCGACGAGCGCCGGGAGTCCCTTGCCCGGGGTCAGCAGCCCCGGCGATCCACTGCCCGGCGTCCCGCAGTCGCCCGGTCCTGACGCGGGCGCCTCGCGCGTCCGCCGGAACGTCCCCGACCGGCGGAGCCGGCCCGTGCGTTCGCTCACGGCGACCACGCGCAGCGCCTGCGAGAACCGGTCGTCCGTCCGGGACTCGAGCAGCTGCTGCCGGTGCCGCAGCTTGTGCGGCACCAGGTAGGCCCCCCACAGAGCCACGAGCGCCAAGGCGACGAGGCCTGCGAGATCGTCCACGTCACGACGGTACGGGTGGCGCGGTGAACTCGCCGGGACCATACCGGCGTGTCGGGTGGCGCGTCACCCCGCGGGCGCTCCTCGCGTGGCCCGCCACCGGGCCAGGAGTCCCTCGGGGACCTCCTCCGCCGTGAGCGCGAACGTCCGGTGGTCGCACCACCGGCCCTGGATGTGCAGGAACCGCTCGCGGACGCCCTCGTCGCGGAACCCGAGCTTCTGGACGACGCGCAGCGACGGCGCGTTCTCCGGCCGGATGTTGATCTCGATCCGGTGCAGCTCGAGGACGCCGAAGCAGTGGTCCGTCGCCAGGGCGACCGCTGTCGGTGTGATGCCACGGCCCGCGACGTGCTCGGACACCCAGTACCCGATGCTCGCCGAGCGCAGCGACCCGTAGGCGATCGACGCGACCGTCAGCTGCCCGACGAGCTCACCGTCGAGGTCGACCGCGAAGGGCAGCGTCGTCCCTGCGCGCGCCTGCGCGGACAGCGTCCGGACGAACGCCCCGAACGTCGGCCGCACACCCGTGACCGGCTCGGGGCTGGTCGCGTCCCACTGCTCCAGCCACCCCGCGTTGCGCGACCGCAACGACATCCACGCGTCCTGGTCCCGGCGTCGCAGCGGCCGCAGCCGCACCGACCCCTCGACGAGCACCGCGGGCCACCCGACGGCCACGACGCTCAGCCCTCCAGCACGAGGCAGTGGACGACCTGCCCGGGGTGGACGGTGAGGTCCTGCTCGCCGACGACCGCGAGGGCGTTGGCGCGGGACAGGGCGCTGACCGTCGGGGCGGACGGGTCGCCGACGGGGGTCACGCGGTAGCCCTCGTCGGGCGAGCCGACGACCGTGGCCGGGACGAACTGGCGCAGGCCCGGGGGTGCGACCCAGCCAGCGGTGGCCTCGGCGGCGACGGACGGGCGGAACAGCTCGGTGTGCCCGGCCATGGCCCGCAGCGCGGGCCGGACGAACACCTCGAAGGACACCTGCGCGGCGACGGGGTGGCCCTGCAGCGCGAAGATCGGCACGGCCCGGTCACGGCCGAGGTCGTCGCCGACGGAGCCGAACCCGTGCCGGAAGCCGGGGGTCATCGCGACCTGGTCGAGCCGGACGGTGCCGAGCGGCGCGAGGACGTCCTTGACGGTGTCGTGGGCGAGCTCGGACAGCCCGCCGGTGACGACGACCATGTCCGCGCGGACGAGCTGGTCGTCGAGCGCCTCCTTGAGGGTCGCGCGGTCGTCGGGCAGCACGCCGACGCGGACCGCGGTCGCACCGGCGTCGCGGACGGCCGCCTCGAGGGCGTGGCCGTCGGACTCGAAGACGGCCCCGTCGGGCGCACCGGGGGTGCCGGGCTCGACGAGCTCGTCGCCGACCGACAGCAGGACGACGCGCGGCGTCGGGTGCACGCGCAGCCGCGACCGGCCCATGCTGGCGGCGAGCGCGAGCTGCCGGGCGCCGAGGCGCGTGCCGGCCGACAGGACGACCTCGCCCGCCCGGACGTCCGACCCGGCGGCGCGCACGTGCTGGCCTGCGACGGCGGGGCGCTGCATCGCGACCTGCGCGGCGCCCCGGTCGGTCTCCTCGAGCGGGACGACGGCGTCTGCGC
>NZ_BIMR01000323.1 GCF_004306155.1 Cellulomonas biazotea
GGCGACTCCTGCGGGGTCGCCCGGACGGCGGCGAGGACCGCGGCCCGGGCGCCGGCGGGCGGCTCCGCGTCGATCGCCGCTCCCAGCCGGGCGGCGACGGCCTGCAGGTCGGCGAGCTCGCGCGCGGCATCGGCGTCGACGGCGACCAGCGCCTCGACGGCCCGGCGCTCGTCGGCGTCGACCGCGTCCACCGCGTACGCGCCCAGCAGGGCGCGGACGTCGTCCTGCTCGCTCACGCGCTCACCCCCAGGCAGTCCTTCAGGCGCAGCAGCCCGTCCCTGATCCGCGACTTCACCGTCGGCAGCGCCGCGCCCAGCTCGGCCGCCACTTCACGGTAGGTCCGCCCGCCGTAGTAGGCGAGGACCACGGCGGTGCGCTGGGTCTCGGTGAGCGAGCCCAGGCAGTCCCGGACCGCCGACTGCTCGAGGCGCTGCTCGACGTCGTCGGCGACCACGTCGAACGGCCGCTCGGTGCTCTCGTCGAGGACGCGCTGGTCCCGGTCGCGCTGGGCCTGCACGGCCCGGACGCGGTCGACCGCGCGACGGTGCGCGAGCGTCGTCACCCACGTCCGTGCGGACCCGCGCTCGCCGTCGTAGCGGGCAGCGGTGCGCCAGACCTCGACCCAGACCTCCTGCGCGACCTCCGCCGCGTGGTCGGGGTCCCGCAGGACGCCGAGGCACGTGCCGTGGACCGCGCGGGCGAGCAGGTCGTACAGGCCCACGAAGGCCGTCTCGTCACCGGCCGCGACCGCCGCCATGAGGGCCTGCGCGGCGTCGGCCGCCGACGCGGGCGCACGGTCTGTCACGCCGGTCAGTGTCCCCCACGGCCGCGTCGCCCGCAGTCCGCGCCGGGCGTGGAGGGACGTGGGCGTTGTGGGCCGCGCGGTCGCCGGCACGGTCCGCGGCACCGGGCGGTGCGCCGGACGATGCGCCGGACGATGCGCCGAGCGGTGCATCGGGGTGGGGCCGGCGGGGGCGAGCACGAGCATCGGGAACCGTCGCAGTCAGGTCGTCACGTCGTCAGGAACTCGTCAGGGAGACAGCCGTGGTTCGGAGCGGTCGGGCCGACGGACGTGTGCGGTCGGTCAGGCGGGGCGCGTCGGCGCCGAGGTTCACCCGCGGTGGAGCCCCGGTGGCGCGGGACAGACGCCGCACGACGGGCGTCACAGGTCGACGCGCATCGCGACGCGGCGCGGCGAGCGCGGCGCCACCTCGCGCATCCCGGCCGCGGCGAACATCGCGACCGTGCCGGGGTGCAGCTCGACCGGGAGCGCCGCCGACGTCGTCATCGGGTACCCCTCGACCGCGCGCGCGCCCTGCTGCCGCGCGTGCTCGACGGCTGCGACCGCGAGCGCCGTCGCGACGCCTCGACGTCCGAAGGTGGCGCGCGTGAGGAAGCACGTCACCGCCCAGACGTCGGGGTCCTGCCGGTCCTCGTCGCGTCCCTGCCACGGGACGCGCGTGCTGCGGAGCAGCCGCGGGTAGGCGCGCCGCGGCGCGACCGCGCACCACCCGACCGGCACGCCGTCGAGGAACGCCACGAGGCCGCTCGCGGGCGGCGGGTCGTCGTGCGCCCGGGGCTCGTCGCGCAGGCCGAGGTCGGCGCACGGGCCCCCGACGGGTCCGCCGCCGGGCTCGTC
>NZ_BIMR01000324.1 GCF_004306155.1 Cellulomonas biazotea
GGTCGAGCGCGAGCGCCCGCAGCGCGGGCGGACCGGCCGGGGCGCGGCCCGGGGTGTCGCCCCCGGCGCGCTCGGCGGGCAGCGCGGCCGGGGTCAGGCTCGCGAGCAGCACCGCGAGCGCCCGGCCCCCGACCGACGCGGGCCGCCGGTGGAAGTCGTCCCAGCGGTCCGCGACGACGCGCAGCACGCGCGCCTGGTCCTCGGCCCGCTCGGCGTAGCGGCCCATCCAGTAGAGGTTCTCCGCGGTGCGCGGGGAGATGCCCGTCGCGGGGATGCGCGCCACGACCGCGTCGGCGGAGACCTCGTCCGGCGGGGCGTCGGGGGCCGTGTCGGGCGTGGGCGACGCGAGCACCCAGACGTCCTTCGCGGTCGCACCCGTCGCCGACGACACGACGTGCCCGGTCGCGACGCGGGCCAGGCCGCCCGCCATCACGATGTACGACGAGCGCTGCGCGACCGCGAACGTCCGCAGCACCGCCGCGCGCGGCCCCAGGTCGGCCGGGCCGACGCCGTCCGCCGCGGGCAGGTCGCTCCCCACCCCGACGGGTGTGCCGTCGACGACGGGCCCGGCCGGGCCGACGGGCTCCTGCCCGACCCACGCCCACGGCTCGGCGCTGATCCGGGCCGCGACCTCGGCCCGCTCCCGGTGGGACAGCGTCCAGCCGAGGATCGTGCCGACCGCGGAGCCGCGCACCGTGGGCAGCACGACGAGCCGGTTCAGGTGCGTGACCACGTGCTGCAGGCCCGTCGGGTCGCCGCACCACCACGTCGGGGCCGACGGCAGCAGCAGGTCCTCGTCGAGGACGGTGCGCGCGAGCCGCGGCAGGTACGCGAGCAGCGCCGGGTTCTCCAGGACCGAGCTGCCGAGCGGGTTGACGACGCTCACCGTGCCCGCCCGCACGGCCCGGACGAGCCCGGGCACGCCCAGCCGGGAGCCCGTGCGCAGGTCGAGCGGGTCGCACCACTCGGCGTCGACGCGGCGCAGCACCACGTCGACCCGCTCCAGGCCGTCGAGCCCGCGCATCCACACGCGGCCCTCGCGGACCAGCAGGTCGGTGCCCTCGACGAGCGGCAGGCCGAGCATCGACGCGAGGTACGCCTGGTCGAACGCCGTCTCGCTGCCCGGGCCCGACGACAGCAGGACGACCCGCGGCTCGTCGGCGTCGCGTGGGGCGGCGTCCCGCAGCGCCTGGCGCAGCGCGTGGAAGAACGGGCCGAGACGCTGGATCGACGCCTGCCGGTACACGCCCGACAGGACCTGCGCGACGACCCGGCGGTCCTCCATCGCGTATGCCGCACCCGACGGCGCCTGCGTGCGGTCGGCGACCGCGCACCAGCCGCCCGACGCGTCCCGGACCAGGTCCGTCGCCGTGAGGACGAGCTCGCGGCCGCCCGGCATCCGCAGCCCGTCGACCTGCCGCAGGAAACCGGGGTGGGACAGGACGGTCGTCGGGGGCAGCAGCGGGTCGGTGAGCAGCCGGCGGGCGCCGTAGACGTCCTGCAGGACGGCGTCGAGGAGCTCGGCCCGCTGCACGAGCGCCGCGTCGAGGTGGGTCCACTCGGCGTCGTCGACCACGACCGGGACCGGGTCGAGCCGCCACGGGTGCGCCGCGCCGTCCGGGCTGTCCGCGCCGTACGTGACGCCGTGGTCCGCGAGCAGCCGCTCCGCCGCGGCGCGTGCCCGCGCGAGGTCGGCGGTGCTCGGCTCGTCGGCGGGGTCGACCAGGCGCGCCCAGTCGGGCCGGAAGTCGTCGAGCGCCACGGCCGCTGCGGCCAGCGCGGTCCCGTCGTCGGGCGCGGCGGGCCGCCCGGGCGTCGAGAGCAGGTCGGTCACCCGAAGAGTCTGACCCATGAGGCGCGCCGGCCTGGGCCGATGCCCGCCCGCGCCGCCCGCGAGTTCGCCGGTCCGCGCCGAGCTCGCCGGCCCTAGCCGGCGA
This sequence comes from Cellulomonas biazotea, assembly GCF_004306155.1. Taxonomy (GTDB): domain Bacteria; phylum Actinomycetota; class Actinomycetes; order Actinomycetales; family Cellulomonadaceae; genus Cellulomonas; species Cellulomonas biazotea. Next base: position 1,938 of record NZ_BIMR01000324.1, read on the forward strand.
AGTCGACCCGAACCAGCGAACTCGCCGACCGGTGGGGTGGTGGGGGAGCGGGTGGGTGAGGCGGGCGGTGGGGGACCGGGGGCGGGCCTTGTGGAGTGGTCAGCCGCCGCGGTTGGGGGGCTCGAAGTGGATGCCGTCGTGGCCCGCGCGCTCCTCGCCGCGGATCACGTGCATGACCGCGTTGATGAGCGCCAGGTGCGTGAACGCCTGCGGGAAGTTGCCCAGGTGGCGGCCCGTGCGGGTGTCGATCTCCTCCGCGTACAGGTTGAGCGTCGACGTGAACGACAGCAGCCGCTCGCACAGCGCCCGCGCCCGCTCGAGCTCCCCGATCTCGACCAGCGCGCTGACCAGCCAGAACGAGCAGATCGTGAACGTCCCCTCCTCGCCCTCCAGCCCGTCGTCGGTCTCCTCGACGCGGTACCGCAGGACGAGGCCGTCGACCGTGAGCTCGTCGGCGATGGCCAGGACGGTCGCGCGCACGCGCGGGTCCTCGGGCGGCAGGAACCGCAGCAGCGGGACGAGCAGCAGCGACGCGTCGAGGGCGTCGGACCCGTACCGCTGCACGAACACGCCCCGGTCGTCGACGCCGTTCGTGCAGATGTCGGCGTGGATCTCCGCGGCGAGCTTGCCCCACTCCTCGGCGAAGTCGTGCTCGTCGTGCATGCGGGCCAGCCGGGCGCCGCGGTCGAGCGCGACCCAGCACATGAGCTTCGACGCCGTGAAGTGCTGCGGCTCGCCGCGCACCTCCCAGATGCCGCGGTCGGGCTCGTGCCAGTGCCGGGTCGCGGCCTCGACCTGCCGCTTCAGCACCGGCCACAGCGACTCGGGGAGCTGCTCGCGGGACTTCGCGTGCAGGTACACCGAGTCGAGCACGGCCCCCCAGACGTCGTGCTGGCGCTGCTCGAAGGCCGCGTTCCCGACGCGCACCGGCGTCGCGCCCTCGTACCCCGTGAGGTGCGTGAGCTCGGCCTCGTCGAGCCGCTCCTCGCCGCCGACGCCGTACATGATCTGCAGGTCCTTGTTGTCCCGGCAGACGTCGTGGATGAACGCGAAGAAGTCGTTCGCCTCCCGGTCCAGGCCCAGCGTGTACAGGCCCCACAGCGCGAACGTCGAGTCCCGGATCCACGCGTACCGGTAGTCCCAGTTCCGCTCCCCGCCGGGCGTCTCCGGCAGGCTCGTCGTGGAGGCCGCCAGCAGGGCGCCCGTCGGCGCGTACGTCAGGCCCTTGAGCGTGAGCGCGCTGCGCTGCAGGTACGTGCGCCACGGGTGGTCGGGGAAGACGCCGAGCGTGATCCACTCCCGCCAGTACTCCTGCGTGCGCCAGAGCTGGTCGGCGGCCTGCTCCCACGTGCGCGGCGCGGGCAGCGGCGACCAGGACAGCGCGACGAACGCCTTGTCGCCGTTGACCATCCGGGTGCGCGCCGACGCGGTCCGGCCGTCGATCCCCAGGCGCAGGCTCGACGTGAGGCGCAGCGCCAGACCGCCCTCGCCGTTCCCGCCCGCCGCACCCGGGTCGCCGTCGTCGAGCATCGTCTGCACCGCGTGGTAGTCCGCGTCCGTGTAGTCCCACGTGGCCCGGCGGCGCCCGTAGTCGGGTGCGGGCTCGCACTCGACCTGCAGGTCGACCGTGCCGCTCACGCACGTGACCGTGCGCAGCAGGATGTGCTCGGCGTCGTCGTCCGTGGGGGTGCGGCGGTGCGTCGCGGACCGCTCCTCGGTGTTGTGCCACGGCCCCATGACCATCGCGTCGCGCACGACCAGCCAGCCCGTCGGCGTCTGCCACGTCGTCTCCAGGACGAGCGTGCCGGGCAGGTAGCGGCGGGCCGTCGGGACGCGCACCCCGTGCGGCCCCACCCGGAACGAGCCGGCGGCCCGGTCGAGGATCGCCGCGAACACGCTCGGGGAGTCCGGCCGCGGCACGCACATCCACTCGACCGCGCCCGCGGGGGAGATCAGGCAGTTCGACTCGCAGTCGGACAGGAACGCGTAGCTCGCGATCGCCGGGAACGGGGAGCGGTGCGGTACGTCCGACGCGTGGTGCGGCCGGGCGAGCGCCGTGTCGGCCCGGGACGGCGGCGGGGGTGGGGGGACGGGGGCCATCACCCCAGCGTCGTCCTTCTCGGTGTCGTTGTCCGCACGGACGTGTTGCGGTCGTGTGACGTGCGACGACGGTCGGCGCCCGGCCGCAGGTGTGCCAGCATCGTCGCCGTGCCGCCGACCGTCGCCCGCAGGAGGACCGGCCCGTGCCCTCCTACCGCGTGACCGCGACCGTCGGGCTGCTGCGCCCCGGCACCGATGCCGCCGCCGTGCTGCCCGCGGCGGTCGACGCCGCGCGTCCGCTCGCGACCGTCGAGGCGTTCGACGTCGGCGTCGTCCGCGGTCAGGCACGCGTGACCGTGCGGTTCGAGTCCGACGGCGACGGCGCGGCCCGGCGCGCGGCACGGGCGGTCCTCGAGCGGCTCGACGAGCTCGCGGAGACGGAGGACGGGAGCGTCACGCGCCGGTACGGCAACCGGTGGTACCCGCTGCGGCGCCCGGGCCGGTCGGGGGTCCTGCCGCCCCACTGACGCGGTCGCCAGGGCGACGACAACCCGCCGAGGTCGGCAGGTCGGCGTCAGCCCGACGTGACCGCCCGGCGCACCGCGTCGACCGTCGCCGCGACCTCGCCCGCGTCCGTGCCCCAGTTGCTCACCGAGAACCGGATGACGTCCCGGTCGCGCCACCGGGACGTGTACGCGTACGCCACGCCCTCGTCGCGCAGCGACTGGGCGACGGCCTGCGTGGTGGCGTCGTCGGCCAGCGCGACGCACACCTGCGTCCAGACGACCTCGTTGACGACCTCCACGCCGTCGATCGTCGCGAGCCCCGCGGCGAGCGCGGCCGCGCCGTCGCCCAGCCGGTCGACGAGCTCCGCGACGCCCTGCCGGCCGAGCCACGCGAGGGTCGCCCAGACGGGCACGCCGCGCGAGCGGCGCGACATCTCCGGGACGGTCTCGTGCGGGTCGGTCGACTCGGCGGCGACCAGGTAGCTCGCGCGGATGCCCAGCGCGGTGCGGGCCGCGACGGGGTCGGCGACGACCGCGATGCCGCTGTCGTACGGCACGTTGAGCGTCTTGTGCGCGTCGGTCGCCCACGAGTCCGCGGTCTCGTACCCGTGCGTCAGGTGCGCGTACCGGGGAGACGCCGCGGCCCACAGCCCGAACGCGCCGTCGACGTGCACCCACGCCCCGGCCTCGTGCGCGACGGCGACCGCCGCGCCGACGTCGTCGAACGCACCCGAGTGCACGTTGCCGGCCTGCAGGCACACGATCGCGGGACCGTCGCCGTCGGCCAGGGCGTCCGCGAGCGCGTCGACGACGATGCGCCCCTGGTCGTCGGACGGCACGAGGCGCGCGGCACCGAGCCCGAGGTAGCGCGCCGCGAGGTCGACCGAGCCGTGCCGCTCCGTCCCGGCGACGAGCCGGACCCGTGGCGCACCCGTCAGCCCGGCGGTGTTGACGTCCCACCCGACGGCCCGCAGCACGTGCTCGCGGCCCGCGGCGAGCCCGACGAGGTTCGCGGTCGTCGCCCCCGTCACGAACCCGACCGCGGACGCCGCCGGCAGCCCCAGCAGGTCGAGCAGCCACTGCCCGGCGAGGTCCTCGACGGCCGTCGTGCTGGGCGAGGCGTACCGCATGCCGCCGTTCTGGTCCCACGTGCTCGTGAGCCAGTCGGCGGCGAGCGCCACCGGGTACGTGCCGCCGATGACCCAGCCGTAGAAGCGCGGCGACTGGCTTGCGAGCAGGCCCGGCTCGACGGCGTCCGCGAGGCGCTCGAGGACCTCGCGCGGGTCCTGCGTCGTCGCGGGCAGGTCGCGGCCGAGCGCGTCCTTGACCTCGTCGGCGTCCGACGCGGGCGGGATGGGCCGCTCGGGAACCTGGTCGAGCCACTCGACCGCGCGGTGCCGGGCGGCGTCGAGCAGGTCGCGGTAGTCGTCGGTCGGGCTCACCGGGCACCTCCGGCCCTCGGGGACCGCCGGCCGTCGGGCGTCGTCCCGCGTCGGGCGCCGTCGCCCGCGGAGGTCCGCATGCTCCGGAGTGTTCTCCCGCGCCCGGGGCCCGTCAACGCGCGCGGCGGGTGGAAGACGACGTCGCCGGGCGGTGGCGCGGGCGTG
>NZ_BIMR01000325.1 GCF_004306155.1 Cellulomonas biazotea
CGCGAGCGCCGCGTCGGCCTCGGCGAGCGCCGCCGCGAGGGTCTGCCGGACGGTGTCGTCGGCGACGGCCCCCTCGCTCGCGGCGAGCGTCGCGCGCGCCTGCTCGGCCGCCGTCACCAGGGCGTCCCGCGCGGAGCCCCGGGTGCTGTCCGCGGCCGCCCCGACGACGGCCGTGTCGGCGGCCTCCCGGTGCTCCGCATCGGCGGACGCCGCGGCCACGGTCCCGTCGACGCGCTCCTGCGCGGCCTCGACCGCCTGCTCCTGGTCCTGCACGGCCTCCGCCCGCACCCATGCCCCGGTCCCGCCGACGACGAGGACGGCGGCGACGGCTGCGGCGACGAGAGGAAGGCGGATGCTGGCTCCTGCGATCGGCGGGGCGGCGGGGTCTGGGCTGGTCGGCTCGGGGGCGCTCGACGGCGGGTCGGGGCGAGGGCCTGGTCCGGACGCGCAGGCGGAGAGGACACGGCGTCCCGCCCGGCGGCCAGGCTAACCATCGGGGCTGGGCGCCGCCCGCCGGGGAGACGCGCGTCGCCGGGTCGGGCGCACGTCGGACCCGGGCCGTCCGCGGGGGGGCACCCGCGGGCGACGGCCATCCGGAGGAACCCGGCACGCGCCGCTCAAGGCCGCCACCAGGGCCGTCGATCGGCACGGTATGAGCGACGACCGGCTGTCCACCGCACCGGCCGCGACCGTGCCCGGGCTACGACCGCTCACGGCCGGCGAGGAGGCGAACCTCGACGCGCTCCGCGCTCACGTCCGGGCGAGCAGGTCCGACGTCGCGGACGTCTCGGCCGTCGCCCGGCTGGTCCACGACACGTACGCGGGCTGGGCCGCGCAGCCCGGCGCCGTGGTGCCGGAGGGCGTCGTCGCGGCGCTCGGCACGGTCGTCGGCGACCTGGTCGTCGCGCGCACGCCCGGCGCGCACTGGGTGCTGCGGACCGCGGGACCGGTCCCGACGCCCGCGGTCGTCTCGCCCGACGGCGAGGCCGCGGTGCTGCCGCTCGACGACATCCGGGCACGCTGGGACATCGGCGTCACCCCGGACTGGGCCGTGGGCTACGTGACGGCTGCGGCCGCGCACCTCGCGGTCGCCGGGCTGCCCGAGGAGGTCCCCGGGGCGACCACGCCCACCCCGGCGTTCGACGTCCCGCAGCCGCGCCCGCCGGCCGCCGGTGCCGCGCTGCCGCGCCGGACGGCCGCCGCGCAGGACGCGAGG
>NZ_BIMR01000326.1 GCF_004306155.1 Cellulomonas biazotea
GCGCAGGCCACCCCGGTCGCGCCGCACCCCGTGCAGCCGGAGCCGCGCGTCGCCGCCGGCTGGTCGCCGCCGGACTGGGCCCCGCGCCCGCCGGCTGCCGCCGCCCCGGCCGCCACGGTCCCGCACCCGACCCTCCCGCCTTCGGTCGCTCCCCGCATCGGGACGCTCGACGACGAGGTGGCCGCCATGCTCGCCATGCGGTCGGACATCCAGGAGCAGGCGCTCTCCGAGCTCAGCCAGCTCTCGGCCTACCGGCCCGCCTCGATGGTGCCGAGCGAGTCGCTCACCCGTCGTGTTCCTTCCGCTGTGCCGTCGGCCGTCCCGGCCGCGGATGAGGGCAAGCCCGTGCAGCGTGACGCGGACCAGCTCCGCTCGCGTCTGTCGAGCTTCCAGTCCGGGACCAGCCGCGGCCGCCGTGCCGTGGACGGCCCTTCAGGTCAGAACGGCCAGGCCTCATGACGGCCACAGAACCCATCTCAGCCGTCTCCGCCCAGGTGACGTCTCACCCCGCAGTCGTCACCGACTGCACCAGCAAGGAGGAAGTGTGACCGCGCTCAGCACCGAGGCAGCCAACTTCGGCTGGCTCCTGGACAACTTCGTCCGGACCGTGCCCGGCACTCGCCACACGCTCGTGGTGTCGGCGGACGGTCTGCTCATGGCGATGTCCGAGCAGCTCGACCGCACCAGCGGCGACCAGCTCGCGGCGATCGTCTCCGGCATGTCGAGCCTGACCCGTGGCGCGTCGCGCCAGCTCCGTGCGGGGGGAGGTGCGCCAGGCGATCATCGAGATGGACCAGCTGTTCCTGTTCCTCATGAGCGTCTCCAACGGCTCCGTCCTCGCCGTGGTGGCGGAGTCGAGCTGCGACGTCGGCCTCATCGGCTACGAGATGGCGATGCTCGTCTCGCGGACCGAGGCGACCCTCACGCCGCAGCTCATCTCCGAGATGCGCGGCCAGCTGCCCGTCGACGGCGCCACGCGCGCCCCCGTGGCCTGACTGGAACGGAGACGGCCCGAACATGAGTGAGCACATCGAGTACGAGGCCAGGACGGTGCGGCCCTACGCCGTCACCGGCGGCCGCGTGCGCTCGGCGCGCTCCGACCTGCCTCTCGAGGCGCTGGTCGAGGTGATGCCGGGCGCTGTCTCCAGCGCGGGACTGCCGCCCGAGAAGCGGGCGATCCTGCAGCACGCCGCGCACAACTACATCTCGGTGGCGGAGCTCTCCGCTCTGCTCCACCTCCCCCTCGGGGTGGTCCGGATCCTCGTGTCCGACCTCTCCGACCAGCAGTACGTGCGCGTGCACACCTCTCAGCCGGTCGAGGTCAACACCGGTGAGTCCCCCGCCCTGTCCCTGAGCGTGCTGGAGAGTGTTCTCAATGGCATTTCCGCCCTCTGACGCCGCCGTCGCCGCTCCGGCGGGGACCGCGGGTTCCGTCGCACCCACCGTCGTCAAGATCGTCGTCGCGGGCGGATTCGCCGTCGGCAAGACGACCTTCATCGGTTCCATCTCGGACATCGAGCCCCTCAACACCGAGGCCGCGATGACCGAGCACTCCGTCGGCGTCGACGACGCCGGTGGCGTGTCGGACCGCAAGACCACCACCACCGTCGCCATGGACTTCGGCCGCATCGCGCTGCCGGGTCAGCTGTGGCTCTACCTGTTCGGCACGCCGGGCCAGGACCGCTTCCTCTTCATGTGGGACGACCTGGTGCGCGGCGCGATCGGTGCCGTCGTTCTCGTCGACACCGACCGTCTCGACCAGTGCTTCCCGGCGGTCGACTACTTCGAGAGCCGTGGCATCCCGTTCGTCGTGGGTGTCAACTGCTTCGACGGCGTCGCGAAGCACCAGCTCGACGACGTCCGTGAGGCGCTCGCCATCCCGGCGCACGTGCCCGTGCTCTACACGGACGCCCGGTCGCGTGCCGCCACCAAGCAGGCGCTCATCTCCCTCGTGCAGCTCGCGATGGAGCGTCTGCGCAACCGGTGACCGCACCCGCACCCCGACGACCGCCCGGCCCCCG
>NZ_BIMR01000327.1 GCF_004306155.1 Cellulomonas biazotea
GGCGACGAGCCCGCGCGCCAGGGTGCCGAGCGCGGCGCGCAGCTGCGTCGGGTCGGCGCGCTCGACCGGGCCGAGCTGGTCGCGGCCCAGGCGCGTCGCGAGCGCAGCGGCGGTGCCCATGACCGCAGCGGCGAGGACGAGGGCGGCGGCGTCCTTGCCGCGACCGTCCGGCAGCACCAGGCCGAGGACGAGCCCGATCCCGCCGCCGACGCCCGCGGCCGCCGCACCGAGCGTCGGCGTCAGGGAGTTCGCGGTGAGCAGCAGGGGACCGTCGACGACGCGCGGCAGCGACGCCGACAGCGCGGAGAGCAGGAACCGGTTGATCGACAGGTTGAGCAGCGCGAGGACGTACACCGCCACGTTCACGCCGTCGGTCGCCATGACCAGCGCGATCGTCAGCGTCAGCGCGACCCGCACGAGGTTGCCGTACAGCAGCACCTGCCGGCGTCGCCAGCGGTCGAGCAGCACGCCCGCCCACGGGCCGACCACGGTGAACGGCAGCAGGAGGACCGCGAAGGCCGCCGCGACACCCGTCGCGGTGCTCGCGTTCTCCGGCGAGAAGAAGAACAGCGTGGCCAGCCCGACCTGGAACATCCCGTCGGCCGTCTGGCTCACGAGGCGCACGGCGAAGAGCCTGCGGAAGCCCTCGAGCGGCCACAGGGCCCGGAGGTCGGCGATCACCTGCACGTCGCTCATCCTCGCACCCGGCCACCCCAACCTCCGCGACGCGGGCTCCGTTCTCCCCTGCGTGGAGCGCACGACGACGCGGGGGAGGTGCCGGTGACGGCCCGGTGGCAGACGGTCCTCGAGCAGCTCGTCGACGAGCGGTACCCGCGGCTCCTGGCGCGCGCGACGCTCGTCGTGGCCGACGCCGACGCGGAGGACCTCGTGCAGGACGCCCTGGTCGCGACATTCGCCAGCCGGGCGCGGTTCACGCACGTCGCGCAGGCCGAGCAGTACGTGCGTCGCGCGATCGTCAGCCGGTCGATCGACCGGGCGCGGACCGCCGCGAGCGAGCGCCGGGCCGTCGAGCGGACCGTCGCCGAGCCGGTCCCGGTCGTCGAGATCGAGCTGCCCGGCCTGCAGCAGGACGTCGTGGCCGCGCTGCGCGCCCTGACGCCGCGGCAGCGCGCGTGCGTCGTCCTGCGGCACGTCGAGGACCTGTCGATCGCCGAGACCGCCGAGCAGCTCGGCCTCAGCCAGGGGGCCGTCAAGCGGTACACGGCCGACGGCACCGCCGCGCTGCAACGACGCCTGGACGTCGCCCCACCCGACGACGACGGCGAGCGCCTCGCCCTGCTGAGCCCTGAGGAGGCCCACCGTGACTGACCTCGGACACCTGCTGGCCGGCACCGAGAACGGCATCGCCCGCGTGCGGGCGGGAGCCGTGCCCGCGCCCGGCGTCGTGTCGCGCACCGTGCAGCGCGTGCGTCGCCGCCGCGGCCTGCGGCACACGCGTGACACGGCCCTCGGCGTGGTGCTCGCCGGGGCGATGGGCTCCGCCGCGTGGTGGGCGGGGGCCTCGCCCGACGCGACGCCGCCCGCGGGCACGCCGTCGACGTCCTCGGTCCCGTCTGCCTCCCCGTCGCCGACGCCGGGCGCGCACTCGGCCGCCGCTCCGGTCGCCGTGGCGGTGCCGCAGCCCGTCCCCGCCGGGGTGCTCGACGCGACGACGCCCGGGTGGATCCTGAGCGTGTCCACCCAGGTCCGTCCCGGCACGATGGACGTCTGGACGGACGAGGACTCGCGGACCGTCCTGCACCTCGTGTCGCCCACGGGCGAGCGGACGACGCTCCTGCACCTGTCCCTGCCGTGGACGTCCGTCTCGGTCCTCGACTGGGAGGCGGGCCGGTCGCAGGCGCTGGTCGCGCTCGCCGGACGGGACGTCGAAGGGCCCGTCTTCGGCACCCTCGACCTGCGCACGGGCGAGCTCGCGGCGCTCCCGCGGCTCGACTGGATGCACCAGTACGTCGGCCGGGCGGGCACGGGCGACACGCTGTGGCTGACCGCCCCGGCACCCGCGGGCGTGGACCCCGAGCGGGCGTCCCCGATGTACCCGCCGCCCGTGCGCGTCGTGAACGACGAGGCGTCGGCCGGCGCCGAGGGCGACCCGCTCGCGGCCGTGCCGTACGGCGAGGGCGCCGGGATCCGGCTCGTGGCCGCCGCGCCCGACGGCCAGGTCCGCGACCTCGGGGAGTCCGGCCTGCGCCGGCCCACGGTCAGCCCCGACGGCGCCTGGGCGGTCGTCGTCGACACGGCCGGTGCGCCGCACGCGGTCGACGTCGCGACGGGGGAGCGGCACGCGCTCACCGGGCTGCCCACCGACCCCGGCTGCCTCGACGCCGGGTGGTCGGGCGACCACGAGGTCCTCGTCGCGTGCCCCGTCCCCGGGACGACCCGGTACGAGCTGCGCGGGCACGACGTCGCCCGCACCGCCGGGTCCGGACCCGCCGAGCCCAGGCTCGTCGCGACGACCGACACGGCCGTGCGCGACGCGTGGCCCCTCGGCGACGGCCGTCTCGGCCTCGGGCTCGTCGTCCAGCCCGACCCGTGCGACGTCGTCAGCGACCCCGCGGTGCTCGACGCGGGCGTCGTCACGCCCGTCACGGGGCAGTGGGGCGACGCCGACCACGGCGGGACGCTCGTCTTCGCCGCCGGCGCCGTGCACACGCACCTCAACGGGTGCTACGCCGGTGGACGCTCCGGACCGCAGCGCGACGTGCGCACCGACCTGACGACCGGCGCCGTGACGACGTTCGGCTGGCTCGACGACGGTCACGTCGACGACCCGGACGTCGTGGCGGCCGACGGCTGGTGGGACCAGGCGTCCGGCAGCTTCGTCGTGGGCCGGTGAGCGAGGTGACGTCCACCACACGCGCCACCGTTTCGCGTGAACAGTCCGCCTCCGAAGATGAACTCTCGGTGAACTAGGACCTTTTCGGTCACGAGCACCCCCGCGGACCCGGCACGCTCTAGCACGTGGACGGGACCCTCATCCTCGCGCTCGTCGTCGCGGCAGCACTCGCGTTCGACTTCACCAACGGCTTCCACGACACCGGCAACGCCATGGCCGCGTCGATCGCGACGGGAGCGCTCAAGCCCCGGACGGCCGTGCTGCTGTCCGCGGCGCTCAACATGGTCGGCGCCTTCCTGTCGCTCGCCGTCGCCGCGACCATCGCGAAGGGCATCGTCGACCAGGACGTCGTGACGCTGCCCCTCGTCGTCGGGGCGCTCGCCGGGGCGATCGTGTGGAACGTCGTCACCTGGTACCTCGGCCTGCCGTCGTCGTCGTCGCACGCCCTCGTCGGCGCGCTCGTCGGCGCGACGCTCGCCGCCGTCGGCACCGGCGGCGTCGTCTGGGGCGGGCTCGTCCTCAAGGTCGTCCTGCCCGCGCTGCTCGCGCCCGTGATCGCCGGGACCGTCGCGGCGCTGTCCACCGCGCTCGTCTACCGGATCACGCGCCGCGTCCCGGCCGACGCCCGCGACCGGCAGCTCCGCTGGGGCCAGATGGCGTCCGCGTCGATGGTCTCCCTCGCGCACGGCACCAACGACGCGCAGAAGAGCATGGGCATCATCCTGCTCGCGCTCGTCGCGGGCGGTGCCGTCCCCGCCGGGTCCGGCGTCCCCACGTGGGTCGTGATCTCCTGCGCGCTCGCCATGGCCGCGGGCACCGCGCTCGGCGGGTGGCGCGTCATCCGCACCCTCGGCAAGGGCCTCACCGACATCCAGGTGCCCCAGGGCATGGCCTCCGACACGTCGTCCGCGTCGGTCATCCTCGTGTCGTCCGCGTTCGGCTTCCCGCTGTCCACCACGCAGGTCGCGACCGGCTCGATCCTCGGGTCCGGCGTCGGACGTCGCGAGAAGGTCCGCTGGTCCGTCGCCGGCCGCATGGGCGTCGCCTGGCTCATCACGCTGCCCGCCGCCGCCGCGTTCGGCGCGCTCGCCGTCGGCCTCGAGCACGTCGTCGGCGGCGACGCCGGCATCCCCGCCGTCCTCGGCGTCGTCAGCGCCGTGTGCGCCGTCATCTGGTGGCGCTCGCGCCGCGCCGCCGTCGACGCCCACAACGTCACCGCCGACTGGGAGCAGGACGCCCCCGCCGCGGCGCCCGCGGCCGCGCACCCCGTCGTCGTCCACGACGACGTCGTCCCCACCGCCCCGACGCCCGTCGCCGTCTGAGCCAGGAGCCACCGTGTTCACCACCGTCCTCACCGTGCTCGGGCTCAGCCTCGTCTTCGGCGTCGGCGTGCCCGCCCTCGCCGCGAGCGCGGCCCGCGTCGCCGCCCCCGAGCTCACCACCGCCGACGGCGGCACCGCGCCCGCCCGTCCCGGCGCCCCGGTCCGCCTCGCGGGTGCCGTCGCCCTCGTCGTGACGGTCGTCGCCGTCGTCGGGTTCGCCGTGTGGCTCGTCGCGACGGGCGGCACCAAGTAGCAGCCGCTCCCGCGGCGCCCGTCCGCGTGGAACGTGTGTCGCGCGAGCGGCGACGGACCTTCCCCACCACCGCGCTGGATCGGGATCGCCCGATCGGGTGAACCGCGCGACCGACCCAACGTCGGACGCCCGTTCCCGTCGTTCTCTGTCCGCACGCAGGACGACGAGGACGGGAGGAGCGGCGGTGACCCGACGGTGGGAACCCCTGCTCGAGCAGGTCGTACGGGAGCGGTACACGCGCCTCGTGGCCCGCGCGATGCTGCTGACGGCGTCACGCACCGACGCCGAAGACCTCGTGCAGGACGCGGTCGTCGCCGCCTTCTCCAGCCGCGCGCGGTTCACGTCGGTGGCGCAGGCCGAGCAGTACGTCCGGCGGGCCGTCGTGACCCGGTTCGTCGACGGCACCCGCCGGACCGCCCGCCAGCGCGCGCTCGTGGCCCGGCTCGCCCACGAGCGTCCTCCGGCCGAGCCGACGACGCTCCCCGGCCGGCTCGAGGCAGCCCTCGCGACGCTCGCCCCGCGGGCACGCGCGTGCGTCGTGCTCCGGTACCTCGACGACGCGTCGGTGGCCGAGACCGCGGCCCTGCTCGGCCTCAGCGAGGGGGCCGTCAAGCGGTACACGTCCGACGGCGTGGCCGCGCTCGACGCGCTCCTCGGCACGACGAGCACCGTTCCCGGCGAGTCGGTGCGGGTCGTCCCCGCGGGAGGTACGGCATGACGCGCGACCTGTCCGACCTGATCCACGCGGCGACCGCCGAGCGTGAGCGCGCGCTGGGCGACGCCCCCCTCGACGCCGTCGTCGCCCGCGCCCGCCGGGCCGTCCGCGGCCGACGCGCCCGCCGGCACTCGTTCGAGGCGGTGGCCGCCGTGGCCGTGGCCGCCG
>NZ_BIMR01000328.1 GCF_004306155.1 Cellulomonas biazotea
GGCCCCGGCCGCGCCCCTCAGGGGCGTGCAGCCGGGGCCGTCCGTCGTCGTGCGTGGCGTGCAGGCGGTCAGTCGCGGGCGATGACCGACAGCACGTTGCCCGCGGGGTCGGTGAACCACGCGATGAGCGGGCCGCCGCCGCGGAACACGAAGTCGTCGTCGGTCTGCGTCGGCAGGCCCTCGTACCGCTCGAACCGCACGCCCCGGTCGCGCAGCTCGGCGACGGCCGTGGGGACGTCGTCGACCCGGAAGTTCAGCACCGTGTACGTCGCGGGCGTGTGCGCCTCCCCCTTGGGGTAGACGAGGACGTCGCGCCCGCCCGCGAGGTGCAGGACGAGCATCCCGTCCTCGACGTCGGTGTCCAGGCCGAGGACGGTCCCGTAGAACTCCTGCGCGGCGGGCACGTCGTCGGTCGAGTACCCGCTGAAGGCGTCGCTGAGGTCGGGCATCGGGGCTCCTCCCGGTCGTCGGGACGCCCCGAGGCGGTCGTCGGGGCGGTCGCCCCACTGTGGACCGGGGTGGTCGCACGAGCCACCGGAGGGCCGCCCGACCGGCGTGGACGCCGACGCGACGAGGGGTCCGTCACCCGTCCGGGGGATCGCGCCCCGACGACCTTCGCGCCGCCCGGCGTGTCGTGCACGGGCGCGTCCGGGACGAACTGGACCCTCGGCTTGTGGACGTCGTTGTGCACCGCGGTGTGGGGTCCCTGGGGACGGCTGTGGACGGCTGACGAACCCGCAGGTCGGGGGCTTTGTGGGTGCTCGGCGATAGCCTGAGTTCTCCACAGGGTGAAGTCGAACGACACGCATGTAACACAATCCCTAGTGGTGACTTGCTTGTCCTACCCCTAGGTGTAGTGTCTGAAGTCGACGCGGCGGGGGAGTCGCAGTCGGCCCGCGAGGGCCCGAAGAACATGCGCGGCCACTCCGGGGGGAGCGCCGCGGACAGTGAAGAAGGAGCCACGATGACGATCACGGTCTACAGCAAGCCGGCGTGCGTGCAGTGCACAGCGACCTACCGCGCGCTCGACAAGCTCGACACCGAGTACACCGTCGTGGACATCAGCGAGGACGCCGACGCGCGCGACTACGTCATGTCGCTCGGCCACCTGCAGGCCCCCGTCGTGATCGTCGACGGCGAGCACTGGTCGGGCTACCGCCCCGACCGCATCAAGGCGCTCGCCGACCGGCTGTCGGCAGCGGTCGCCTGACCCACGGGCGGCCGGACGGGCCGCCCACCACGGACGCCCCGGGCCGGCGCTGACTCGCACCGTGCCGGCCCGGCGGGCCTCCGCCCCCGGTACCGATCAGGAACAGGGCCGGCTCCGCCGTGCCCGCGGCACCAACCGGCACCGGACCGGCACCGTCGTCCCGAGGTGAGGGGAGCACGTCGATGAGCTCCTTGGTCTACTTCTCCTCCGCCTCGGACAACACGCACCGCTTCGTCGAGAAGCTGGGCCTGCCGGCGCAGCGCATCCCGCTGCGACCGTCGGACCCGTTCCTGCACGTCACGGAGCCGTACGTCCTGGTCGTCCCCACCTACGGCGGGGGCAACGAGGGCGGCGCGGTCCCGCGTCAGGTCGTCAAGTTCCTCAACGACGAGGACAACCGTGCGCTGATCCGCGGCGTCATCGCGGCCGGCAACACGAACTTCGGCGAGGCCTACTGCATCGCAGGGGACATCGTCGCGGCCAAGTGCCGCGTCCCCTACCTGTACGGGTTCGAGCTCATGGGAACGAACGAGGACGTGCACCGCGTCCGCGAGGGATTGAGGACATTTTGGCAGCGACAGTCGCAGATACCCGCGTAGAGCTGACGGGGCTGGACTACCACGCCCTCAACGCGATGCTCAACCTGTACGACGCGGACGGGAAGATCCAGTTCGACAAGGACCGGGAGGCGGCGCGGCAGTACTTCCTGCAGCACGTCAACCAGAACACCGTCTTCTTCCACGACCTCGCGGAGAAGCTCGAGTACCTCGTCGAGAACAAGTACTACGACCCGGCCGTGCTCGCGCAGTACGACCCGGCGTTCATCAAGACGCTCTTCGAGTACGCGTACTCCAAGAAGTTCCGGTTCCAGACGTTCCTCGGCGCGTTCAAGTACTACACGTCGTACACGCTGAAGACGTTCGACGGGAAGCGGTACCTGGAGCGCTTCGAGGACCGCGTCTGCATGGTCGCGCTGAGCCTCGCCGAGGGCGACCAGGACTTCGCGATCAGCCTCGTCGACGAGATCGTGTCCGGCCGCTTCCAGCCGGCGACGCCGACGTTCCTCAACCTCGGCAAGGCGCAGCGCGGCGAGCCCGTCTCCTGCTTCCTGCTGCGCATCGAGGACAACATGGAGTCCATCGCGCGCGGCATCAACTCCGCCCTGCAGCTGTCCAAGCGCGGCGGCGGCGTGGCCCTGCTCCTGTCGAACATCCGTGAGCACGGCGCGCCCATCAAGCACATCGAGAACCAGAGCTCCGGCGTCATCCCCGTGATGAAGCTGCTCGAGGACTCGTTCTCGTACGCCAACCAGCTCGGCGCCCGCCAGGGTGCGGGTGCGGTGTACCTGCACGCGCACCACCCGGACATCTACCGGTTCCTCGACACCAAGCGCGAGAACGCCGACGAGAAGATCCGGATCAAGACGCTGTCGCTCGGCGTCGTCATCCCGGACATCACGTTCGAGCTCGCCAAGAAGAACGAGCCGATGTACCTGTTCTCGCCGTACGACGTCGAGCGCGTCTACGGGGTGCCGTTCGCCGACATCGACGTCTCGGAGAAGTACTACGAGATGGTCGACAACGCGTCGATCCGCAAGACGAAGATCAGCGCCCGCGAGTTCTTCCAGACGCTCGCCGAGCTGCAGTTCGAGTCGGGCTACCCGTACGTGATGTTCGAGGACACGGTCAACCGTGCGAACCCCATCAAGGGCAAGATCACGCACTCGAACCTGTGCTCGGAGATCCTGCAGGTCTCGACGCCGTCGACGTTCAACGAGGACCTCTCCTACAAGGAGATCGGGCGGGACATCTCCTGCAACCTCGGCTCGATGAACATCGCGCTGTCGATGGACTCGCCGGACTTCGGCAAGTCGGTCGAGACCGCGATCCGCGCCCTGACGGCCGTCTCCGACCAGACGGACATCGAGTCGGTGCCGTCGGTCAAGCGCGCCAACCGCGGCGGGCACGCCATCGGCCTCGGGCAGATGAACCTGCACGGCTACCTGGCGCGCGAGCGGATCTTCTACGGGTCCGACGAGGGCCTCGACTTCACGAACATCTACTTCTACACGGTCGCGTACCACGCGATCCGGGCGTCGAACCTGCTCGCGCAGGAGCGGAACCAGAAGTTCTACGGGTTCGAGGACTCGAAGTACGCCACGGGCGAGTACTTCCAGAAGTACGTCGAGAAGGAGTGGGCGCCGCGCACCGAGCGGATCCGCGCGCTGTTCGCGGACGCCGGCGTGCACATCCCCACGCAGGACGACTGGCGCGAGCTGGCCGCCCTCGTGGCCGAGCACGGGCTGTACAACCAGAACCTGCAGGCGGTCCCGCCGACCGGCTCGATCTCGTACATCAACCACTCGACGTCGTCGATCCACCCGATCGCGTCGAAGATCGAGATCCGCAAGGAAGGCAAGATCGGCCGCGTCTACTACCCGGCGCCGTTCATGACGAACGACAACCTGGAGTACTACCAGGACGCGTACGAGATCGGCTACGAGAAGATCATCGACACGTACGCCGAGGCGACGCAGCACGTCGACCAGGGCCTGTCGCTGACGCTGTTCTTCAAGGACACGGCCACGACGCGCGACCTGAACAAGGCGCAGATCTACGCGTGGCGCAAGGGCATCAAGACGATCTACTACATCCGCCTCCGCCAGCTCGCGCTGGAGGGGACGGAGGTGGACGGCTGCGTCTCCTGCATGCTCTGACCCCCTGCGGTTTCGATTTCCTGACGACGAATTGCGAGTGCTGAGATGAGCCCCACGGGGAAGCTGAAGCTGATCGACCGCGTGTCGGCGATCAACTGGAACCGGCTCGACGACGACAAGGACGCCGAGGTCTGGGACCGCCTGGTCGGCAACTTCTGGCTGCCGGAGAAGGTGCCGGTCTCCAACGACATCCAGTCGTGGGCGACGCTGACGGAGCAGGAGAAGACGCTCACCATGCGCGTCTTCACCGGCCTGACGCTGCTCGACACCATCCAGGGCACGGTAGGCGCGGTCAGCCTCATCCCCGACGCGATCACGCCGCACGAGGAGGCCGTCTACACGAACATCGCGTTCATGGAGTCGGTGCACGCCAAGTCGTACTCGTCGATCTTCTCGACGCTGTGCTCCACCAAGGAGATCGACGAGGCGTTCCGCTGGTCGGAGGAGAACGTCAACCTCCAGCGCAAGGCCGAGATCGTCATGAAGTACTACAAGGGCGACTCGCCCCTGAAGCGGAAGGTCGCGAGCACGCTGCTCGAGTCGTTCCTCTTCTACTCCGGCTTCTACCTGCCCATGTACTGGTCGAGCCGCGCCAAGCTCACCAACACGGCCGACCTCATCCGCCTGATCATCCGCGACGAGGCCGTGCACGGGTACTACATCGGCTACAAGTTCCAGAAGGGCCTCGAGAAGCTGTCGGCCGAGGAGCGCCAGGAGCTCAAGGACTACACGTTCGAGCTGCTCTTCGAGCTGTACGACAACGAGGTGGAGTACACGCAGGACCTCTACGACGGCGTCGGCCTCACGGAGGACGTCAAGAAGTTCCTGCGCTACAACGCCAACAAGGCCCTGATGAACCTCGGCTACGAGGCCCTGTTCCCGCGCGACGAGACGGACGTCAACCCGGCGATCCTGTCGGCGCTGTCGCCGAACGCCGACGAGAACCACGACTTCTTCTCCGGGTCGGGCTCGTCGTACGTCATCGGCAAGGCCGTCAACACCGAGGACGAGGACTGGGACTTCTGACCGGCCCCACCGCCTGACGGCCGCGCCCCGGCGTGACCCGCGAAGCCCCCGACGGACGACCCGTCGGGGGCTTCGTCGTCCCGGGCGACGGGTGCGGCGGGCAATCGTTGCCGCGGAAGGGTGATCGTTCCCGTGAAAAACCGGTGGGAGCGCCGT
The DNA here is from genome assembly GCF_004306155.1 of Cellulomonas biazotea. Lineage (GTDB taxonomy): Bacteria > Actinomycetota > Actinomycetes > Actinomycetales > Cellulomonadaceae > Cellulomonas > Cellulomonas biazotea. The sequence goes on from NZ_BIMR01000328.1 coordinate 5,109, forward strand.
CAGTGACGCAGTCCCGTCAACGCGGCGCGGCTCGGGTCGATCGGCTCGTGTGGCGGGGCCGTCGTGGCCCGCCCGTCACGAGGAGAGCTCTTCATGCCTGTCGCCACCTCGCCGCGCTCCGCGGCGCCCCGCACCGACGACGTCCCCGCGCAGCGGCCGCCCGCCGAGGACCGTCGCCGACCCGGACCCCGGCCCGGCAGGCCCGACACGCCCGACGCCCCAGGCCCGGGTGCCGGTGCCGGTGCCGGGCGCGAGCGCCGGCGGCTCGTCGGCGACCGGTCGGTCCGCACGAAGATCCTCGCGCTGGTCGGCGTCCTCGGCGTCGTCGTCCTGGTCGTCAGCGGCTACGGCATCACGGCGCTGACGTCGCTCGGTCAGCGCTCGGCGGACACGGCGGTCGCGGCCGACACGGTCACGACCGAGCTCGCGACGGTGAGCAACGCCCTGTGGACGGTGCGGAACTCGATCACGGGCGTCCCGGCGTACCCGGACGCGGCGAGCAAGCAGAAGCAGTACCAGGCGGTGCAGGACGCGTACGCGGCGTTCGACACGGCGGCGGACGGGTTCGCGGCCGCGTTCGAGGGGAGCTACGGCACGCTGCCGCCCGAGTGGGACGAGTTCCTCGCCGCCTACGGCGAGTACCGCACGGGTGTGGACACCAAGGTCATGCCGCCGGCGATGTCGGACGACCGGGCGACGTGGGCGACGGAGCGCGGCGCGCTCGCGGACAAGGGGACGGTGCTCGTCGAGTCGCTCGCGGCGCTGTCGACGCACGTGAACGACGAGGGAGAGCGCCGCCTGGCGGCCGCGGAGGCCCACGCCGCGCAGGCCCGCGTGACGATGCTCGTCGTGGCGGGCGTCGGGCTCGTCACGGCACTGGCCCTCGGCCTCGCGCTGGCGCGCGGCGTCCGCCGGGCGGTCGAGGACGTCCAGCGCAGCATGGACGCGCTCGCGCGGGGCGACCTCACGGTCGTGCCGACGGTCCGCAACCGCGACGAGCTCGGCCGGATGGCGGGGGCGCTCTCGCGCGCGCAGTCGTCGCTGCGGACGACCCTGGTCGGCGTGACGGAGGCGTCGAGCACGGTCGCGGCGGCGTCGGAGGAGATGTCCGCCGCGGGGTCGCAGGTCGCGGCGGGTGCGGAGGAGACCTCGACGCAGGCGGGCGTCGTCGCCGCCGCAGCCGACCAGGTGAGCCGCAACGTGCAGCTCATCGCGGCCGGTGCGGAGCAGATGGGCGCGTCCATCCGGTCGATCGCGGAGAACGCGCAGGAGGCCGCGCGCGTGGCCGAGGAGGCCACGTTCGTCGCGTCGCGGACCAACGAGACGGTCGCGAAGCTCGGCGTGAGCTCGCGGGAGATCGGGGACGTCGTCAAGGTCATCACGTCGATCGCGGCGCAGACCAACCTGCTGGCGCTCAACGCGACGATCGAGGCGGCGCGTGCGGGCGACGCCGGCAAGGGCTTCGCGGTCGTCGCGGGGGAGGTCAAGGACCTCGCGCAGGAGACGGCGAACGCCACCGAGGACATCGCGCGCCGCGTCGAGGCGATCCAGGGCGACTCGGAGGGTGCGGTCGCGGCGATCGCGCAGATCTCGGAGATCGTCGCGCGGATCAACGACTACCAGCTGACGATCGCGTCGGCGGTCGAGGAGCAGACCGCGACCACCAACGAGATGTCGCGCGGGGTGGTCGAGGTCGCGGCCGGCGCGGAGGAGATCGCGGGCACCATCACGGGCGTCGCGACGGCCGCGCAGTCGACGACCGAGGTGCTCACGCAGATGGGCGACTCGATCCGCGAGCTCGCGGTGATGGCCCAGGGCCTGCAGGACCGCGTGTCGGCGTTCACCTACTGACGGGTCCTGCGGTCACCTGCTGACCAGCGGTCGCCCGCCTGCTGCCTCACCGGCCGGGCGGGCGGCCGTCAGACCTCGCGGTCGGTGCGGCCGAGCATCTTCAGCGGGATGCCGGCGATCGACGGCTCGGGCACGGGGAGCGTGTCGAGGCCCTCGGGTGCGGCGGGGAAGACGCCGTCCGCCGGGCCCTCGCCGACCCACACGCGCCAGAGGTCCCCGGAGCGGTGCACGACGCCGGGCACGACGACGACGGCCTTCCCGGCGGGGATCTGCGCGGCGAGCAGGGGGACCTCGTCGGGCGGCACGAAGCCGACGTCGATGTTGCGCAGGCTCAGCACGAGCCGCGTCCCGGCACCGCGCTCGACGTGCAGCTCGACGCGCATGGGTCGGCCGGCGGTGCGCTCGTGCGTGTCGAGCGCGGCGACGATCGACGTCTGCAGCGCGGGCGCCTCGGCGGCGAGGAACCCGTCGCCGACGACGGCCTGCACGCGGGGGCGGCGGTGGAACGGTCGCACGGTGCCAGTCTCCTCTCTGCGGGTCTCGGCGCTGTCGGGCAGGCCCTCAGTACGCCCGGTCGCCCTTGATGTACGACGTGGCCCCGGTGATCGCGGCGAGGATCGACTCGTAGCTCGCGGTCGTCGCGTCGAACGAGCCGTTGTTGCGCCCGTGCCGCAGGACCTCGATGCGGTCGGAGACGGCGCGCACGTCGACCATGTTGTGGCTGATGAGGATGACGCCGAGGCCGAGCTCGCGCAGCCGCTCGATGAGCGTGAGGACCTCGGCGGTCTGCGCGACGGACAGCGCGGCGGTCGGCTCGTCGAGCACGACGATCCGCGGGTTGCCGATGAGGGTGCGCGCGATCGCGACGGACTGCCGCTGCCCGCCGGACAGGGCGTGCAGCTGCGTCTTGACCGACGGGATGGGGCTGTTGAGGTCGCGCAGGATCCGCTTGGTGGTCTGCTCCATCTCGCCGTCGCGCAGGAACGAGCCTCCGGCGGTGGCCTCGCGGCCGAGGAACAGGTTCGCGGTGACGTCGAGGTTGTCGCACAGCGCGAGGTCCTGGAACACCGTCGCGATGCCGGCGGCGTGCGCGGCGGACGGGTTGGGGATGGTCGCGGGCTCGCCGGCCAGCTCGATGATGCCGGAGTCGGGCGTGAGCACGCCGGACACGATCTGGGCGAGCGTCGACTTGCCCGCGCCGTTGTCGCCGACGAGCGCGACGACCTCGTGCGCGTAGACCTCGAAGTCGACGCCGACGAGCGCCTCGACGGCGTTGAACCGCTTGGTGATCTGCTTCATCGCCAGCAGCGGGACCCGGGGCGCCGTCGCTCCCATCGGTCTCACCTGCTCTCCGTCGTGCACTGGTGCTCCTGTCATGATGCCTCCGGGCGTACTCACGCGCCGTCCACCTCCACCCGTTCGGCCTCGGCGCCGACCCCCGCGGCGGCCGTCGGGTCGAGGTCGATGTCGGCGTTCTGCAGGACGAGGGCGATCGCCCCGGCGACCTCGGCGGCGTTGCCGAGCTCGGCGGGGATGACCTCGAGCGGCGCGATCTGGTTGAGCAGCACGCGCCGACGGATGGCCTCCCGCATGGGTGTCAGGAGGATCTCGCCGGTCTCGGCGAGCTCGCCGCCGACGACGATGCACTGCGGGTTGACGGTCATCGCGACGCCCGAGACGACCACGCCGATCTGCGCGCCCGCGTCGGCGATGACCTGCGCGCACCCGGGGTCGCCCTCGTTGGCGCGCTGGACGACGTCCCGCAGCGTGAGGTTGCCGTGCGACGCGCGCAGCGGCTCGACGAGCGCGCGCGCGCCGACCACGGTGTCGAGGCACCCGCGGCTCCCGCACCGGCAGATGTCGCCCTGCGGGTCGACCTGGACGTGCCCGATCTCGCCCGCGGTGCCCGCGAAGCCGCGGTGCACCTGGTGGCTGATGACGATGCCCGCACCGGTCCCGTAGGACGCACGGACGTAGACGCTGTCGCGGTACACGCGGGACGCGCCGCGGGTGCTCTCCGCGAGGGCGCCGAGGTTGGCGTCGTTGTCGACGTAGACGGGCAGCGCGAGGCGCTTGGAGATGACGTGCCCGACGTGCACCTCGTCCCAGCTGCGCATGATGCCGCGCACGGAGATCATCCCGGTCGCGTCGTCGACGGGGGCGGGCAGGCCGACGCCGATGCCGACGACGTCGGAGATGCTCAGGCCGAGGCGTTCGAGCAGGTCCACGACGAGCAGCGCGAGCCGGTCGAGCGACGTGTCGACGCGGTGCTCCTGCGGCAGCGGCAGGACGCGCTCGGCGAGGACCTCGTGCGTGAAGTCGGCGATCGCGACGCGCAGGTGGCGGTGCCCGACGTGCACGCCGACGGCGAGGCCGACGCGGTGCGCGAGGGTGACGAGCTGCGCGCGGCGGCCGGTGCGGATCGTGGACCGGGTCTCGACGACGCCCTCGGCGAGGAGCTGCTTGACGATGGTCGAGACGGTCGCGGCGGACAGGCCGGTGGCGCCGACGAGCTCGACCTGGGTGAGTCCGCCGTGGCGCTTGACGGCGTCGACGACGGCGGCACGGTTGGCTTCACGCAGCGAGGACTGCGAACCCGCCATGGTCTACCGTCCTCTCGCGCCGGTGCAGCCTACCTGGCCTGGGCATTCGGACCTCAACCGCCGTCCGGGGGTTCCTGGCCGGAACTGGCCAGCACTGGCCGGCACTGGCCGGATCCGGTCGGCCCGGTAGAACCGGGCCCGACCGCCGGTACGGCGACGGCCGGGTCCCGCGGCGCACCGGGTGGTGCGTGGTGCGGGACCCGGCCGGCGGTGCGTCAGCGAGCAGCGCCCGCGCGGCGCTTGTTGTAGATGTCGAACGCGACGGCGAGCAGCAGGACGAGGCCCTTGACCATCTGCTGCACCGACTGGTCGATGCCCATGAGCTGCATGCCGTTGGACATGACGCCCATGATCAGACCACCGACCATGGCGCCGGTGACGCGGCCGACGCCGCCCGTGGTCGACGCGCCACCGATGAAGCAGGCGGCGATCGCGTCGAGCTCGAACATGTTGCCCGCGCCGGGCTGGGCGCCGTTGGACCGCGACGAGTACACGACACCCGCGACGGCGGCGAGGAAGCCCATGTTGACGAAGATCCAGAAGTTGATCTTCCGGACCTTCACGCCGGACAGCTGCGCGGCGTGCAGGTTGCCGCCGATCGCGTAGACGTGGCGGCCGAAGACCGTCTTCGTCGTGACGATCGTGTAGGCCATGATCAGGACGCCCAGGATGATGAGCACGATCGGCAGGCCGCGGCTGCGCGAGAGCTGGTAGCCGAACGCCATGACGACGGCCGAGATCAGCACGAGCTTGAGGACGAACAGCGGGAACGCCTCGACGGTCTGCTGGTACTTGATCCGGGCCTGGCGGGAGCGGAACTGGCTCACGCCGTAGCCGACGAGCGCCAGCGCGAAGATCACGAGCGTGAAGACGTCGAACCCGTTGCCGCCGAGGATCCCGTTGAGGAACCCGCCGGCGATCTTCTGGTACTCGCCGGGGAACGGCGACAGCGAGATGTTCTCGAGGACCTGCAGCGTCATGCCGCGGAACAGCAGCATGCCGGCCAGGGTCACGATGAACGCGGGGATCCCGACGTACGCGACCCAGAAGCCCTGCCAGGCGCCGACCGCGAGGCCGACCGCGAGGGCGACCAGCACGCCGAGCCACCACGGGGCGCCGTTCTTGATGACGACGACCGCGGAGACCGCGCCTGTCAGCGCCACCACCGACCCGACGGACAGGTCGATGTGCCCGGCGATGATGACGATCACCATGCCGATGGCGAGGATCAGGATGTACGAGTACTGCAGGACGATGTTGGTGAGGTTGCCCGGGCTGAGCAGCATGCCGTCCGTGAGGATGGTGAAGAGCCCGATGATGGCGACGAACGCGATGTAGATGCCGCTCGTGCGCAGGTTGCGCGTGAAGATCTCCTTGAGGCCCGCGACGGCAGTCATCAGGCGTTCTCCCTTTCCTTGGTCATGAGCTCCATGAGGCTCTCCTGCGTGGCCCGCTCCCGCGGCAGCTGGCCGGTGACCCGGCCGAACGCGAGGGTGTAGATGCGGTCGCAGATGCCGAGCAGCTCAGGCAGCTCGGAGGAGATGACGACGACGGCCTTCCCCTGGTCTGCCAGCGCGTTGATGATGGTGTAGATCTCGTAC
>NZ_BIMR01000329.1 GCF_004306155.1 Cellulomonas biazotea
CGTGCACGTCGTGCGCGGGGCGCCGGACGAGGTCGAGCTCGCGGCGCTCGTCGCCGGTCTGGTCGCGGCGTCGTCGCAGGACGGGCACGCCGTCGAGGAGCCCGCGACGGCGTCCGCGTGGTCGGACCGGCGCCGCACCGTGCGCGGTCCCGTCGCCCGTGCGGCGGGTCCGGACGCGTGGCGCTGGAGCCTGCGGGACTGACCACCGGGCCTGCACAGGCCTGCGCGGGCCCTCCGCAAAGGCCTCCGAGGAGTCCCGTACCGCCGAGTAGGGTCGTCCGGGTGACGACGACGCCCCACTCCCGCGCTGCGCGCCAGCCCTCCCCCATCGACGCCGTGGCCGAGGCGCACATCGCGGCGGCCGCAGCCCTGCACCCGCTCGCCGCGACGGCCATCGGCCTGCCGGGCCACGAGCACGAGATGACGGACTTCTCCCCCGCCGGGCACGCGGCGCGCGCCGAGCTGAGCCGCTCCACGCTGGTCGCCCTCGACGGTCTCTCTCCCGCGGACGCGGTCGACGAGGTCACGCTCGCCGCGATGCGCGAGCGCCTCGGTCTCGAGCTCGAGCTGCACGACGCGGGCGAGCCGCAGCGCAGCCTCAACAACATCGCGTCGCCCGTGCAGGAGCTGCGGGACGTCTTCGACATCATGGCGACCGGCTCGGTCGAGGACTGGGAGAACGTCGCCGCGCGGCTCAACGCGCTGCCCGGCGCGGTCGACGGGTACGTCGAGTCCCTGCGCGCCGCGGCCGCGGGTGGTGACGTCGCCGCGATCCGTCAGGTCGAGGAGGCCGTCCGCCAGGCGCGCGAGCTCGCCGACCCGGCGTCGTCGTTCTTCACGACGTTCGTCACGGGCGCCGACGTCGACGCCGCGCTCGACGACTCGTCCGCGTGCGCGCTGGTCCGCTCGGAGCTCGAGCGCGGCGCGACCGCGGCCCGGACGGCCTACGGGACCCTCGCGACGTTCCTGCAGGACGAGCTCGCACCGCGCGCACCGCAGGCCGACGCGGTCGGCCGCGACCGCTACGCGCTGTTCTCCCGCGAGTTCCTCGGCGCGACCGTCGACCTCGAGGAGACGTACGCGTGGGGCCTGGAGGAGCTCGCGCGCGTCGTCGCCGAGCAGGAGGCCGTCGCGGCGCAGGTCGTCGGCCCCGGCGCGACCGTCGAGGAGGCCGTCGCGGTGCTCGACGCCGACCCCGCCCGCACGCTGCACGGCACCGAGGCGCTGCGCGCGTGGATGCAGGAGACGTCCGACGCGGCGATCGACGCGCTCGACGGCGTCCACTTCGAGATCCCCGCGGCCCTGCGCACGCTGGAGTGCCGGATCGCCCCGACGACGACCGGCGGCATCTACTACACCGGGCCGAGCGACGACTTCACGCGTCCGGGCCGCATGTGGTGGTCCGTGCCGGCCGACGTGACCACGTTCAACACGTGGCGCGAGAAGACGACCGTCTACCACGAGGGCGTCCCCGGTCACCACCTGCAGATCGGGCAGGCCGTGCACGCGCGCGACACCCTCAACCGGTGGCGCCGGCTGGCCTGCTGGACGTCCGGGTTCGGCGAGGGCTGGGCCCTGTACGCCGAGCGGCTCATGGCCGACCTGGGCTTCCTCGACGACCCGGGCGACCGGTTCGGGATGCTCGACAGCCAGCGGCTGCGCGCGGCCCGCGTCGTGTTCGACATCGGCGTGCACCTCGGTCTGCCCGCGCCCGCGGAGTGGGGCGGCGGCACGTGGGACGCCGACAAGGGCTGGGAGTTCCTGCGGGCGAACGTCAACATGCCCGAGTCGTCGGTGCGGTTCGAGTGGCTGCGCTACCTGGGCTGGCCCGGGCAGGCACCCTCGTACAAGATCGGCCAGCGGCTGTGGGAGCAGACCCGCGACGAGGCCGCCGGTGCCGCCCGCACGCGGGGCGAGGCGTTCGACCTGCGCGCCTTCCACGCGACGGCCCTCGACCTGGGGGCGCTGCCCCTCGACGTGCTCAAGCAGGAGTTCGCGCGGGCCTGACGCCCGCGTCCGGCACGCACGAGGGGGTGGGCACCGGCCTGGTGCCCACCCCCTCGGCGCGTCTCGCGTTCCGTCAGGACACCAGCGACCAGCCGTACCCGAAGAAGACGACGGCGGCGAGCACGACCAGGACCGCGATCGTCACGAACCAGTCGTTGCCCGCCGCGACGAACCGCCGCGCGCCGGGCCCCCAGCGACCCGGTAGCCGGATGTGGCCGTCGCGCACGTTGATGCGGGTGAGCCCGGCCCAGACCAGGGTCGTCGTCACCGTGATGAGCAGGCACCAGGGGCACAGCGCCTTGATGTCGGTGTAGGCCTCGTAGAAGAGCCACCACGCGAACAGCAGACCCGCGGTGTAGACGACCTCGGCGGACAGCATGAACCACCGCGGGAACACGACGCCGCCGATCATCGCGACGGCCATCGTCAGCACGACGGCCTCGGCGGCGATGCCCAGGTACGCGTTGGGGAAGCCGAACAGCTCGGCCTGCCAGCTCTTCGCGACCGTCGCGCAGTTGATGACCGAGTTGATGCTGCACCCCAGCACCGCGTCCGGATTGCGCGCCAGGACGAGCGACTCGATCGACAGCACGAACGACGTGTAGAGCCCGATCGCGCCCGAGATCGCCATCTCGATCGCCGTGCGGCGCTTCCACGCCAGGCTCGACGGGCGCAGCAGGTCGGGGTCGTCGTCGACGTCGTCGATCTCGTCGTCGAGGAGGTCGTCCTCGTCGAACGCGTCGTCGTCCACGACGTCGTGCGCGGCCGGGTGGGTCGCCTCGTTCACTGGGCCTCCTCCGCAGGGGGCACGGGCGCGGTGCTGCGCCACCCGTACCACAGGTCGAGGTCATTGTGCCCCGCGGACCTGTGCTGCGGGCCCGACCTCGGTCCCGGCCCGGGAGCCGCCGGCGAGCGCCCCGGCTAGGCTCGCCCGTCGTGACCCGCCTGCTGCTCGCCTCCGCGTCCCCCGCCCGTCGCGCCACGCTCCAGTCGGCGGGGATCGACCCGCTCGTCGTGGTGTCGAGCGTCGACGAGCCGGCCGTGCTGGCCGCCGCCGCCGAGAGGTTCGGCGTGCTCGAGCCCGCCGACGCGGTGCTGGTGCTCGCGCAGGCGAAGGTCGAGGACGTCGCGCGCGCGCTGTCCGCCGGGACGCCCGCGGAGCTCGCCGACGCGGACGACCTCGTGCTGCTCGGCTGCGACTCGATGCTGGAGCTCGACGGCGAGGTCCTCGGCAAGCCGACCGACGCCGCCGACGCGGTCGCCCGCTGGCAGGCGATGCGCGGCCGTACGGGCGTCCTGCACACCGGGCACTGGGTCGTCGACGAGCGGGCCACGCCCGACGAGGGCGGCGCGGGCACGCGCGGCACGCTCGGGGCGACGTCGTCGACGGTCGTGCACTTCGCGGACCTGTCCGACGACGAGGTCGCGGCGTACGTGTCGACGGGCGAGCCGCTGGCCGTCGCGGGGGCGTTCACCGTCGACGGGCTCGGCGGTCCGTTCGTCGAGCGCATCGAGGGCGACCACCACGGCGTCGTCGGCGTCTCGCTGCCGCTGCTGCGGGGGCTGCTCGGGGAGATCGGCGTGAGCGTCCCGAGCCTGTGGCGTACGACCTGACGAACGGGTCCGGTTGTGCCGACCGGACAAGCCGAGCCCGTGAGAGGGCGTGACGGACGCTCGTCGTCGTCGGATCCCTACAAGAGCGTGCCGTCACCCGTTGGGCGGTTCCCCAATCTTGTCCGGCGCCGCACGACGGAGCCCGGCAGTGCGCACCCTGCACGTTACGGTGGACCGTGCCCGTGATCTCCAAGGTCCTCATCGCCAACCGCGGTGAGATCGCCGTCCGCATCGCCCGCGCCTGTCGCGACGCCCGGATCGGCTCCGTCGCCGTCTACTCCGACCCCGACCGCGAGGCGCTGCACGTGCGCGTCGCCGACGAGGCCTACGCGCTGGACGGCGCCCGCGCGGCCGACACGTACCTGGTCGTCGCCAAGCTCCTCGACGTGGCCCGCCGGTCCGGCGCCGACGCCGTGCACCCCGGCTACGGCTTCCTCGCCGAGAACGCCGACTTTGCGCGCGCCGTCATCGAGGCCGGGCTGGTGTGGATCGGCCCGCCGCCGTCGGCGATCGAGGCGCTCGGCGACAAGGTGAGCGCGCGGCACATCGCGCAGCGCGCCGGTGCGCCGCTCGTGCCCGGTACCCCCGACCCGGTGGCGGGCGTCGACGAGATCCACGCGTTCGTCGCCGAGCACGGGCTGCCCGTCGCGATCAAGGCCGCGTTCGGCGGAGGCGGCCGCGGGCTGAAGGTCGTGCGCGACGCCGCGGAGATCGACGAGGCGTACGAGTCGGCGGTCCGCGAGGCCGTCGCCGCGTTCGGCCGCGGCGAGTGCTTCGTCGAGCGGTACCTGGACAAGCCCCGGCACGTCGAGACGCAGTGCCTCGCCGACGAGCACGGCACCGTCGTCGTCGTCTCGACGCGCGACTGCTCGCTGCAGCGCCGGCACCAGAAGCTCGTCGAGGAGGCGCCCGCGCCGTTCCTCACGGACGACCAGCGCGCCCAGCTCGTGACGTCGAGCGTCGCGATCCTGCGCGAGGCCGGGTACGTCGGCGCCGGGACGTGCGAGTTCCTCG
>NZ_BIMR01000330.1 GCF_004306155.1 Cellulomonas biazotea
TCCCCGACGCGCGCGACGTCGCGCTCGTGCTCGCCGCGCTCGACCGGGCCGGGGTGCCCGCGTGGTCGCCCGACCGGCCCGGCGGCGTGGTCCGGCTGGCCGCCGACGACGGTCCGGCCGCGCGCTACCGGTCGTTCCTCGCAGCGCTGCGCGGCGCGGCCGACGTGGTCGTCGGCACCCGGGCGTCGGCGTTCGCACCCGTCCGGCGGCTCGGCCTCGCGGTGTGCTGGGACGACGGCGACACGCTGCACGCCGAGCCCCGCGCGCCGTACCCGCACGTCCGCGAGGTGCTCGCTCTGCGGTCGGACCTCGAGGGGTGCGCGTTGCTCGTCGGCGGTCTCGGCCGGACGGTCGAGGCGCAGGCGCTCGTCGAGTCCGGCTGGGCGAAGGAGGTCGTCGCCGACCGCGCGACGACCCGTGCCCGTGCGCCGCGCGTCCTCGCACTCACGTCGGTCGAGCTCGCGCGCGAGGGGCCGGCCGCGACGGCCCGACTGCCGTCCCCGGCATGGCGCACCGTCCGGGACCGGCTCGCGGCCGGACCGGTCCTCGTGCAGGTCCCGCGCGCGGGCTACGTCCCGGTCGTCGCGTGCGGACGGTGCCGTGCCGACGCACGCTGCACCACGTGCCACGGGCCGCTCGGGCTCACCGGTCAGGACGGCACTCCGACGTGCGGCTGGTGCGGGCGGCTCGCGACCTCCTGGCGGTGCGGCGAGTGCGGCGGCTCCACGCTGCGCTCGGTCCGTGTCGGGTCCGAGCGCACCGCCGAGGAGCTCGGGCGGGCGTTCCCCGGCGTCACCGTGCGGGTGTCGGGCGCCCGTGCGTCGGGCGGCGTGCTCGACGTCGTGCCCGACGCGCCCGCGGTGGTCGTCGCGACGCCCGGAGCCGAGCCCGCCGCCCCTGGCGGGTACGCCGCGGCCGTCCTGCTCGATGCGGCGGTCGGCACGTCGGGAGCCGGACTCGGTACGGCGGTGGGTGCGCTGCGGCGCTGGCTCACGGCGGCGGCGCTCGTGCGGTCCGCGTCGGAGGGTGGCGTCGTGCTGCTCGTGGGTGACGCCCCGGAGCGGCCCACGCAGGCGCTCGTCCGCTGGGACCCCGCGGGTCTCGCGGCCCGGGAGTCGCAGGAGCGGGTCGAGCTCGGCCTGCCGCCGGCCGTCCGGGTCGCGGCGGTGACCGGGCCGCGCGACGCGGTCGACGTGCTGCTGTCCCGGCTGGGCCTCGACGACGCGGACGTGCTCGGCCCCGTGCCGGTCCCCGGGCCCGCACGGGCGTCGTCCACGGCGCTCGAGCCGGACGTCCGCGCCCTCGTGCGCGTGCCGCGAGGCCGCGGTGCGGCGCTGGCCCGGGCCCTCGCGACGTCGATGGCGGTCCGCAGCGCGCGGCGCGAGGGAGGCACGGTGCGCGTGCACGTCGACCCGGTGGACCTCGCATGACGGCCGTCGTCCTGGACCTCGGCAACGTGCTGGTCCGGTGGGACCCGTACGGGCCCTTCGTCGGCCGGCTCGACCGGAGCGAGGTGGACCGCTTCTTCTCGGACGTCGACTTCGCCGCGTTCAACCACCACCAGGACGCCGGCCGCAGCTGGGCGGACGCGCGCGTCGAGCTGGCCGCGACGTTCCCGCAGCACGTCGCCGCGCTCGACCTGTACGTCGCGCACTTTGCCGACTCGCTGCCGGGCCCGGTCCCCGGCAGCGCACGCGTCGTGCGCGACCTGGTCGACCGGGGCGTGCCGACGTTCGGCCTGACGAACTGGTCGGCCGAGACCTACCACCTCGCCGAGCCCGCCGCGCCCGCCATCGGGCACCTCGACGCCGTCCTGGTGTCCGGCGAGGTCGGCCTCGCGAAGCCCGACCCGCGGGTGTTCCGGCTGCTCGCCGAACGGTTCGCCCTCGACCCGGCGCGTACGGTCTTCGCCGACGACTCGCCCGTGAACGTCGCCGCCGCCGCGGCCGTCGGCTTCGACGCCGTGCTCTTCACCGACGCCGCCACGCTCCGCGCCGACCTCGAGACGCGCGGCCTGCTGGTCCCCGAGGCGGGGAGCACGGCACCCGCCACCTAGGATCGGGGCCATGCGACTGCTCTTCGCCGGAACGCCTGCGGCCGCGGTGCCGTCGCTCGAGGCCCTGCTGGCCTCCCGTCACGAGGTCGTCGCCGTCCTCACGCGCCCCGACGCGCGCGCCGGACGCGGGCGCACGCTCGCACCCAGCCCCGTGAAGGCCCGGGCGCTCGACGCGGGCGTCGAGGTCCTCACGCCCGCCCGCCCCCGCGACGAGGAGTTCGTCGCGCGGCTCGGCGAGCTCGCCGTCGACGCGGCACCGGTCGTCGCGTACGGCGCGATCCTGCCCGCCGCCGTGCTCGACGTGCCGACGCACGGGTGGGTCAACCTGCACTTCTCCGTCCTGCCCGCCTGGCGCGGCGCGGCGCCCGTCCAGCACGCGCTCATCGCGGGCGACGAGGTCACCGGCGCGACGACGTTCCGCATCGAGCAGGGCCTCGACACCGGCCCGGTCTTCGGCACGCTGACCGAGTCGGTGCGCCCGCGGGACACGGCCGGCGACCTGCTCGACCGCCTCGCTGTCGCGGGCGCGGGGCTGCTCGTGCAGACGCTGGACGCGATCGAGGACGGGATCCTCAGCCCGGTCCCGCAGCCCGCCGACGGCGTGAGCCACGCCCCGAAGATCGAGGTCGAGGACGCGCGCGTGCGCTGGTCGCACCCCGCGCACGCCGTCGACCGCCGCATCCGGGGGTGCACGCCCGCCCCCGGCGCGTGGACCACGCTGCCCGACGGCAGCCGGCTCGGCCTCGGCCCCGTCGCACCCGTCGCGGACGTGCGCGACCTCGCCCCCGGCGAGCTGCGGGTCGGCAAGCGTGACGTGCTGGTCGGCACGGGCGGGGCAGCGGTGCGGCTGGGCCTCGTCACGCCGCCCGGCAAGCGCCCCATGGAGGCGGCGGACTGGGCGCGCGGTGCGCGGCTCGTCGACGGGACAGTCCTGGGCGGTGCGGCGTGAGCCCCGCCGGGCAGGGCGGCGCCGAGGGGCGCGGCACCGGCGGTCCCGGAGACGGCGGTCGTGACGGCGGCCAGCGTCATGGCGGCGCGCGTGACGGCGCCGGCCGTGGCGACACCGGCCGCTCGGACCGTGGCGGTG
>NZ_BIMR01000331.1 GCF_004306155.1 Cellulomonas biazotea
GGCCTCGGTGCGCGCGCCGATCAGGCGCCGCCGGCCTCCGGGTCGAGGTGGATCCGCGTCGCGGTGATCTCCTCGACCTCCATGATCTCGATCGTCATCTCCCATTCACCCCCTTGCTTGGTCGTCCGGTGCGCTGCAGTGCCGGGCAGCAACACCGGACCAGGAGAGGGCACCCCCGACTTTGATACTCGCGAGTAGTTTTCTCACCCGCTCCGGGAGCACCCCGGACTCCATCGGGCCGCGGACGTCAACCTCCGTGCCCCGTCGTGCGTGTGGAGGAGTGTGACCACCTTCGTGACGGCAGCCGTGCCCGACCCACCCGACGGCGCGCCCGGGTGGCAGGACGACGTCGACGTCCTCCTCCACGACTCGCGCGCGATGGACCGCGACGCCGAGTTCAGCCTGTTCGCCTCGGCCGCCCGCGCCGAGCTGGAGCGGACGGCGTGGTACCTGACGGGCGACCGCCACCTCGCGGCCGAGCTCGTCCAGGAGTCCCTCGTGCGGACCTACGTGGCGTGGCCGCGCGCCCGCCGGAGCAACCCCACGGCCTACGCACGACGCGTGCTCGCGAACGCCCGCATCGACCTGTGGCGTCGGCGGCGCCGGGAAGTCCTCGTCGCGCCCGACGACGTCCCCGACCTCCCGCACGACGGTGCGGGCCTGGTCGTCGAGCAGCGCGACGAGCTCGTGCGCGCGCTCGCCCTGCTCACCGTCCGGCAGCGTCGCGTCGTGGTCCTGCGCTACCTGATGGGCCTGTCCGAGCGCGAGGTCGCTGCCGACCTCGGCGTCACGGTGGGCACCGTGAAGACACAGGCGTCGCGCGGACTCCGGACGTTGCGCTCCAGCCTCGGCGACCTGGGAACCGCCCCGCAGCCACCTGACGGACCCGGACCGCACGACACGACGACGGAGGACGCCCGATGAGCCCGGAAGCGCTGGAGGACGACGAGTGGGTCCGCACGCTGCGCGCCCACGCCGCGAGCCTCGCGCCGCACGTGCCGACCGACGTCCCGGCCGCCGTCCGGGCGGGGCGCCGCCGCGCCGCACGCCGGACCGTCACGGCCTGGAGCACGGCGGGGGTGGCGACGACGACCGTCGCCCTGCTCGTCGGCCCTGTGATCTCCACGTGGCCGCCCGCGGTGAGATCCGTCCCGGCTGACGGCGCACCGAGCACAGCCGTCGCGGAGACGGGCCGCTCCCGCGGCGCGCTCGGCGACTCGTCCGCGACGCCCCTCGACGGGGCAGCGGTCGGGGATCTCGCCGACGCGTGCGACGCGGTAGCACGGCCGGGCGAGCCTGGCGACGTCGGGGGGATCCCGCCGCAGGAGGCCGACGGCCTCGCGCCCGTCGTCGCCGAGCAGCGGGCCGATGCCCGGTTCCTCGTGCAGGCGAACGAGGCCTGGGTCTCGACGTGCCTGGAAGAACCGACCGAAGGCGTCATGTGGTCGATGCCGACCGGCACCCCTCCGACACCCGACGGCGTCTCGGTGCTCACGTACTCGTCAGCGTCCGTCGTCGACGAGCTCGTGGTCGTGCTGGTCGGCCGGGTCGGCCCTGACGTCTCGGCCGTCACGTACGTGGCTCCCTCAGGGTCACGGATCGAGGCGACCGTCGCCGACGGTCTTGTCGTCGCGTGGTGGGTCGGCGCTCGCGCGCTGCGGTACACCCTCGAGGTGACGCGGTCGGACGGCACCGTGGTGACGGTCCCCGGGACCGGTGTTCCCGGGGAATGACGGTTCGGTTCGGCCGCCAGTCCCTCGGATCGGGCCGGACACGTCGGGCGCTGGCCGGCGTGCTCCCCGGTCGCCCCTGCGAGACCCGGTGCCGGCAACGGCCTCCGCCGCGCGCCGGGACGGTCCGCGGCCCAGAATCGTCCGCATGCTGCGCGACGTCTCCGCCCACCTGACCGTCGACGTCACGTCGCGGGCGACGCTCGCGCTCGCCGTCGCCGTCGCGACCGGCCACGACGCCGACGAGTCGCTCACGGTCACCGTCGACGGCTCCCCCGTCACGGTGCGCGAGGTCGCCGACGCGCACGGCACGCGCCTGCACGTCCTCGACGCCGACCCGGGCGAGGTCGTCGTCGACTACCGGGCGACCGTGCGCGGCCGGCTCGACGCCCCAGGCGCGGACGAGGGCGACCGGCTGCGCGCGCTGCGGCCCAGCCGGTACTGCGAGTCGGACGCCCTCGCCCCGACGGCCCGCGCCGAGTTCGCGGGCCTGTCCGGGGCCGACCTGCTCGGGGCCGTGTCGTCGTGGGTCGGGACGCGCCTCGCGTACGTCCCCGGGTCGTCGCTGCCGACGGACGGGGCGCTGCGCACGCTGCTCGCCCGGCAGGGCGTGTGCCGCGACTACGCGCACCTCGTCGTGGCCCTGCTCCGCGCGCTCGACGTGCCCGCGCGGCTCGTCGCCGTCTACGCGCCCGGGCTCGACCCGATGGACTTCCACGCCGTCGCCGAGGCGTGGGTCGACGGTGCGTGGCGGGTCGTCGACGCGACGACGCTCGCGCCGCGCGGCACCCTCGTGCGGATCGCGACCGGGCGGGACGCCGCGGACACGGCGTTCCTGTCGGTGTACGACGGCCTGGCGACGCTCCGGGAGGTCGCGGTGTCGGCCGTCGTGGACGTGCTGCCCGACGACGACGTGCGGACGCTCGTCACCCTGGGCTGACGCGCGCCCGGCGTCAGGCGTCGGCCACCCAGCGGCCGTCGCGCAGCACGTCACGGCCCGCGAGCTCGTCGGCCTCCCGCCACGCCTGGATCCCGCGCGGGCGGCAGCGGAACCACGTGTACCGCTGGCGCAGCGTGCGCGGGTCGAAGCCGGTGGCGGTCGCGAACGCGTCGCCGACGTCGTCGGGCACCGCGTCGGAGGCCTCGACGTCGGCGTCGACCAGGACGACGTCCCGGGTCTCGCCGAGGGCCAGGCGCGCCCGGCCGGTCGCGACGAGGTTGCGGGCGGTCGGTGACGACGCGGGCGTCGACAGGAGCAGCGTCTCCCCGTCCCAGAGGAAGGACAGCGGGACCAGGTAGGGCTCGCCCGTGCCGGGGTCGGCGGTGCCCACCCAGACGTCGACGTCGGTGCGCAGGCGGTGGCGGGTGTCGTCGGTGCGCTGCGCCAGGGTGCGGGGCCCGGCCGGGCTCGGGTCGGTCATCGGTGTCCTCGGTCGCTCGACGGTGCGGGTCGGGGCCGGGCCGCCGTGTCGTACGACGTCGGCCGACCGCAGCCGAGGCTACCGACCACGGCCGCCACGGACGCCTCGCACGCGACCGACACCTCGGCCGCCGGGGCCGCCTGGGGCCGTCACGCCCCCGACGTCTCCCGACGGCCGTCCGGGGCCACCCCGTCGCCCGTCCCCGTCACGTGGGCGACCAGCGCCGCCACGACGTCGGGGTCCCGCAGGATGCGGCGGTGCCCGAGCCCGGTCGTGCTGAGGAACCGTGCCCCGGGCCACGACGCGGCGAGGCGGGCACCGTCGGCGTGGTGCGCCTCCTTGTCGAGGGTGTCGTGCACGACGAGGGCGTCGGGCAGGGGGCGCGGGTGCCGGGCGGCGACGGCGGCGACGTCGAAGTCGGCGAGCGGGCGGCCGGCGCGGCGCTCCATGAGCGCGAGGAACCGCTGCCGGGTGGGTTCGCCGAACCCGAGGACGTCGGCGAGGTCGCGCGTGTACGGGATCGGGTCGGCCATGGGCGCGACGAGCGCGACCCGCTGGGCGTCGAGACCATCGAGGACCGCGCTCGCGGTGGCGGTGCCGCCGAGGGAGTGCGCGACGACCGCGTGGGCGGGTCCGTGGGCGGCGACGACGGCGGCGAGGGTGTCGACCATCTCGGGCAGCGTGCTCTGACGGGGCCCGTAGGCGCCGGGGCCGGAGCGGCCGTGGCTGGGGGCGTCGTACGCGACGACC
>NZ_BIMR01000332.1 GCF_004306155.1 Cellulomonas biazotea
GTGGCGTCGGCAGCCGCGGGCTCGGCCACCGGCTCGACCGTCACCTCCGCCACGGGCTCAGCCGCGTCGGCCGCGGGCTCGGCGGGCGTCGCGCGGGGCACGACCTCGACCCGGTTCTCGTCGATCACCGGGTCGGGCGCGGGCCAGTCGCTGGGCGGCGGCTCCGCGTCGGTCTCGGAGTGCGCGCCGCACCCGTGGTCGAGGCTGACGACCTTGCCGTCGTCGGGCGACCACGCGTTCGCGCAGACGCCGAAAACGGTGCCCAGCGCGCCCTGCAGCGGCACGAGGAACCCGCACGACGTGCACGCGGCGGCCGACGCGAGCGAGCCCGCGCTGGTCGGCCCGTGCGCGCCGCGGTACCAGCGGTCGGCGGCCTCGTCGCGACCCTGCGGGGACAGCACGCGGGCGCGGGCGAGGGCGAGCTCGTCGATCGCGACGGAGTCGGTCTCGTCGTCGCCCGTGGGGGTCCAGCCGGGCTCGAGACGGGGGTCGTCGGCGCGGAACGGCAGGACGTCCCCGGGGCCGATGTCGCCGGGGCGCAGCCGCTCGGACCACGGCACCCAGGTCGCCGCGAGGATCGCGTCGTCGCCGGGCAGGAGCTCCGCCTCGCACACCGTGGGCGTGCGGCCGCGCGGGACGCGCGTCACGGTGACGGTCCACTCCCAGCCGGGGTAGCCCTTCGCGGCGCACGCGAAGCGGTGGGAGACCAGGCGCTCGCCCTCGACGACCAGGCCGAGGTACTCGCCGACGTCCGCGGGGTCCTCGGCGATGCCGATCGCGACCTCGCGCGCGAGGTCGACGGCGTTGCCCAGGACGGCGTCCTTCGTCGCGACCGCCATGCTCAGGCCTCGAGGTCGTCGGCGACGCGACGCAGCAGGGTGGCGTACTGGGTGGAGCGCGCCTTCTCGGGGTAACGACCGCGGCGCAGGTCGTTGCCGACCTTGTCGAGCACCTTGATGAGGTCCTCGATGATGACGGCCATGTCGTCGGCGGGCTTGCGCGTCGCCTTCGCGACCGACGGCAGCGGGTCGAGGATCTTCACGGACAGCGCCTGCGGTCCGCGACGTCCGTCGGCGACGCCGAAGTCGACCTTGGTGCCGGGCTTGGGCGAGACGCCCGCGGGCAGCGCGGAGGCGTGCAGGAACACCTCACCGCCGTCGTCGTCGGCGATGAACCCGAAGCCGCGCTCGGTGTCGAACCACTTGACCTTGCCGGTAGGCACGGCGACCCCTGTCCTTCAGATGAGACGTACTGATGAAGACGTACTGACCCTCCAGGCTACCGGCCGGGACGCCCGGGCATCACGTGCGACCCGGTCAGCCCTGCGCGAGCCGGTCGAGCGCGAGGGCCGCGAGCACCGCGGGGCCGGTCACGAGCGCGTCGTCGTCGAACCGGGCCTGCGCGGAGTGGTTGTAGGCGGCGGTGCGCGGGTCGGCACCTCGCGGGGTGGCCCCGACGCCCAGGTAGACGCCGGGCACCTGCTGCAGCACGTAGGAGAAGTCCTCCGCGCCGGGCAGGGGCTGCGCGGCGTCGACCCACGCGTGCTCCCCGAGCATCCCGGTGACGAGCCGGGACGCCCGGTCGACCTCCTCGGCGCGGTTGACGGTCACCGGGTAGCCGCGGCGGTAGTCGACGGTCACGGTGAGGCCGTGCGCGGCGGCGACGCCCTCGCACACGCGGGTGATCCGGTCGGGCACCACGCCGTGCGCGGCCTCCGAGAACGTCCGGACGGTCGCCTCCAGGAGCGCGCTGGACCCGATGACGTTGTCGGTCGTGCCGGCCGTGATGTGCCCGACGGTCACGACCACGGGGTCGAAGACGTCGAACTGGCGCGTCACCATCGACTGCAGCGCGAGGACGATCTCCGCGGCGACGGGCACGGGGTCGGCGGCGAGGTGCGGCATCGACCCGTGGCCGCCGCGGCCGTGCACGGTGACGGCGACGGTGTCGGCGGCCGCGAGCATCGTCCCGGGCCGGGTCGTGACGACCCCGCCGGGGACGAGCGCCGACAGCACGTGCAGCCCGTACGCGGCGACGACGCGCTCCCCCGCGGCGTCGAGGACGCCCTCGTCGATCATGTGCCGCGCGCCGTGGTCGCCCTCCTCGCCGGGCTGGAACATGAGGACGACGGACCCCGCGAGCCGGTCGCGGCGCGCCGCGAGCAGCCGGGCCGCGCCGACGAGACCGGCGGTGTGCAGGTCGTGCCCGCACGCGTGCATGACGCCGGGGTGCTCGGACGTGAACGGCTCGCCCGAGTCCTCGGTGACGGGCAGCGCGTCCATGTCGCCGCGCAGCAGCACCGCGGGCCCGGGCAGGTCGCCGCGCAGGACGGCGACGACGGACGTGAGCCCGTCGCCCGTCGTGACCTCGAGGTCGAGGCCGTCGAGCGCGTCGAGGACGAGCCGCTGCGTCTGGGGCAGGTGCAGGCCGATCTCGGGCACGCGGTGCAGCGCGTGCCGCAGGGCCACGATCTCGGCGTGCTGGGCGCGGGCGTCGGCGAGCAGCGCGACGCGCGCGTCCGCGGGCAGGCCGGGCAGTCCAGGTACGGCGCCCGGTCCGTGCGGGGCGGTCGTGGCATGCGGCGTCGGGTCGGTCACGTGCTGCCTCCGAGGTGCTAGTTCCGGCTCCCGGCACCGTAGCCGCCGTCCCCCGACCGGCCTCCGACCGACCCGCGACCGACCCGCGACCCGCACCGTCCTGCGCACCCGCCACGTATCGTGGGACGGATGGCCACGTTCACGGGGTACCTGCGCGCGTGCGGGGACGACGACCTCGTCGCCCTGCTGCGCCTGCGCCCCGACCTGGCGTCGCCGTCTCCCTCGACGCTGTCGTCCCTCGCGGTCCGCGCGACCAGCCGCGCGAGCCTGGAGCGGGCGCTCGCCGCGGTCGACGCCGGGGTGCTCCAGGTCGTCGAGACCGTCGTCGCGCTCGACGACCCGGGTCCCGTGCGGGCCGCGGACGTGCGCACCGCGATCGCCGGTACGGACGCGCACGCCGGTGCCCGGGTCATGGCGGCGCTCGCCGACGCCCGCGCCCGTGCCCTGGTCCACCCCGAGGTCCCCGACGACGACCGCTCGCCCCTGCACGCCGCGCCGGGCCTGGCCGAGCTCCTCGGCCCGTACCCCGCGGGCCTCGCCCCCGCGGACCACCGGCACGCCGACGGTCGCGTCGACGCACGTCCGGGTGCCGTGACGCTCCCCGAGGACCCCGCCGAGATCCGGGACCTGCTGCACGACGCGCCCGTGGGCGCCCGGCAGGTCGTCGACGCGCTGCTGTGGGGACCGCCGGTCGGCCTCGCGCCGTCGAACGCGACGCCCACGGCGACGGCCGTCCAGTGGCTGCTGCGCCGCGGGCTGCTGGCGCACGGCGACAGCCGGCACGTGGTCCTGCCCCGCCGGGTCGCGCTCGCGCTGCGCGGCGGTCGCACGCACCGGGCGCCCGCGCTGCCGCCGGTCGTCCCCGCGGACGCCCCGCAC
>NZ_BIMR01000333.1 GCF_004306155.1 Cellulomonas biazotea
ACCCACGCCCCCGCCCGCCGCCCGTCGCGCGGCGACCTCGACGAGCGCCGCGCGCGACCGCAGCGCGCCGCCGTCCACGACGCGCGCGGCGAGGGGCTCGAGGACGGCCGAGAACCGTGCGGCCTCCGCGTCGAGCAGCGCACCCACGCGGGCGTCGAGCCGCTCGTGCGCGGACCGCGTGAGCCTGCGGACCGCCTCGTCGCCGAAGACGGCCTCGAGCAGGCGCTGCGCGAGCAGCGCGGTCCCACCGACGATGCCGACCTCGGCGCCCGTGAGCCCGCCGGTCGACGCGAAGACCGCGACCATGAGCGCCGCGCCCAGGCCGTTGACCCCGAACGACAGCGCCCGCGCCGCCGACCTCCGGCCCGCCCCCTCGCCGCGCACGAGGTCGAGGACGTCGCCCTGCCACTCGCGGACCTGCTCCTCGACCCGCACCCGCAGGTCCGCGGACGCGCGGGACAGCGCGAGGCCCTGCAGCAGCGGCGCACCCGCGGGGTCGTGGTGCCAGTCGGCGTGCGCGCGCGCAGCCGCGTCCTCGGCGGCGTCGAGCACGATCGCCGCGACACCGTGGCCGACCGCCTGCGCGAGGCCCGGGTCGGCCGCCCGGCGGCCGGTCACCGCCTCGGCGAGCCGGTCACGCGCGCGGGAGACGCCCTGCTCGAGCCGCCGGAACCACTCGCCGGTGCCGACGACGTCCTGCCACCGGGCGAGGACCTCGCCGCGCAGCATCGTGCCGTCGGACGTCTGCTCGGCGACCCGTTCGCGGGCCGCCGCGTACGAGGCCGCGACGGCGGCGCGCAGGCGGTCGGCGGCCGCCCGCTGGTCGTCGGCCGCGTCCGCGACGCCCCGTGACCGCTGCGCGACGTCGAGGACCGCGCCGTCCCGCGTCGCCTCGACGGCCCGCGCGCGGACGTCCGGGTCGAGCGCGAGCGCCATGAGCCAGTCCGCGACCGGACCCACCTCGGTCTCGGGCAGCAGCCCGTCCTCCAGGACCGACTCGCGCACGACGAAGACGGGTGTGCCCGCGAGCCCGCGCTCCGCGAGCATGCGGCCCAGGTCGGCCGCGACCGCGCGCTCGGCGCCGACGTCGACCCGGTCGAGCACGAGCCCCAGGTGCGTGCGGCGTCGTTGCGCCTCGGCGAGCAGCTCCCACGGGACCGCGTCGGCGTACCGCGCGGCGGTGGTGACGAACAGCCACGCGTCGGCCGCGCCGAGCAGCTGGACGGCGAGCGTCCGGTTCTCCTCCTCGACCGAGTCGACGTCGGGGGCGTCGAGCAGCGCCAGGCCGCGCGGGAGGGTCGTCGACGCGACGGCCCGCAGCGCGCGCACCGCGTCCGCGTCCTCGTCGGGGCGGCGGACGTCGGGCCGCAACCGGGCGAGGCCGGGCAGCACGCGGCTTACGTCGACGTCGGCGGTGTCGTCGGGGTGGTGCACGAGGACCGGGCTGCGGGTCGTCGGCCGGAGCACGCCCGCGGTGCTCACGTGCGCGCCGAGCAGGGAGTTGAGCAGCGTCGACTTGCCCGCACCCGTCGACCCGCCGACGACGACGAGCGTCGCCGCGTCGGGGTCGCGCACGCGCGGCAGCAGGTGGTCGTCGAGCTGGTCGAGGAGCCGCCGGCGCTCGGCCTCCGCAGGCGCTGCCGGCGGGGTCGCCAGGGGCAGGGCCACACCCGCGAGCGCGTCGCGCAGCCCGAGGAGCGCGTCGACCAGCGTCGGCGTCTCGCTCGTGCTCACGGGCTCCTCCTCACGGCTGCTGGTCGCGGCCCCGCTGCTGCGGGCGCGACGGCTGCCGCCCTAGCGTGCCCCGACTCCGCCCCACCCGCGCGCGGACCACGCCGCCGACGGGCCGCGGACCAGGGCCGCCAGGGCGGGCACGCCCCGCACGCACGCACGCACGCACGCACGCCCCACGGACGCACGGACGCACGGACGCACGGACGACGACGGGCCGGACGGAGTCGATCCCGTCCGGCCCGTCGTGCGGTCCGCCGTCAGTCGCGACGCAGCTTGCGGTACGTCACGCGGTGCGGGCGCGCCGCGTCGGCACCGAGGCGCGCGACCTTGTTCTCCTCGTACGAGGCGAAGTTGCCCTCGAACCAGTACCAGTTCGCGGGGTCCTCCTCGGTGCCCTCGTACGCGAGGATGTGCGTCGCGACGCGGTCGAGGAACCAGCGGTCGTGCGACACGACGACCGCGCAGCCGGGGAACTCGAGCAGCGCGTTCTCCAGGGAGCCGAGCGTCTCGACGTCGAGGTCGTTGGTGGGCTCGTCGAGCAGCAGCAGGTTGCCGCCCTGCTTGAGGGTGAGCGCGAGGTTGAGGCGGTTGCGCTCACCGCCCGACAGGACGCCGGCGGGCTTCTGCTGGTCCGGGCCCTTGAACCCGAACGCCGCGACGTAGGCCCGCGAGGGCATCTCGACGTTGCCGACCTTGAGGAAGTCGAGCCCGTCGGACACGACCTCGAACAGGGTCTTCTTGGGGTCGATGCCGCCGCGGGACTGGTCGACGTAGCTGATCGACACGGTCTCGCCGACCTTGAGGTCGCCCCCGTCGAGGGGCTCGAGCCCGACGATCGTCTTGAACAGCGTCGTCTTGCCGACGCCGTTGGGGCCGATGACGCCGACGATGCCGTTGCGCGGCAGCGTGAACGAGAGCCCGTCGATGAGCACGCGCCCGTCGAAGCCCTTCTGCAGGTCCTTCGCCTCGAGGACGATCGAGCCCAGGCGCGGGCCCGGCGGGATCTGGATCTCCTCGAAGTCGAGCTTCCTCGTGCGGTCCGCCTCGGCGGCCATCTCCTCGTAGCGCGCGAGGCGCGACTTGGACTTCGTCTGGCGGCCCTTGGCGTTGGACCGGACCCACTCGAGCTCGTCCTTGAGGCGCTTGGCGAGCTTCGCGTCCTTCTTGCCCTGGATCGCGAGGCGCTCCTGCTTCTTCTCCAGGTACGTCGAGTAGTTGCCCTCGTACGGGTAGAGGCGACCGCGGTCGACCTCGCAGATCCACTCGGCGACGTGGTCGAGGAAGTACCGGTCGTGGGTGACCGCGAGGATCGCGCCCGGGTAGTCCTTGAGGTGCGCCTCGAGCCACAGCACGGACTCGGCGTCGAGGTGGTTGGTGGGCTCGTCGAGCAGCAGCAGGTCGGGCTTCTCGAGGAGCAGCTTGCACAGCGCGACGCGGCGGCGCTCACCACCGGACAGGACGGTGACGTCGGCGTCCGGCGGCGGGCAGCGCAGCGCGTCCATGGCCTGCTCGAGCTGCGTGTCGAGGTCCCACGCGTCGGCCGCGTCGATGGCCTCCTGCAGGTGGCCCATCTCGGCGAGCAGCGCGTCGAAGTCCGCGTCGGGCTCGGCCATGAGGGCGGAGATCTCGTTGTAGCGGTCGAGCTTGCCCTTGATCTCGGCGACGCCCTCCTCGACGTTGCCGAGCACCGTCTTGTCCTCGTTGAGCGGCGGCTCCTGCTGCAGGATCCCGACGGTGAACCCGGGGCTGAGGCGCGCCTCGCCGTTCGACGGCTGGTCGAGACCGGCCATGATCTTGAGGATCGTCGACTTCCCGGCGCCGTTGGGGCCGACGACGCCGATCTTGGCGCCGGGCAGGAAGTTCAGGGAGACGTCGTCGAGGATGACCTTGTCTCCGTGCGCCTTGCGCGCCTTGTACATGGAGTAGATGAACTCAGCCACTGGCTCTTCGTCCGCCTCGGGGTCGGTGTGGAGGAGCGACGTCGGCGGGCCGGCCGGCCGCGCGGGCGGCCGTCGGCCCTGCCGCGTCGTCGTTGCGGTGCCCCAGCCTAGGCGATCAGCCCCCGACGGCCGGTGCGAGCGCGTCCTCGACGTGCTCGGCGGGCACGAGCTGCTCGTCGTCGCGGAGCTCGACGAGCCCCGACACGTCCGCGGGGGCGCCGACCTCGTCCGCGTCCTGGCCGTCGCCCGTGGCGTCGAGGGACGCGGCCGACACGGTCCGGGCGAACCGGCTCGTGCCGAAGGTCAGGTCGTGGCCGACGGCGGCGGCCTCGACGACGAGGGACGTGCGCGGCCCGTCGTCGGACTGCCACTCCTCGGTCGAGAGCCGGCCGTGCACGACGACGGGGTCACCCTTGCGCAGCGACTGCGCGACGTTGAGGGCGCCGGACCGCCAGATCTTCACGGTGAACCACTCGGTCCGTCCGTCGCGCCAGGCGCCCGCCGCGCGGTCGAACCAGCGGCGGGTGCTCGCCATCCGGAACGACGTGAACGGCGTGGTGTCCGGGCCGTGGAAGTGCCGGACCTCGCTGCCGACCCAGCCGACGAGCGTGAGGTCGAGGGAGTGCGTGCTCATGGTGGCCTCCTGTGCCGCGGCCCCGCCGGTGCGGGGCGTGTGCGGCCAGGTTCGGCGCGACGACGGGCGTCCCGCCGCGTGCCTGCGCCGGTCTGGGGAGGCCCGGGCTCTGCGCGGGCCTGTGGTCGGCTCGGCGACGCCGTCAGGACCGCGCGGCGTCCACCAGCTCCCGCACGGCCTTGTGCTCGTCGAGCGCCGCCCGCGTCGGGTCGGCGAGCCGCCCGCGCGCCACGCGCTCCAGCGCGGCACGGCCGTCGCGCAGGACGCGCGCGGCACGCC
>NZ_BIMR01000334.1 GCF_004306155.1 Cellulomonas biazotea
GGCGACGACCGGCGGCGGCGCGGCGGGGACGGGAGCAGCGGGGGGCGGCGCGGCGTACGCGGGGCTGGGCGGCGGGGCGGTGGGCGGTGTGCCCGCGGGTGGCGGCGCGGCCGGGGGGACGTCGGAGGCGGGGCGGCGGATCGGCTGGGTCGGGTCGGGGACGGACATGGGTCTCCTCGCAGCGCGTCGCTCGGGCGCCGAGCCCGGGAGGTGCGTGGGTCCGTGCCCGGCGCGTGTCCATTGGGTGGAACGGGTGACCGTACGTCGTGACGTGTGCCACGATGACGCCGTGACCATCTTCGCCCTCATTATCGAGTAGCGCGTCAGCACACACCGCTGACGCGCAGACCTCCCGTCCTCCGGGGGGTCTTTTTGTTGGTCGGGCACCACCCCCGCCCGGCCGCACGCCGACCTCGGCACCGCCCACCACCGCGGGCGTCGACGGCCGACGAAGCGCCGCACCGCGTGCGGGTCCGCACCGCCGCAGGTCGGACCCGCACCGGGCGCGACGACGCCGCAGGCACCGGGACACCTCGTCCCCGCACCGAGAAGAGCCGACCGTGACCGCACTCGCACCGACCCCCACGGGACTCCCCACGGCCCTGTCCTTCCAGGTCTACGACACGACCCTGCGCGACGGCGCGCAGCAGGAGGGCATGAACCTCTCGGTCGCGGACAAGCTGGCGATCGCGCCGCTGCTGGACGAGCTCGGGGTCGGGTTCATCGAGGGCGGGTGGCCGGGTGCCGTGCCGAAGGACACGGAGTTCTTCAAGCGGGCCGCGAAGGAGCTCGACCTGCGCAACGCCGAGCTCGCGGCGTTCGGGTCGACGCGCAAGGCGGGGACCCGTGCGGTCGACGACCCGCAGGTGCGGGCCCTGATCGACTCGGAGGCCCCGGTGGTCGCGCTCGTCGCCAAGAGCGACCTGCGGCACGCCGAGCGGGCCCTGCGCACGACGGGCGAGGAGAACCTCGCGATGATCGCCGACACCGTGCGGCTGCTCGTGCGGGAGGGACGCCGGGTTGTCGTCGACGCCGAGCACTTCTTCGACGGGTACCGCTTCGACCCCGCGTACTCGCGGTCGGCGGTGCTCGCCGCGTTCGAGGCCGGCGCCGAGGTCGTCGCGCTGTGCGACACGAACGGCGGGATGATCCCGGCCTGGGTCGCCCGGGTCGTGCACGAGATCCGCGACGCCGTCGGGCCCGACGCGGTCCTCGGGATGCACGCGCACAACGACTCCGGCTGCGCGGTGGCGAACACGCTCGCAGCCGTCGAGGCCGGGTGCTCGCACGTCCAGGGCACGGTCAACGGGTACGGCGAGCGCACCGGCAACGCGGACCTGCTGTCCGTCGTCGCCAACCTCGAGCTCAAGTACGGGGCCCGGGTGCTGCGCACCGACGACGAGCGTCCCGGCGGCCTCTCCGAGCTCACCCGCATCGCGCACGCGATCGCCGAGATCACCAACATCTCCCCGTTCGCGCGGCAGCCGTACGTCGGCGCGAGCGCGTTCGCGCACAAGGCCGGGCTGCACGCCTCCGCGATCCGGGTCGACCCCGACCTCTACCAGCACATCGACCCGATGCAGGTCGGGAACGACATGCGCATGCTCGTCTCCGACATGGCCGGACGCGCGTCGATCGAGCTCAAGGGCCGCGAGCTCGGCTTCGACCTGTCGGGCATGCCCGAGGTGCTCGGGCGCGTCACGGACCGCGTGAAGGACGCCGAGGCGCGCGGCTACACCTACGAGGCCGCGGACGCGTCGTTCGAGCTGCTGCTGGTCGAGGAGGTGCACGGTGCCCGCCCGCAGTACTTCCGCGTCGAGTCGTGGCGGGCCATCGTCGAGCGCGTCGGCGGCCGCGGCACCCTCGCGACGGCAGAGGCCACCGTGAAGCTGCACGCCGGCGGCGAGCGGTTCGTCAGCACCGGCGAGGGCAACGGCCCGGTCAACGCGCTCGACCACGCGCTGCGCCAGGCGCTGGTCCGCGTGTACCCGGAGGTCGAGCAGTTCGAGCTCATCGACTTCAAGGTCCGCATCCTCGACTCGATGCACGGCACCGACGCGGTGACGCGCGTGCTCATCGAGACGACCGACGGGCAGCGGTCGTGGAGCACCGTCGGCGTCGGCGCGAACCTGCTCGAGGCGTCGTGGGAGGCGCTCACCGACTCGACCATCTGGGGCCTGCACGAGCGCGGTGTGACGCCGCGCTGAGTTTTCGCCCGCCGCGCGGGCCGGTCCCGTCCTAGGGTCGGAGGCGACGGGGTGTGCGCACCCGGCCACGGGCCCGTCGGGAGGAGCGAGCAGTGGCGGGCACGCAGCCGCAGGCCGACGGGTCGACACCGGGCGGGCCACCGCCCGTGCCGCCGGACGCCCCGTCGGACGGGTCGGTCGACCCGGACGGCAGCAGCCGGTCACGCGGCTGGTGGTGGCTCCTCGTCGTCGCCGCCGTCGCCGTCGTCGTGCTGCTCGTCGTCCGGCCGTGGGAGCCGGCCGAGCCGACGCCCACGCCCACGACGCCGCCCGCGACGTCCGCCGAGCCCGAGCCGCCGAGCCCGACACCGACGGTCACGGTCGTGCCGCCCGCCGAGGAGGCGATGTTCGACGCGACGACGCTCGAGGGCCTGTTCGTCACGACGGAGGACCTCGAGTCCGACGTCCCTGCCGCCGGCGACGGCATCGAGCGGTCCGACGGCGGCGGCATGGTCTGGGGCATCCCGCCGGGGTCGAGCATCGACCCGGCGGTGTGCACGACCGCGGTGACCGTCGTGGCCGAGGCCCCGCCCGCGTTCGGCGGCCGGGTGTACGCCAACGACCGGATGACGTTCGTGCAGGACGTCGCGGTCCTGGCGGACCCGGCGACGGCGCGGCAGGCCTTCGCGCAGCTCGTGACGACGGTCGACGCGTGCCCGACGTACGCGCAGGTCAACCCGGGCATGGACGGGGCGACGTGGACCGCCGACGCCGCGATCGAGGGCCAGGGCGTGTACCCGTCGATCATCCAGTCCGTCGTGCACTCGGCCGAGGGGCGCGACGTGCCGACGTACCGCGGCCACATGCTCGTCGGGAACGCGATCGTCACGTGGACCGCGTCGGCCCTCGACGACGCCGACCAGCAGGACGCGCTCGCGACGCTCGGCGACCCGGAGTCCCTCACGACGATGGTGCAGCTGCGCGCGCAGGAGGCCGTGCTGGCGCTCGGCTGAGCGTCGGTGCCCGGCGTGGGTCGTGAGGCCCGGCAGTACGGCCGGGCGGCATGCCTAGGGTGGGGGCGTGCACGGTGAGTACAAGGTCCCCGGTGGCAAGCTCGTGGTGGTCGACGTCGACGTCGAGGACGGGAGGCTGAGCCGCCCCGCCGTGAGCGGCGACTTCTTCCTCGAGCCCGACGAGGCGCTCGACGTCGTCCGCACGGCGCTCGACGGGCTGCCGGCGGACGCGCCGACGTCGGCCCTCGCGGCGGCGGTCGACGACGCGCTCGCGGACGCCCACGCGGACGGGACGCTGCCCCAGCCCGCGGCGCTCGTCGGCTTCGACGCGCGCGCGGTCGCGGTCGCGGTGCGACGGGCGCTCGGGTTGTCGACGGCGTGGTCGGACCACGCGTTCGAGCTGATCCACCCCGGGCCGCTCGCACCGGCCCTGCACGCGGCGCTCGACCAGGTCCTCACCGAGGAGCTCGCGGCGGGCCGGCGCGGGCCGACGCTCCGGTTCTGGGAGTGGGTCGAGCCGGCGGTCGTCATCGGCTCGTTCCAGTCGCTGCGCAACGAGGTCGACGCCGAGGCGGTCGACCGGTACGGGATCACGGTCGTGCGGCGGATCTCCGGCGGCGGCGCGATGTTCATGGAGGCCGGCAACTGCATCACGTTCTCGCTGGTGGTGCCTGCGTCGCTGGTCGACGGCATGAGCTTCGAGGAGTCCTACGGGTTCCTCAACCGGTGGGTGCTCGACGCGCTCGCGTCCGTCGGCGTGCGCGCGGAGCTCAGCGGGCTGAACGACATCTCCTCGCCGGCAGGCAAGATCGCCGGGTCGGCGCAGAAGCGGGTCCTCGGCGGCGCGGTGCTGCACCACGTGACGATGTCGTACGACATCGACGC
This sequence comes from Cellulomonas biazotea, assembly GCF_004306155.1. Classification (GTDB taxonomy): domain Bacteria; phylum Actinomycetota; class Actinomycetes; order Actinomycetales; family Cellulomonadaceae; genus Cellulomonas; species Cellulomonas biazotea. The sequence continues at coordinate 4,085 of NZ_BIMR01000334.1, forward strand.
GACGAAGATGCTCGAGGTCCTGCGGATCGGGCGGGAGAAGCTGTCCGACAAGGGCACGCGCAGCGCGAACAAGCGGGTCGACCCGGTCCGCTCGCAGACGCACCTGGCGCGCGAGGCGGTGATCGAGGCGTTCAAGGCGCACTTCCGGTCGGCGTTCACGACGACCGACGGGGAGCTGCGCCCGGACGAGCTCGCGCGGGCGCAGGAGCTGGTCCGGACGAAGTTCGCCGACGACGCCTGGACGGCGCGCGTCCCCTGACCGCGCCGCCGACGGACGTCGCCGCGACGGCGGTCCGCGGTGCCGCCGGTCCGCTCAGAGTGGTGGCGCAAGGACGA
>NZ_BIMR01000335.1 GCF_004306155.1 Cellulomonas biazotea
GGGCCGGGGGGCGTCGCGCCTGCGGACGGCGCAGCCGCGGGCGGCGTGCCCGTGCCCGGCCTGCACGACCTCGCGCTCGGCTGGACCGTCGCCGCCGCCCGCCGCGCCGCCGGTGCCGTCCTGCCGTCCGACGGGTCCCGGGTCGTCGCACCCGACCCCGCGTCCGCCGTCGACCTCACCCTCTGGTCGGCCGTGCCGCTCGCCCCGCAGGACGTCGTGCCGCTCGTCCGGCCCGCGTTCGGCGGCGCACGCATCGGCCCCACCGACGTCCCGCAGCCCGCCGTGTCCGACCCCGGCGCGCAGCCGTTCTCGCTCGCGGCGACCTTCGAGTACGACGGCGTCGTCACCGTGCGGGCCGCGCGCGCCCGCGAGGTCCCGCTCGTCCTGTCGACCGTCGACCAGCGGCAGTACGGCACCTGGGCGTACCACGTGGTGTGGCAGCCGCCGGACCCGAGCGAGCTGCACGTCGAGCACCCGTCGCAGCTGCACGTCATCGCCCGGTCGCGGGTCAGCCCGTCCGTCGCGCGCGTCACCGCGACGCTGTGGCGGGTCGCGGGCGGCACCGTCGTCGACAGCGGCGGGTTCGCCGTCCCGCCCGAGGAGCTCGCGGAGCGCGCGCGGACCGACCTGCGCTGACCGGCTGGCCGACGGGCGCGCGGACCAGCCGGCTGACGGGCGCGCGGACCGGCGGGCCCATGGGCAGGGGGTGCCGCCGTCGGTGCGGCCCGGGCCGTCAGAGGAACGGGTCGCTGCCCGCCGGCACCAGGTCCACCTGCACCGACGGGTGCGCGCCGCGGCCCTCGGTGAAGATGACCCCCCGCAGCGGCGGGACGTCGTGGTAGTCCCGGCCCCAGCCGAGCAGCACGTACCGGTCGTCGACGAGCTGGTCGTTCGTCGGGTCGATCTCGACCCACCCCGCCCCGGGCGCCCACGCCGACACCCACGCGTGCGACGCGTCGGCCCCGCGCAGCTTCTCCCGGCCCGCGGGCGGGCGGGTCTCGATGTACCCGCTCGAGTACCGGGCGGGCAGCCCGTGCAGCCGCAGCGCCGCGATCATCAGGTGTGCGAAGTCCTGGCACACCCCGGCGCGCTGCGCGAGGAGCTGGTCCTGCGTCGTGTGGACGGTCGTCGAGCCGGACCGGTACGCGAGCTCGGTGCGGATGCGGTGGGCCAGGTCGACCAGGACCTCGCCGATCGGGCGACCGGGCGTCATCGAGGGCGCGGCCCAGTCGCGCACCGCGTCCGTGCGGCGCACGTGCACCGACGGCAGCAGCGACTCCCGGAGCCGGACCAGCGCCTGCTCGTCGACCGTCGCGACGCCCTCCCGGACGGCCTCGACGACCTCCTCCCACGGCATCTGCGGCAGCCGCTCCGGCTCGGGGGCCGAGCGCGTCACCTCGATCGTCGAGCGGGACGTCACCGTGAGCCGGGTGTGCGGCTCGGTCACCCCGAAGTACGTCGTGCGGTTGCCGAAGTAGTCGACGTGCGCGGCCGTGTCCGCGGGCAGCGGGTCGATCTCCAGGGACGTCGCGAGGCACGCCTGCCCGGGGACGTCGCGCGGGGTCAGCGTCGTGCGGCCGTACGAGTCCGTGACGGGCTGCGCGTACGTGTACGTGGTGCGGTGCACCAGGTCGTAGGTGCGGCTCATGCGGGGGAGTCCCAGAGGTCCTCGAGCGCCTGGCTCGGCGCGGGGCGGACGAAGTGCACCTTCTCGATCTCGTCGGCGGCGGCGTGCAGGCGCCAGCGCATCGACTCCAGCGTCTCGGCGAGCCGGACCCGGCGGCCGTCCGCGTCGACCTCGGCCGCGGCCTGCGGGTCGAGCTCCTCGACGAGCGCGACGACGTCGCCGATCAGGTGGTCGCGCTGGTCCGTCGGCACGTGCGCGACCGGCACCGCGGCGAGGTCCTCCGTGAGCCGGTCGAGCTGGTAGGCGAGCGAGCGCGGGTTGGTGCGGTCGAGCAGCAGCAGCTCCAGGACCTGCGGCACGCGCGCACCCGACTGGTAGCGGCGGCGGGCCGTGATGACCGACTCGTGCGTCGTGAGGACGGACTCCAGGACCAGGCGGTCGACCGTCGCGGGCCGCTGCTCGACGAGCGTCGCCTGCAGGCTCTCGACCAGGTGCTGCGCGCGCTCGACGCGCCGCCCGGCGTCGAGGAGCCGCCAGCCGACGTCCCGGACCAGGCCTTCCGCCGCGATGCCCGCGATTGCGAGCAGGCCCTCCAGGACGCCGTCGAGCGCGGGCCGCAGCCCGGCGGTCACGGCACGCAGGTCGACGTCGGCACCCCCGGGCGCGACACCCCCGGACGCGGCACCCGGCGACACGGCGCCCGCCGGCGCGCCGGTCGCGTCGCTCGTCGAGGCTCGGGACGCGGCCGCACCGCGCGACCGGGCGCGCTCGTCCTGCAG
>NZ_BIMR01000336.1 GCF_004306155.1 Cellulomonas biazotea
CCCCCGACCTCGCGCCGCCGGGTGCCGTCGACCTCGGGGACCTGCCCCACGTGCCGCGACCCGACGCGGGGGCCGTCGCGGCCGCGTGGGACGCCCGCCGACCCGGGCTCGCCGCACCCCTGGGGCGGGGGCCGGGCCGCGCACCGGTGACGCTCGACCTCGTCGCGGACGGTCCGCACGCCCTGGTGGCCGGCACGACCGGCGCCGGCAAGTCCGAGCTGCTCAGCACCCTCGTGCTCGCGCTCGCGACCGCGCACCCGCCCGAGCGCCTCGCCGTGCTCCTCGTCGACTTCAAAGGCGGCACGGGGCTCGGGGCCGTCGCGGGTCTCCCCCACGTGCTCGAGCACGTCACGGACCTCGACACCGCCCGCACCCACCGCGTCCTCACCGGGCTGCGCGCCGAGGTGCGGCGCCGCGAACGGATCCTCGCGGAACGCGGCGTCACCGACCTCACCGATCTCACGGATGTCGCCGACCGCCGCACCGGCGAACCGACGCCCCCGCCACGGCTGCTCGTGGTCGTCGACGAGCTGCGGGCCCTCGCCGACGACGTCCCCGACGCCGTCGCGACGCTCGCCCGCCTCGCCGCGCAGGGCCGCTCGCTCGGCATCCACCTCGTCCTCGCGACCCAGCGGCCCGCGGGGGTCGTGAGCGCCGACCTGCGGGCGAACGTCGGCCTGCGCATCGCGCTGCGCGTCACCGACGAGGCCGACTCGCGCGACGTCGTCGAGGCGGTCGACGCCGCCCGGATCGACGCCCGGCTGCCCGGGCGCGCGCTCGTGCGCCGCGGCTCCCGACCGCTCGAGCTCGTCCAGGTGGCGCGTGCCCGTCCGGGGGTGGGGACGCCCCCGGCGCGGCTCGCCCGAGCACCGCGCCGGCC
>NZ_BIMR01000337.1 GCF_004306155.1 Cellulomonas biazotea
GGCACGAGCGGGTCCGGCGGCCCGACGCACGGCGAGGCGCGCGGGTCCGGCGACGCGGGCGCCGCGCCCGGGCGCGACGGGACCCGCTGACGGTGCGTCCCGCACCCCCGGTCCGGCCCGCCGTGCGGGTCACCCTCGCGCAGGTCGCCGTGAGCGACGACCACGCGGCGAACCGCGAGACGGTCCTCGACGCGTTCGTCACGGCCGGCCTGGCACGCGCCGACGTGCTCGTGCTGCCCGAGTACGCGTCGGGCTTCCGGCCCCAGGGCGTCGGCCCTGAGCACGCGGAGCCGCTCGACGGCCCGTTCGTCACGCTGCTGCGCGAGCGCGCGGCGGCGACGGGCGTGGCGGTCCTGGCCGGCACGACGCTGCCCGGCACGTCGGCCGGGTCCGACCGCGCGGTGAATGCCGTGGTCGCGGTCGACGCGACGGGCGACCTCGTGGGCGTCTACCGCAAGGTGCACCTGTACGACGCGTTCGGGCACCGGGAGTCCGAGCGGCTCGAGCCCGGTCCGGCCGACGCGCCGCCGCTCGTCCTGGACGTCGCCGGCCTGCGGTTCGGCGTGCTGACGTGCTACGACCTGCGGTTCCCGGAGTCCGCCCGGCGCGTGGTCGACGCGGGCGCGCAGGTGCTCGTGGTGCCCGCGGCGTGGGCGGCAGGCGACCTCAAGGCGATGCACTGGCGGGCGCTCGCGGTCGCGCGGGCGATCGAGAACACCGCGGCGGTCGTCGCGGTCGGGCAGGCGGGCAAGGGCGTCACGGGGCGGTCGCTCGTCGTCGGCCCGGACGGCGTCGTGGGCCTGGAGCTCGACGAGGCGCCGGCCATCCGGACGGTCGACGTCGACGGTGCCCTGCTGGCGAGCGTGCGCGAGACGAACCCGTCCCTGGCCAACCGCCGCTACGCGGTCGTGCCGCGCGACTGAGCGCGGACACGGTCCCGCCGCGCGCAGGCGGACGCGTCAGGCCGGACGGCGGTGCGTCAGGCGGAGCCGTACGACGCCATCGACACGGCGATGTAGTGGCACCCGTACCCGACGACGGTGAGCGTGTGGAACACCTCGTGGAAGCCGAACCAGCGGGGGCTCGGGTTGGGGCGCTTGAGGGCGTAGACCACCGCGCCGACGGTGTAGGCGAGGCCGCCGGCGGCGACGAGCCACACGATCGCCGGTCCTCCGGACTGCCAGAACTGCGGGAGGAACGCGACGGCGACCCAGCCGAGCGCCAGGTACACGGGCACGTAGACCCAGCGGGGCGCGCCGAGCCACAGGACGCGGGCGAGGAGCCCCACGAGGGCGCCGGACCAGACGATGATCAGCAGGATGCGGGCGGTCGACGCGGGCAGCAGCAGGACCGCGAGCGGGGTGTAGGTGCCGGCGATGATGAGGAAGATGTTCGTGTGGTCGAGCCGGCGCAGGACGCCCTGCACGCGCGGCGACCAGCGTCCGCGGTGGTAGACGGCGCTCGTCCCGAACAGCAGGACCGCGCTGAGGCCGAAGACGGCCGTCGACCACTTGGCGGCGGGCGTGGGGGAGAGCACGACGAGGACGATCGACGCGGCGAGGACGAGCGGCGCGACGCCGGCGTGGATCCAGCCGCGGAGCCGGGGCTTGACCGCGTCGGCGACCTGGCCGACGGCGCGAGGGAGCCCCGAGCTGGGCACGGAGGTGGTGCTCATGGGCATGTCTTCCTTCGTCGTCCACAACCTACGAGCCCGTAGGTTACGTCACCGTAGGTAGGGCTGTCGACGTCGCCGGTCAGCGACCCGTACCGCACCACGAGGACTCGTCCGGCGGGTACCGTGAGCGGGTTCCCGACGTCGCCCGGCAAGGAGAGGTCCGCGTGCGCCTGCCCCACCCGGTGTACCGACTGTACGAGCGACGGCTCGCCGCGTCGCTCCCGCGCGACCGGGTGCCGCGCCACGTCGGCGTCATCCTCGACGGCAACCGCCGCTGGGCCCGCAGCATCGGCGAGTCCACCGCGCACGGGCACCAGGCGGGCGCCGACAAGATCGCCGAGCTGCTCGGCTGGAGCGAGGACGTCGGCGTCGAGGTCGTGACGCTCTGGATGCTCTCGACCGACAACCTCAACCGTCCGGCCGACGAGCTCGACCCGCTGCTCGACATCATCGAGCACGCCGTGCGCGACCTCGCCGCCGCCGGCCGGTGGCGCCTGCAGGCCGTCGGCTCGCTCGACCTGCTGCCCGCGCACACGTCCGCCGCGCTGCGCGAGGCCGAGGCCGCGACCGCCGAGGTCACGGGCCTGCACGTCAACGTCGCGGTCGGCTACGGCGGCCGGCACGAGATCGCCGACGCCGTCCGGTCGTTCCTGCGCGAGCACGCCGAGGCCGGCACCAGCGTCGACGAGCTCGCCGGCCAGTTCGACGTCGAGCACATCGCCGAGCGCCTCTACACCAAGGGCCAGCCCGACCCGGACCTCGTCATCCGCACGTCGGGCGAGCAGCGGCTCGGCGGGTTCCTGCTGTGGCAGAGCGTGCACTCCGAGTTCTACTTCTGCGAGGCGTACTGGCCGGACTTCCGGCGGGTCGACTTCCTGCGCGCGGTGCGCGCCTACGCCGCCCGGGAACGGCGCCTCGGGCGCTGACCTGCGCCGCCGCCGGCGGGTGCGGGCGGCCCGTGTGGACCGTCTGCTTCCGGCAGGTGAACTGTCTGTGACATGTGTGCGTGTCGGTCCGGTCGTCTCGGAGCCCGGGGTTACGTTCCCCCGTAGAGGACGGCGACCGTCGTCCCCGGGAGGCCAGCCCATGGAGCATCCGCTCCGGGAGGAGGGTCGGACCCGGCCCTCACGCACCTGGGCCGGCCGCCCCCGTCCCGCCGCCGATCGTCGGCACC
>NZ_BIMR01000338.1 GCF_004306155.1 Cellulomonas biazotea
GTCGACCTCGTGGCCGTCGTCGACCGGCGCGCCCGCGAGCGCGCCGGGCACCGGACCACGGCCGCCCTGGACCGGGCGGGAGCCGGCGGCGGGACGCCGACCGTCCGGCCACACGCCGTCGAGGAACCGGGTGCGCACGCGGTTCGGGCGGCCGCCCGGCAGCCGCGAGCGCGCGTACGACAGGTGCAGGTGCTCACGGGCGCGGGTGATGCCGACGTAGAGCAGCCGGCGCTCCTCGGCGACCGCCGCGGAGGTGTCCGCGAGCGACGTCGGCAGCAGGCCCTCGCTGAGCCCGGCGAGGAACACGGCGTCCCACTCCAGGCCCTTCGCGGCGTGCAGCGACGCGAGCGTGACCCCTTCGACGGTCGGCGCGTGCTGCGCGGACGCCCGCTCGTCCAGCTCGGCGACGAGGTCGGGGAGCAGGGGCGTCCGGCCGTCGCTCTCCCGGCCGTGGGCGGCGAGCTCGTCGGCCAGCGTGACGAGCGCCTGCATCGCGTCCCACCGCTCACGCGCGGCACCGCGGGCGGCCGGCGGCTCGGGAGCCCACCCGACGGTGCGCAGGATGTCGCGCACGGTCTCCGGCATCGGCACCTGCGGGTCGGCGGACCGTGCGCCGCCGCGCAGCAGCACGAGCGCGTCGCGCACGTCGCGTCGGGCGAAGAACCGCTCGCCGCCGCGGACCTGGTAGGCGATGCCCGCCGTCGCGAGCGCCTCCTCGAACGCCTCGGACTGCGCGTTCGTCCGGTACAGGACCGCGATCTCGCTCGGCCGGACGCCGGTGCGCACCAGCCGCGCGACGGCGTGCGCGATCCCCGTCGCCTCGGCCTCGTCGTCGTCGTACGCGGTGTAGCGGACCTCGGGGCCGTCGGGCCGCTGCGCCCGCAGCTCGAGCGGCGCGGGACCGCCCGCCCGCCGGGTCGCGTCGATGACCTGGTTGGCGAGCGAGACCACCTGCGGCGTCGAGCGGTAGTCGCGCACCAGGCGGACGACCGTCGCGCCCGGGTGCGCGGTCGCGAACGTCGTCAGGTGGTACGGCGTGGCACCCGCGAACGAGTAGATCGTCTGGCTCGGGTCGCCCACGACGCACAGCTCGTGCCGCCCCCCGAGCCACTGGTCGAGCAGGAACTGCTGCAGCGGGCTGACGTCCTGGTACTCGTCGACGACGAAGTACTGGTACTGCTCGCGCACCTCGGCGGCGACGTCGCGCCGCTCGGAGAGCATCGCGGACAGCAGCAGCAGGACGTCCTCGAAGTCGATCCCGCCCCGCTCGGCCTTGACCTGCTCGTACGCCGTCATGAGGCGTGCGACCGCCTGCGGGTCCTGACCGCTCGGCACCGGCCGGCCGATCGCGGCGACCGCCTTCTCGTACTCGTCGGCCGTGACGAGCGAGACCTTCGCCCACTCGACCTCCGAGGCGAGGTCGCGCACGCTGACCCGGTCGACCGACAGCCCGACCCGGCGGGCCGCCTCGGCGACGACCTGCGCCTTCTGCTCGACGATCCGCGGGGGGGCGCCGCCGACGACCTTCGGCCAGAAGAAGCCGAGCTGCCGCAGCGCCGCCGCGTGGAACGTCCGCGCCTGCACGCCCGTCGCCCCGAGGCCGCGCAGCCGCGTGCGCATCTCCCCTGCCGCGCGCGCCGTGAAGGTCACCGCCAGGACGTTGCCCGGCCGGTAGACGCCGGTACGGATCCCGTAGGCGATGCGGTGCGTGATCGCGCGCGTCTTGCCCGTGCCCGCACCGGCGAGCACGCACACCGGGCCGCGCAGGGCGGTCGCCACGGCGCGCTGCTCCGGGTCGAGGGCGTCGAGGAGGGCGTCGGCGGACATCGTCGCCCAGTCTCTCAGCCCCGACCGACACCACCGGCCGCCCGTCCCCAGGTCAGCCCTTCGTGTGGTCCACGCCACACCGGACGCGAGGAAGCGCTCGCCGTGCGACCGTGTTGAGCGAGTCGACGGGGCACGCCCCGTCGACGCACGTCCGCCCGTTCCCCTCCCCCGTACCCGAGGACGGCATGACCACCGAGACCCTGCCCCAGGCCGGCACCGTGACGATGTACTCCACCACGTGGTGCGGCTACTGCCACCGGCTGAAGAAGCAGCTCGACTCCGCCGGCATCGGCTACACCGAGGTCGACGTCGAGGACGACGCGGGCGCCGCGGCGTTCGTCGAGCAGGTCAACGGCGGCAACCGCACGGTCCCGACGGTCGTCTTCCCCGACGGCGGCGCGCTGACGAACCCGTCCCTCGTGCAGGTCCGCGAGCGCCTCGGCGGCTGACGCCCGTCAGAACGCCGCGTGCTCCGGCAGTCGCTCGCCCAGCCAGTCCTCGACCAGCGCACGGGCGATCGACGCCGGCCCCGGCGGCACCACCTCGCGCGACGCGACGGCCTCGCGCAGGCGGTCACGCGTGAACCACGCCGCCTGCTCGACCTCGACACCGTCCACGACGACGTCCGTCGTCCGCGCGCGCGCCACGAACGCGACCATGAGCGACGCCGGGAACGGCCACGGCTGGCTCCCCCGGTACTCCACGTCGCCGACGACGACGCCCGTCTCCTCGCGGACCTCGCGGCGCACCGCGTTCTCCAGCGACTCGCCGGGCTCGACGAAGCCCGCCAGCGTCGACCACCGCCCCGCCGCCCATGCTCGCGCGTGCCCCAGCAGCAGCCGGTCCTCGTCGTCGACGACCGCCATGATCACCGCCGGGTCCGTCCGCGGGTAGTGCTCGGAGCCGTCCGCCACGCACGCGCGGACCCAGCCCGCCTGCACGACCCGGGTCGCCGCCCCGCAGCGCGGGCACCGCGGGTGGCGCGCGTGCCAGGAGTCGAGCGCGACGGCAGCGGTCGCGAGGCCCGCGTCGTGCGCCGTCAGGGCTGCGCCGACCGTCCGCAGCGACGACCACGAGGCCCCGTCCGGCAGCGACGCCGTCCGCCCGGCCGGCGCCGTCGCGCCCGCGTGCACGAGGACGTCGGACGCGGCGCCCGCGAGCGGGGCGTCCCGGCGGC
>NZ_BIMR01000339.1 GCF_004306155.1 Cellulomonas biazotea
CGCGGGCACGACGAACCACGGGTCGAGCAGCGGGCCCGCGGCGTGGTCGTCGTGCAGCGCCGCGAGCGACGGGTGCGCCGCGACGTGCCGCACGAGCGCCGAGCGCCAGCGCGCCAGGTCGGCGGCACCGCTGCTGTCCGCGTCCATCGCCCGGTCCCACGCGAGGAGCCGGGCCCGCAGGACGCGGGCGGCGGGCGACAGGGTCGCGTCGTCGGGCGGCAGGTGCGCGAGCAGCCGCGCGGCGCCGTCGTGCCGGACGTCGGCGTGCACGTGCGCGGTGCTCGCGGCCGTCTCCTGCCCCGGGTGGGCGTCGTGCGCGGCGTCGAGCAGCGTCCGGATGCGACGTGCCCGCTGCGCGGGCGCGTACAGGGCGCCGAGGTCGTGCTCGGCGCGGGCCGGGCGCTCGTTCGCGTCGACCGCGACCGTCGCCACGTGCTCGGGCGGGACCGGCGGCGCCCACGGCGGGACCCGGCCGGCGGGAGACCACGCGTCGTGCGGTCGTCGGCGCTGCGACGCCGCGCGCTCGGGGACGCGTCCCGCGACGACCCGCAGGACCGTGCCGTGCCGGTCGGCGACGAGCACGCGGTTCACGGGGTCGACCCAGTCGCGCAGCACGTGCGCGACGTCGTGCGCGTCGCGCACGTGCAGCAGGCGGCGCAGGCACCCGACGCCCGCGTCGTCGGTCGCACGGACGGGGAGGCGGACGGACCACGCCGCGACGACGTCGTCGCCGGGCAGGGGCGCGTCATCGGATCCGGCGGGCCGCTCGGCGCGCGGCGTGCGCCACAGCACCGGACCGCGCGCGGTCTCGCCGACGAGCACGGGGACGTCGTCGCCGCCGCGCACGCGCACGGTCTCCTCGTGGACGGTCGCGGCCTCCCACCCGTCGGGGCCGAGCGCGTGCCACCCGTCGTGGTCGCGCCGCAGCCGTTCGCGGAAGACCTCGACGTGGTGCGCCATCGCGTTCGTCACGCCCCACGCGACGTCGCCGGTGTGCGCGACGTGCGGCACGCCGGGCACCCCGGGGAACGCGAGCCCGACGACGTCGACCCCGGGGCAGGCCAGGCGGACCTGCTGGTAGACGCCGGGGAGCTCGAGCAGCCGGTGCGGGTCGCCCGCGACGAGCGGCAGGCCGCTCGCGGTGCGCGACCCGTGCAGGGCCCACGCGTTGCTGCCCCCGGACCCGGGGTCGCCGGCCCCGCCCGCGGCGTCGAACAGCGCGACGGCGTCGTCGCCGAGCGCACGGGCGACGTGGTCGTTCCACAGCAGCCGCGGGAACGTCGAGAACAGCACGTGCGCGACGAGCAGGACGCCGACCGGGCCCCACGCGGGCCACGGCTCGCGCGGGGTGCTGCCGCCGAGGTGCGCGTCGAGCGCGTCGACCTCCGCGACGGGCCGCCCGCGCAGGCCGTCGTCGATCCCGCGGACGTACGCGGCGAGCCAGGCGCGGTCGTCGTCGGGGAGCGCGTCGTGCACCCGTCGGGCGGTGTCGGCGATGCGCAGGCGTCGCGCGAGCACGTCCCAGTCGACGCCCGCCGGTCCGAGGCGCTCCGCGAGCCGCCCCTGCGCGCGCCACAGGTCGACCTCGACCTGCCAGGCGCGGTCGACGGCCGTGACGAGCCCCTGGCCGTGCGCGAGCCCGAGGTCGTCGTCGGCGCGCACGTGCGGCACACCCCACGCGTCGCGGTAGACCTCGACCGTCATGCGCCCACCCTGCGACGGCAGGGTCCGGTCGCGCACGCCGTCATGCGTCGCGCCGCCACGCGTCGCGCCGCCACGCGTCGCGCCGACGTGCGACGGGGTTCGCGAGCGTGCCCGCGTAGATGAGCGACCCCGACTGGTCGGTGAGGTCGACCATCTGCGCGGTGTTGCGCAGCTGCAGGCGGTTGAGGCACGAGTGCGCGAACCGCTCGGCGCGCAGGTCGACGCGCCGGTGCAGGTCCGGGTGGCGTCGCTCGTGCTCGTCGAGGCACGCGCCGACCAGGGCCCAGAACGCGCGCTCGTCGAGCAGCCCGTCGGTGTCGAGGACCGCCGCGAGGTGCCGCAGGAACCCGTCGAACACGTCGGTGAAGACCGCCAGCGCCGCCTCGTCGGCGTCGACGACCTGCCGGGTGCGCGCGACCTCGTCGGGCAGCGGCCGGTCGGTCAGCACGACGACCTCCTCGCCGATGTCCTTGAGGAACGCGCCGACGGGCACGTGCCCGTGGAGGTCGAGGATGACGTTCTCGCCGTGCGGCATGAACGCGACGTCGTGCGCGAGCAGGCAGTGCACGAGCGGGGCGAGGTACGCGTCGAGGTAGCGCGCGACCCACGCCGCGGTGTCGAGCCCGGACGCGGTGACGAGCGCCCCGACGTAGGGCGCGCCGTCGGGGTCGCGGTGCAGCAGCGACGCCATGGTCGCGAGGTCGTGGCCCGGCGGGACGAGCGCGACGGGGCTCTCGCGCCACAGCGCGGCGACCATCTTGCGGTGCGCGTTCGGCTGCGGCGTGCGGTGGTAGACGTCGCCGGTGTAGCCGATCGACACCTGCTCGCGCAGCACCCGGAACCCGTGCCCCGCGAGCACCGGGTCGGACGCGACGAGGTCGGCGACCCAGTCGTTGATCGCGGGCGTCGCGCGCATGTAGGCCGGTGACAGGCCGCGGAGGAAGCCCATGTTCTGGATGGCGAGCGCGACCTTGACGTAGTGGCGCGTCGGGTCGGACACGTTGAGCAGGGTGCGGATCGACTGCTGCGGCAGGTGGTCGTCGTCCCCGAGGCCGAGCGGCACGAGGTCGCGGCGCGCCACGTCGGGCGCGAACGTGACCGCCAGCCGGTGCTCCCACTGCCAGGGGTGCACGGGCAGCCAGCGGTAGTCGGCGGGGTCGAGCCCCAGGTCGCGGAGCTGTGCGTGGAACCGGGCGACGGTCGCGCCGCCGAGCTGCGCGCGGTAGAACGCGTCCTCGTCGAGCCCGGCACCGAGCGCGAGGTGGCTGACGGACCGCCGCACGGCCAGCCACACGACCCGCACGGGGCGCCCCGCCTCGGGCGCGTACGCGGCGTGCTCCTCCAGCCCGAAGCCGATGCGGCCGTTGTTCGCGACGAACGACGGGTGCCCCTCGGTCATGGCCGACTCGACCTCCCACAGCGGGGCGCCGACGAGGTCCGCAGCCGACGGCCCGCCGTGGTGCGCCCGGAACGCGCCGCTCGCGAGCGTCGAGGAGATCTCCTCCAGGTAGACCGCGAGCAGGTGGTCGGGGATGCGCAGCAGCGGCTGCAGCTCCAGCACCAGCGCCGTCGCGTCCAGTCGGGCGGGCTCGCCGTCGACGTCGCGCGTGACGCTCGCCTCGTCGACCGCCCAGTGCTCGAGCGCCAGGCGGCGCGCGCGGAACCGGTAGACGACGCGGCCGTCGTCGAGCACCACGCGGTAGCCGTCGGGGTGCGCGTCGTCGCGGGCGGGCGCGAGCAGCCGCTCGTGCGCGAACTCGCTGAGGGCCTTGGTGACGAGGTGCCGCTGCGCGACGGCCATCGGCTCGGGACGCAGGTGCGCGGCGGCCCGCAGGACCGCGGCGCGGTCGGCGCCGGGGCGCTCGGTGGTGGTGGTCATCGCAGGGTCCTTCCGAGGGGGCTCGCGGCGAGGTCGGCGCGCGTGCACACGGACAGCAGGGCGCGCTTGCCGGGCAGGTCGACCTCCCGCAGGACGCGGAACCCGGCGGCCGCGTTCTTCGCGAGGATCGCTGTGTTCGTGACGTCGGGCTCGACGACGACGCGCGCGGCGCCGAGGTCGTCGAGCACGAACCGCACGACCTCGCGCATGACGGCCGACGTGAGCCCGTGCACGGGCGCGCCCGTCGGGGGTGCGACGAGCAGGTGCATGCCGACGTCGCCGGGACGCGCGTCGTGCACGTCGGTGAGCAGCACGCGCGCCGGGTCGTAGGTCTCGACGAGGAACGTCGGCTCGCCGTCGACGCGGCCGAGCCACGCGTGCTGGTGCGGGTCGGTCGCGACCTCGTCGAGGTAGGCGCGCACGCCGTGGACGTCGAGGTGGCCGAGCTCCCACGCGGCGGAGTGCGGGTGCGTGAGCCAGGCGTGCAGGAGGGTCGCGTGCGCGGCGACGTCGAGCGGCTCGATCGTGACGGCGAGGTCGGCGACGGGCGCCGCGGCGATGGTCGTCCCGGTGGCGGTCACCGCGCGCCCCCGACGAGCGCGCCGGCGTCGTCGCCGACCGTCGACCCGGCGGCACCCGCGGGCACCCCGAACTCCTGGAACGCGATGCGCCGCTCGCGCGGGTACACCTCGCGCCCGACGACGGCCTCGAGGATCGCCGAGCTCCGCCACGCGCCGAACCCGAGGTCGGGCGCGGTCACGCCGTGCGTGTGCTCCTCGCCGTTCTGGACGAACACGCGCCGCCGGCCGCCGTCGACGGAGTAGTCGCGGGCGACCGCGAACCGCCCGTGCTCGTCGAGGTCGAGGTGGTCGAGGACCGGGTCGAGGAACGCGGGGACGTGCGCGGCGTAGCCGGTCGCGAGCACGAGGGCCGCGGTGGTGCGCTCGTGCACGGCGTCGAGCTGGGCGTGCCGCAGGCGCAGCGTGTACCGCTCGCCGTCCCACCGGGCGCCGACGACCTCGGTGTCGGTGAGCAGCGTCGTCGGGACAGGACCGGCAGCGCTCTTGCGGTAGAGGGTGTCGTAGATGTCGTCGACGAGCGCGCTGCTGATGCCCTTCGACAGGGCGCGCTGCTCGCGGCCGACGCGGTCGCGGACCGCCGTGGGGAGCGCGTGGAAGTGGTCGGTGTACTCGGGCGACGTCATCTCGAGCGTGAGCTTCGTGTACTCCATCGGGAAGAACCGCGGCGAGCGCGTGACCCAGTCGAGCCGGTAGCCGAGCCGGTCGGCGTCCTCCAGCAGGTCCCGGTAGACCTCGGCTGCGGACTGCCCGCTGCCGACGACCGTGATGCTGTCGCCCGCGCGCAGCGCGTCGCGCGAGGGCAGGTAGTCGGCGCTGTGCACGACGGGCCCGTCGAGGTCGCGCAGCGCCGCCGGGACCACGGGCTGGGTGCCGACGCCGAGCACCACGTGCCGGGTGCGGTACGTCTCGACGCCGCCGTCCACGCGCTGCGCCCGCACGAGGTAGGCGTCGCCGTCGGCCTCGACCTGCACGACGGTGCGACCCCAGCGCAGCGTGGGCAGCTGGTCGGCGACCCAGCGGCAGTACGCGTCGTACTCGGTGCGCAGCGGGTAGAACGACTCGCGGATGTAGAAGGGGTAGAGCCGGCCGGTCGCCTTGAGCCACGCGAGGAACGAGAAGCGGGACGTGGGGTCGGCCATGGTGACGAGGTCCGCGAGGAAGGGGACCTGGATCGTCGCGCCGTCGAGCATCATCCCGTGGTGCCACGCGAACCCGTCGCGGCCGTCGAGGAAGACGGTGTCGAGGCCGAGCGGCTCGGCGAGCGCGGCCAGCCCCAGGTTGAACGGCCCGATCCCGATGCCGACGAGGTCGTGCGTGCGGGCGCTCACCGGGCCACCACCGTCGCGTCGGCGGACAGCAGGTCGTCGCCCTCGACGAGCGCGGCACCGGCCGCGCGCACGAGCTCGAGCACGTCGACGACGTCGTCGAGCGTCACGTCGGGGTTGAGCAGCGTGAGCTTGAGGCACGGACGCCCGTCGACGACGGTCTTGGCGACGAGCGCGCGGCCCGACCCGAACAGCGCGGCGCGGACCTGCGGGACGAGGGCGTCGGCCCGGGCGTCGTCGACGCCGTCGGGCTGGTACCGGAACAGCACGGTCGACAGGTCGGAGCGGCCGACCAGGACCAGGTCGGCGTCGGCGGCGACCCACCGGTGGACCGCGGCGGTGAGGTCGACGACCTCGTCGAACATCGTCCCGAGCCCGTCGGCACCGAGCGCGCGCAGCGTCGTCCAGAGCTTGAGGGCGTCGAACCGGCGGGTCGTCTGCAGGGACTTGTCGACCTGGTTGGGCTCGTCGCTGTCGTGCGGGTTGAGGTAGTCGGCGTGCCACGCGACGGGCGCGAGGTCGGCGGCGTCGCGCACGACGAGCGCGCTCGACGACACGGGCTGGAAGAAGCTCTTGTGGAAGTCGACCGTCACGGACCGCGCCCGCTCGATGCCGTCGAGCAGGTGCCGCCGGGTCGGGGAGACGAGCAGCCCGCAGCCGTAGGCGGCGTCGACGTGCAGCCACGTGCCGTCCTGGTCGCACGCGTCGGCGACGGCGGCGAGCGGGTCGACGCACCCGCGGTCGGTGGTGCCCGCGGTCGCGACGACCGCCATCGGCAGGCCGCCGCCCGCCCGGATGCCGGCCAGCGTGGCGGCGAGGGCGTCGGGCCGGAGGCGCCCGAGCGCGTCGACCGGGGCGAGGACGACCGCGTCGGGCGCGAGGCCGAGCAGCATCGCGGACTTCTGGACGCTGAAGTGGCTCGACGCGCTCGCGACGACCCGCAGCCGCGGCAGGACGGCACCGCGGTCGGGGACGCCGGCGAGCGCGTGCTCCCGGGCCAGCAGCAGGCCGTGCAGGTTCGACTGCGTGCCGCCCGACGTGAAGATCCCGTCGCCGTGCGCGAAGCCGATCCGGCGCGCGGTCCACGCGACGACGGCCTGCTCGACGAACGTCCCGATGCCCGACTGGTCGAAGGTGTCGACCGACGGGTTGACGGCGGCGAGCACGGCCTCGGCGGCGACGGCGGGCAGCACGACGGGGCAGTTGAGGTGCGCCGCGTAGGTCGGCAGGTGGAACCAGACGGCGTGCTCGACGACGAGCTCGTCGACCTCCTGCAGCGCGGCCGGCGTGCCGATCGCGGGGCCGTCGAGGTCGACGGCGTCGACGAGCGCGCGCAGCTGGGCCGGTGTGGCGCCGGAGAACGGCTGGGTCGTCGTGCGCAGGCGCGTGGCGACCCGGTCGACGGTGCGGTGGACGGTTTCGGTGTACTGGTCGGCGGTGACGGACGACAGCAGCTCGCGCACGCGAGGCCCCCCTGGAGATCGACGGACACGACGGCTTCGCAAGGTAAGGAAGTCCTCAGTAAGCGAAGGCTTGCCTAACGTAGCCACGACGCGTCGTGCGTCAAGCGCGGCTCCGAGGCGTGGACGATCCGGACGAGTCGGCCGCGCGTCCGGCGG
>NZ_BIMR01000340.1 GCF_004306155.1 Cellulomonas biazotea
GGGGGGGGCGCCCCCGGGCCCCCCCCCCCCCGCTGCCGGCCTCGACGCGTCCCGACCCGGGGCCGTCCGTGAAACCGAGCATCACGCGGAGGGGACGTACGGCGCGGACCGGGCCGTTCCGCGTGTTCCGCACCGTGATCCTGCCGCTGCTCGTGCCGGTGCTGTCGACCGCGACGATCCTGATCTGCCTGTACGTCTGGAACGACGTGTTCTACGCGTTCTTCGTCGTCGGCGGCCGGCTCGACACGCTGCCGCTCAACCTGTTCCAGGTCGCCAGCGCCGGGCTGTACCTCGACAACTGGCACCTGATCTTCGCCTACGTGGTGCTCATGAGCCTGCCGTTGCTGCTCGTCTTCATGGTGGCGCAGCGCAAGATCATCTCCGGCATCACCAGCGGTGCCGTGAAGTAGCGGCGACTCGCTCCTCGGCACCTCGTCCTGCCCGGCCGATGAGCTCCCGCCGATAGGGTCGACGTGAACGGGCGGCGCAGGTGCGCGCTGGCGGCGGTGTCCGGCGGGCGGCGCCGCGATCGAGAGGTGCGCAGGCGATGAGCGGCAAGGTCAAGCGGGTCGGCATCCTCACGGCGGGCGGCGACAGCCCCGGCCTCAACGCGGCGATCCGCGGCTTCGGCAAGACCGCGATCGGCGCCTACGGGATGGAGCTCGTCGGCTTCCGCGACGGCGTCACCGGCCTGGTCGAGAACCGCACGGTGCCGCTCGACGGCGCGGCGCTGTCCGGCATCCTCACGGTCGGCGGCACGATCCTCGGCACGAGCCGCGACAAGGTGCACCGGTGGGTCGTCGACGGCGAGGTCCGCGACATGGTGCCGACGGTCGTCGATAACTACCACCGCGAGGGGCTCGACGGCCTGATCATGCTCGGCGGGGGCGGGACCGCGAAGAACGCCATGAAGCTCGTCGAGGCCGGGCTCAACGTCATCCACCTGCCGAAGACGATCGACAACGACATCGCCCGGACGGACACGACGTTCGGGTTCGCGACCGCGACGGAGATCGCGACCGAGGCGATCGACCGGGTGCACTCCACGGCGCACAGCCACCACCGGATCATCCTCACCGAGATCATGGGGCACCGGGCTGGCTGGCTGACGCTCGGCGCGGGCATCGCGGGCGGCGCCGACATCATCCTCATCCCGGAGATCCCGTACACCGTCGAGTCGATCGCGGAGACGATCCGCGCCCGCCGCGCCCGCGGGTCGAACTTCAGCGTCATCGCCGTCGCCGAGGGGGCGCGCGACGTCGGCGACACCGCCGACTACGAGGCCGCCCAGCTGCTCGTCAAGGCCGCCAAGACGCCCCAGGCGATCAAGGCCGCGAAGACGCACCTGGCGCACGTCGAGGACCAGCAGCGCGAGCACACCTTCAAGCTCGCCCGGGAGCTCGAGGCCGCGACGTCGCTCGAGAGCCGCGTGACGATCCTCGGCTACGTGCAGCGCGGCGGGGCACCGGTCGCCGCCGACCGGATCCTCGCGACCCGGCTCGGCGCGGCGGCCGCGGACGCCGTCGCGCGCGGCGAGTCGGGCGTCATGGTCGCCGCCCGCGGCGAGGGGACCGAGCTCGTCCCGCTGTCGGAGGTCGCCGGCAAGGTCAAGCTCGTCCCGCCGGACCACGAGTGGATCACCGCGGCACGGCAGGTCGGCACGGGGCTCGGCGACTAGGGCGGTCGGCGGCCGCGGGCGGTCGCGGCTCCGGCCCGCCGGTGCTCCAGGGCTGCCTGCGTGCGGCCGGCGCCCCCGTTCGGCTGCTGTTGCCGTGCGTCGCGGGCGGACGGACACTGACCGGATCCCGGTCGGAGGTGATCGACGTGCCCGACACGTCCACGTTCCCCGACGCCCTGCCGGTCCTCGCCGCCGGACGTCATCGGCACCCCAGTGATGGCGGTTGCGCCATGGAGTGGGCGAGCCTGCTCGCCGGTGAGCGGTGGAGCGACCACCCGGCGTGCACGCACCCGCTGCTCGCGCACCTCACGCGGGCGGTCAACGACCTCGTGGGCGACCGCGCCCGGACCGCGCTCGCCCGTCTCGTCCCGACGCTCGTCGGGCTCACCAGCGACGACCGGACCTGGTCGCTGGAGATCGCGACCGTGACCGTGCGGCACGCGCTGCACCGGTCGCTCCCGGCGGACCGGCGCGACCTCGTGGTCGCCCTGCTCACGCTCGACCGCCTGCTCGCGGCGTCGGACGGACGCCCGGCGTCCCGGCGACGCCCGGCGACGACCGCGCTGCTCGCGACGGTGCCTGCGGGCGACGTCGTGTGGGCCGAGCGGTTCACGCGGGCGATGGGCGCGACGCGGCACGTCCGGGGGCTGTCGCGCCGGATCGTCGACGTGTGCGTCGCGACCGTCGCCGCGCCGCCCGACGCGGACGGCGCGCTCGTCGCCATGCTGACCGACGCCGTGGAGACGTGCCAGGCGCTCACCCGCCGGGCCGAGCGCGACGCGACGGTCCCGGGCTCGTCAGCCCGAGCGGCCGGTGTGCCCGCGTCCGCCCCGGAGCGCGCGACCGCGCGCCTCGCCTGGAGGTGACCGAGGGGCGGACGTGAGACGTCCGCGCTGCGTGCACCCGGGCGTCCACGGGCGCGGACCGCCACAATGTGCGACGGCGGCCCGGCACCGGACCGCGAGGCTGGGCGACGGGGCCCGTGGACGCGACGGGACCGCACCCCATGACCAGCACCATCGACGAGGCGACGCGCCCTGCTGCGATCCCGCACGGCCGCACCGAGGACGTCCTCGGTCTGCTGACCGGCGTCGTCCTCATCGCGCTCGGGATGTCGCTGCTGCGGACCGCGGGGCTCGTCACGGGCGGGATCGCCGGGGTGTCGCTGCTGCTGGGCCACGTCGTCCACGTGCCGCTCGGCGTGCTCTTCTTCGCGACGAACCTGCCGTTCTTCCTGCTCGCGGCCCGCAAGGCGGGGTGGTCGTTCACGCTGCGCAGCGTCCTGACGGTCGCGCTCGTCTCGGCCGCGACGGCGGTGACCGCGTCGCTCCTGCAGGTCACCGACGTCGACCCGCTGTTCGCCGCGGTCGTCGGGAACGTGCTGTGCGGGACGGGCATCCTCGTGGTGTTCCGGCACCGGTCGAGCGTCGGCGGGTTCTCGATCGTCGCCGTGATGATGCAGGAGCGGTCCGGCATCCGGGCCGGGCACGTGCTCATGGTGCTCGACACCGCGGTCGTGCTCGCGGCGCTGCTGGTCGCGCCCCCGGTGCAGGTGCTCGTGTCGGCAGGCGGCGCGGTGCTGCTCAGCCTCATCGTCACGTTCAACCACCGGCCCGGGCGGTACACGGGCTTCTGAGCCGCCGCGGGTCCCAGCGGTCAGGCGTCCGGCGCCGGGTCGGTCTGCAGGTCGGCCTGCCACAGGTCCGGGCCGAACACCTCGTACTGGATGTCGCGCGGCGGGACGCCCTGCGCGACGAGCGCGCTGCGCACCGCCTGCAGGAACGGCACCGGGCCGCACAGGTAGTACGCCGACCCGTCCGGCAGGTCGACGTCCGCGACGTCGAGCAGACCCTCGTGCACGCCGTCGACGGGCAGGGTGCTGGTCGTGTCGCGCTCGTACCAGACATGCACCGCGCCGTCGCGCAGGGCCCGGACGTCGTCGAGGACCTGCTGCCGCAGCGCGAACGACGACTCGTCGGCGTCGGCGTGCAGGACCAGGACCGGCAGGTCCGACCCCGCGGCGACCAGGTGGGACAGCATGCCCGCCATCGGGGTGATGCCGATGCCGGCGCTGACGAACACGACCGGTGCCCCCGACTCGTCGAGCACGACGTCCCCGAACGGCAGCGACAGGGTGAGCTCGTCGCCGACCTGCACGGTGTCGCACAGCAGGTTCGACACCTCGCCGTCGGGCTTCGCGCCGCCGTGCACCCGCTTGACGGCGAACCGCCGGTGGTCGCCGTCGTCGGCCCGCGTGAGGCTGTACTGGCGGGGCTGGTGCACGCCGTCGGGCATGAGCACCTTGACCGTCACGTACTGACCGGGCAGGGACGTGCGGACCGACCGGTGGTCCGTGCGGCGCACGACGAACGACACCACGTCGGCGGTCTCGGGGATCTTCTCGACGACCTGCCACTGCCGCCACACCGTCTCCGGCCGCACGCCGCGGGCGCTGTACAGGCCGCGCTCCTGGTGGATGAGCGCGTACGCCATCAGCCAGTAGACCTCGTCCCACGCGGCCGCGACCTCGGGTGTCACCGCGTCGCCGAGGACGTCGCCGATCGCCCAGAACAGGTGCTCGTGCACGACGCCGTACTGGTCGGGACGCAGGCCGAGCGACGCGTGCTTGTGGGCGACGCGGTCCAGCAGCCGCTCGGGGAGCTGCTCGGGGTGCGACACGAGGGCCGTCGCGAACGCGGCGACCGACCCGGCCAGGGCGACCTGCTGCGTGCCCTCGGCCTGGTTGCCGCGGTTGAACAGCCCGTCGAGCAGGTCCGGCCGGGCGGCGAACATGTGCTCGTAGAACCGCTGCGCGATCTCCCGGATGTGCTCGGCCACGACCGGCAGCGTCGCCTCCACGACCGGTCGGGCACTCGTCGACAGCATGGCTGCCCCCTGCGCGTCGTTGCGGACGGCCGCTCCCCGGCCGACTCCCACCGTACGAGCGTCGCGACGCGACCACCCTCTGAGACGGGCGGTCGCGCGACGCGGCCGTGTCGGTGACGCAGGCACTCCAACGCGCCACTCGATCGGGTGGAGTAGGTGCCACCACCCTCGATTCATCCCACGTCCGGAGGTGAGGCTCCTTCCCATGGACGGGGTGGAGATCACGAATGCCGACGTCGCCGCCGCGCGACGTGCCTGGCAGCGGGCGGTCGCGGGCGGTGCCAGCGAGGCGCGCACGTGCCTGCTCTACGACGACCTCCGCCGCGTCATCAGCGCCCAGGCGCAGCAGATGGCGGACGACTTCCGCCTGCGCCGCAGCCGCGAGGCCTGACGCGTCGACCGGACCGGACCGGACCCGCCCGGTCCCGGCGGGCGGTGGGCGTGCCGCGCGGTTAGCGTCGAGCGATCCGACGGGGAGGGTCGACATGTCGCTGGCGGGCAAGGTGGCGCTCGTGACGGGCGCCGGGTCGGGCATCGGGCGGGCCACCGCGGTCCTGCTGGCACGGCAGGGTGCGACGGTCGTCCCGCTCGGGCACTCGCAGGACAGCGCGGACGAGGTCGCCGACGAGATCCGGGCGAGCGGGGGCACCGCGCTGGCGCTCGCGGCCGACGTCGCCGACGCGCAGGCCGTGCGCGACGTCGTGGCCCGCATCGACTCCGAGCTCGGCCGCCTCGACGTGGTCGTCGCGAACGCCGGGGTGAACGGCGTGTGGGCGCCGGTCGACCAGATCGAGCCCGACGAGTGGGGCGCCACGATCGCGACCAACCTCACGGGCACGTTTCTCACCGTCCGGTACGCGGTGCCGCTGCTCGTGCGGCAGGGCGGGGCCGTGGTCGTGGTGTCGTCGATCAACGGGACGCGGACCTTCAGCAACTCGGGGGCGTCGGCGTACGCGACGAGCAAGGCGGGGCAGGTCGCGTTCGCGCGCATGGTCGCGGTCGAGCTCGCGCCCCGGGGCGTGCGCGTCAACGTCGTGTGCCCGGGCGGGATCGAGACCGAGATCGACGACAACACCGAGCAGCGGAACACCGAGGGGCTGGGGGTGCGGGCGGAGTTCCCCGACGGGCAGATCCCGCTCACGGGAGCCGAGCCGGGGGCGGCGTCGCAGGTCGCGGACGCGATCGCGTTCCTCGTGTCCGACGCCGCGAGCCACGTGACCGGCACGGAGGTCTTCGTCGACGGCGGGCAGTCGCTCGTCGTGTGAGGGCAGAGCCCGTCTGCGCGACGGGCGCGCCGGTCGCGTGCGACGACGCCGACGCAGGACGACCGGTCAGGCGCCGAGCAGGGCGACGGCGACGATCCCGAGCACGGCCCCCAGGACGAGGAGCGCCGCGACGGTGATCGCGGCGGCGCGCCGGCCCAGCAGCACCCCGGCGGTCACGACGGGCACGACCCACACGGCGACCGCGAGGACGACGAGCAGCGTCGACTCCGACCTGTCCTGTGAGGTCGGCTGCTCGCCGAAGAACGGGGCGACGGTGACGACCGCCGCGAAGAGCAGGTACGCGGACAGCAGGAGGGCGCCGACGCCCGTCACGACGACCGCGGCGACGCGCCCGCTCCCGGACCGCTGCCCCTGCTGCGCCTCGGCGATCGTCTCCACATCGGCACCGTAGCGGTGCGCCGACGCCGCGACGCCGCGAACGGGCCTCGGACAGCAGGGCCGGGCCAGCCGGGCCAGCCGGGTCAGCCCGGTCAGCCGGCCAGCGGGCACCCGGCGCAGGACGGCGGCCGGACCTCGCGCGGCGCGCAGCCGGTGCACCCGTCGAGGGGCTGGGAGACGAGCCCGACGGCCGCGGCGTGGTCGAGCGACGCGGTGACGAGGTCGAGCGGCAGGCCGAGGACCGCGGCGACGCGTGCGGGCCGCAGCCCGCGGTCGGTCTCGCGCAGGACGTCGGCGAGGACGCTCACAGCAGCCGCCCGACCTGGAAGACGCCGACGGCGAGGACCCACGCGAGGACGAGCTGCGCGGCGACGGCGCCCGTCGTCCAACGCCACCCGAACAGCCGCGCCTGCTCGGCGAGCGTCGCGAGGCACGGCGTGTACGCGAGGACGAACACCATGAACGCGAGCGCGGCCGCGGCGGGCGCGCCGCCGGAGGTCCGGTCGAACGTGGCGGCGAGCTGGCTGCCGAGGTCGCCGGGCAGCGACGGGTCCTCGGGCTCGGCGACGGCGTACGTCTGCGCCATCGAGCCGACGACGACCTCCTTCGCGACGAACCCCGTCATGAGGGCCGCCGACGCGTGCCAGTCGGCGAACCCGGCGGGCGCGAAGACCGGCGAGATCCCCTCGGCGACGCGGCCGTAGACGCTGTCCTCGACGGGCACGTCGGCGACGGTGTGGCCGCCGGTCGCGGGCACGGCCATGAGCACCCACACGACGGACAGGGTCGCGACGATGATCGCGCCCGCCTTGGTGACGAACGCCCGCACCCGCACCCACGTGGACGCGGCGATGGCTCGCAGGCGGGGCCGTTGGTAGGCGGGCAGGGCGAGGACGAACGGCTCGCGCACGAGGTCGCGGAACGCGGTGCGCCGCAGCAGTGCGCCGACGCCGACGACGAGCAGCGCCGACCCGACGTACATCCCGAGGACCGCGGTGCCGGGCGACCGCGGGAAGAAGATGCTCGCGAGCATGAGGTAGACCGTCAGGCGGGCGGTGCACGACGTGAGCGGCACGAGCAGGCCGGTGAGCAGCCGCTGCCGCGCGTGCGGCAGGACGCGCGTGCCGGACAGCGCGGGCAGGTTGCACCCGAAGCCGACGACGAGCGGCAGGACGGCCCGCCCGTCGAGGCCCAGGGCCCGCATCGCGCGGTCGGCGACGAACGCGGCGCGGGCCAGGTAGCCGGAGTCCTCGAGCAGGGCGACGGCGACGAACATTAGCGCCATGAGCGGCACGAACGACGCGACCGTCGCGACGCCCGCGAGGACGCCGTCGACGACGAACGACGCGACCCAGTCGGGTGCGGGGCGCAGGACGGTCTGCAGCCCGCCGCCGAGCCAGCCGTTGAGGGCCGCGTCGACGGCGTCCATGAGCGGTGCGGCGGCGACGGTGACGAGCTCGAACAGCGCCCACATGACGGCGAGCAGCACGGGCAGGCCGACCCAGGGGCGCAGCAGGACGGCGTCGACGCGGTCGGACCAGGTGCGGGTCGTGGGGCCGGCGGGGCGGTCGAGCCCGGCGTCGGCGAGGACGTCCTGGACCCACGCGAACATCGCCTCGGCCTCGGCGAGCCGGGCGTCGGAGTCCGGGACCGCACCGGGACCCGCGGAGGCGCCACTGTCGGAGCCGACGCGCCCGGGCGGGTCCGCCGGTGCCCGCAGCCGGGCCGGCGACGCCAGCGCGGACCGCACCGCGGCGGCCAGCGCGTCGACGC
>NZ_BIMR01000341.1 GCF_004306155.1 Cellulomonas biazotea
GGTGACGCGGGCGCGACGGTCGGGACCGGGGCCGTGGGGCCGCCGTGCGAGACGGCCTCGCTGGGCCGGTCACGGTCGTGCGTGCGGGGTCCCGCGCCACCCCACCGCGCGCGCCGCACGGCGCGAGGGTCCGGGGACGCTGCGGCGGGACTGTCCGCGGGTGTCTCGGCGGGGGCGTCCGGCGGTGGCGGGGCGGTGGCGGGCGCGTCGGGTCCGTCCGGCGGCGGGCCCCCGTCGTCGTCACGTCGGCTGTCGTCCATCCCGCCCCCCGGTCGGTCGTGGCACCCGGGGTCAGCCAAGCACGGTCACCCCGAGGGCGCAGGTCAGCCGGGTCGACCTCGCCGGACCAGCCGGAGCGCCGCACCGCCCGCGAGGAGCGCGAGGCCGAGGAGCGCGAGCGCACCGCCGGTCGCGCCGGTCGTCGCCAGGCTCGCTCCGCCGTCGCCCGCTGCACCCGCCGGAGGGTCGACGGGCGGGACCGGCGTCACGGGCGGCTGGGGTGGGTCGGGCGGGTCGGGCGGGTCCGGAGGAACGGGCGGCGCGTACACGTTGAGCGCCGCGCACGTCACGTCGGCGCCGCGCGGGACGACCACCGCGTCGCCCAGCACGACGGCGCCGTCGCAGGTCCAGCGCTCGAGGCGGTAGCCGACCGGGCCGTCGAGCCCTTCCGCGAGCCGGTAGACGCCGGGCACGACGGGGATCCCGGTGACCTGCGTGCTGCCCGCGACGCCCTGCCACGACCCGGTCGGCCCGCTCGCGGTGAGCGTGAAGTCGGTGGGCTGCGCGTCACCCCCGAAGACCACCTTCTGCAGCGTGAGCCGCCCACCGGCCCACACGTTGGTGACGGTGCAGGTCACCTCGTCGTTCTCCGCGAGGTCGACCGTCCCGTCGGTCACCGGGTGCGTGGGGCCGCAGTCCCAGCCGGCGGGGTCGTACCCGAGCGTCGCGAGCGGCGTCTGCGGGACCTCGGTCAGCGTGTACGTGCCGGGCACGACGACACCCGTGGCCCCGGGCGTCCCCGACGTCCCGCTGAACGACGACCCGCCCGGTGCCGAGCCGACGAGCAGCCACTCCTGGGGGTCGGCGGGGCCCCCGTCGACGGACTTCACGAGGGTGAGCTGCGCGCGCGTCCAGCGGTTCGTCACGGTGCAGGTGACGTCGTCGCCGAGCGCGAGGTCGACCGCACCGCCCGTCACGGGCACCGCGCCGCCGCCGGCGTCGACGCACGCCCAGCCCTCCTCCGCGTAGTACGGCGCCCCGATCTCGTAGAGCCGGTAGGAGCCCGCGCCGACGGGCACGCCCGTGACGCTGGGGGTGCCCGTGGCCCCGACGAGGAGCCCGCGGTCGCCGATGGCGAGCAGCACGAACGCCGACGGGTCGGCGGGGCCGCCGCCGCGGTTGTCGAGGTCCTTGACGAGCGTGAGGACGGGGTCGACGTCGGAGTTGACCACGGCGCAGCGCACGTCGTCGGTGAACGGCGTGCCGTCGGCGGCGGTCGCGGGCACCACGAGGACGCCGTCGGGCGCCGCGATGCGCGTCGTGCCCGCCTCGCACAGCCAGTCGGACGCCTCGTAGCCGGGCGTCGTCGCGGGCGACTCGGCGAGCGTGTACGTGCCGGGGGTGATGGCGACGCGGGTGACCGACGGCGACCCGGTGACGCCGCTGAACGTCGTGGGGCCGGTCGCGCCGAGCGTCCAGGCCGTCGGGGCGGCCGTGCCGCCCGCGTCGTTCACGACGAGCTTGGTCAGGGTGAGGTGGGGCTGCGTCGCGGTGTTGGTGACGGTGCACGTGACGTCCGCCCCGACGGCGACCGACACGACGTCCCCCGTGAGCGGCGCGGGCCCGCAGTCCCAGGGCGACGCGTCGAACCCGGCGACGACGGTCTCGGTGAGCGTGTAGTCGCCGGCGGGCACGGGCACGCGGGTCACCGCCGCGGACCCGCTGGCGCCGGCGACCACCACCTCCGGCCCCGTGCCGGTCAGGGTCCACGACGCCGCGGGCGCGCTGCTGCCCTCGACGTCCTTGACGAGCGTGAGGAACCCGCCCGCCCACGTGTTGGCGACGGTGCAGACGACGTCGGCCTCCGTGGTCACGGTGACGACGCCGGCGGCGACCGGTGCGCCGTCGCAGGTCCACGGCCCGGCCGTGTACCCGGGCGGGCCCGACTCGGTGAGGGCCCACGAGGAGCCGACGTCGACGGGCACGTGCGTGACGTCGACCGACCCGGCCGCCCCGCTCATCACGGTGCCCGACACGGCGTCGACGCCGGTGAGCGTGAAGTCGGCGGGCCGCGCCGTGCCGCCCGCACGGTTGTCGACGACCTTGAGGAGCGTGAGGCTGCCCCGCTCGATCGTGTTGGTGACCGTGCACGTGATGTCGGCGCCGGGGGTGACCTGCACCTGGTCCGTCCCGACACCGCCCGAGGAGCACACCCACCCGGACGTCGCGTAGTTGCCGGGCCCGGACTCGGCGAGCGTGTACGTGCCGCTCGGGAGCGCGACGTCCGTGACCGCGGCGGCTCCGTGGCGACCGGTGGCGACGACGCCCCCGGGTCCCGTCGCGGTGAGGGTCCACGCCTGCGGGATGAGGTTCCCGCCGACGACGGCCTTCTCGAGCGTGAGCGTCCCGCCGGTCCACGTGTTCGTGACCGTGCAGGTCGCGTCGCCGTCCCCGTCGGCGAGCACGAGGGTGCTGCCCGTGACGGTGCCGGCGGTGCACGTCCACGGGCTCGCCGTGTAGCCCTGCTGCGCGACGGGCGTGAGCGCGGCCTCGAACAGCGCGTAGGAGCCCGACGGGACAGGCACCTGGGTGACGTTCGGCGAGCCCGTGACACCCACCGACGTGCCGGTCGGTCCCGTGCCGCCCAGGCGGAAGTCGGCCACGCCCGCGGGGCCGCCGACGACCTCCTTGCGCAAGGTCAGCAGGTGCGGCGTCGCCGCCTCGCGCGTGTTGGTGACGACGCAGTCGACGTCCTGGTCGAGCTGCACGACGACGCTCGTCGGGCCGGTCTGGGTGCCGCCCGTGCAGACCCACGCGCCGGCGTCGTACCCCTCGGGGCCACCGGACTCGGACAGCCGGTACTCACCGATCCGCACCGGCCCGCCGACGGTCCCCGGGCCTGTGAGGGTCGTGGGGCCCTGCGCGGTGAGGTTCCACGCGTCGGGGCTCGCCGGGCCGCCCTCGACGACCTTGCGCAGCGTCAGGCTGGACTGGATCGCGTCGTTGCGGACGGTGCACGTGACGCCGCCGCCGGGCGGCACCGTGATCGTCGGGGTGGGCGTCGTGAACGACCCCGCCGCCCCGCAGTCCCAGCTGACGAACGCGTAGCCGGGCACCCCGCCGGACTCGCTGATCGTGTAGTCGCCCGCGGGGACCGTGAGCGACTGCACGCCGTTGAGCCCGTTGCCGGTGAACGTGTACGCCGCGTCCTCGGTGTTGACGGCCGTCATCGTCCACAGCTCGCGGCGGCCCTCGCTCGCACCCGTGTCGAGGTTCTCGATGCGCTTGAACAGCGACAGCGTCCCGGTGACCGACGGGTCGACCTGCGCCACGGCCGGCGTCGCCGCGCCGGACACGGCACCGAGGGCCACGAGCAGCGCGACGAGCACGCCCGCGGCGAGGGTCGGTCGAGCACGGCGACGCATGGCCCCTCCCGGCGGGCCGGTGGCCGGCTCCGGCCCGCGTCACGCGCCGCGGTGCCGGACGCGTGGCTCGACCTTCACACGAGATCCGGTGGGCCGCACGCGATCGGACGGCGACCGCGCGACAGGGCGGTGACCCCCGCGGCCGGGCGACGAGCGCACGACCGGGCGGCGAGCGCGTGACGGCGAGCCCGGCGG
>NZ_BIMR01000342.1 GCF_004306155.1 Cellulomonas biazotea
GCGGCAGGCCGTCGCCGACTTCCTGCTCTCGCTGCGCCCCGTGCGCTGGCGCTGGTTCGTCGTCGCGGCCGCCGCCGCGACCCTCGTCGTGGGCCGGACGATCGTCGGGTGGGTCGCGCTGCAGGTCGAGACCCTCGCCTTCGGCCTGACCGGGCCCGGCGGCGACACCGGTCAGGTCACGGCGCTGCGCGAGACCCTCAGCGCCGCGATCTCCGCGATCTCGACCCTCACGCCCGACGGCCTCGCCGGCCTCGCCGACCGCCTCGACCAGGCGGACGCCCAGAGCCTCGCCGCCCTCGTGCTCGTGCTCGTGCTGTCGACCTACGCGGTGCTGCGCCCGGGCGTCACCGCCTTCCGCGTCAAGCGCGTCCTGTTCAACCTGACGGGCGAGCCCGAGGAGGTCTTCGCCCGCACGACCTCCACCTGGCACGTCCCGCGGTGCACCGGCCTCTACACGCAGGAGCAGCGGACGCTGTCGGCCGCCGGGGTGGACCAGCCACCGCGGGAGAAGTCGGTCGACCTGCTGCTCAGCGCCGTCGTCGCCGTCGTCCTCGGCTGGTGGGTCCTCGCAGTGCTGGTGGGGACCGGCGCCGTCGCCGACCGCGTCACCTCGTTCCTCGTCCTCGGACCGCTGCTCGTCCTGCGGCTCGCGTGGCTCGTCGGGACGTACCGAGCCCGGCGGGAGCCGCCCGGCCCGTGGGTCGTCCCGACGGGCGCGGTCCTCCCGGCGACGGCACCGACCGCCCGGACCGTCGACGTCCGCCGCGCAACCGTCACCGCCGCCCTCGTCTACCTGTCGGGCGCGCTCGTCCCGTTCACGCCGTTCGTCGCGTACCGGCTGGCCCGCCAGCTCGTCCACGTCCGCCAGGAGGCCGCCGCACAGGCGTGCGCCCGGCCCACGGCCCCCGTCGGCCGCGCCGTCGTCGGGGTGCTCGCGGTCGTCATGTGGGTGTGGGCGGCCTGGATGGTCGTGCTCCCCCTCGCCGCGTGGCGGTTGCGTCGGCTCGCCCCGCCCGGCACGCGCCTGTGGCCGGTCGTCACGACGACGGTCGCGGCTGCGGTCGCCGTCGTCGTCCTCGTCGGGACCGTCGCGCTCGACGTCGCCGACCCGACCGCGCTGCTGATCCTCGCCACGGCGTTCACGTGGATGACGGCCACCGCGTTCGGCGCGACGCAGGTCTGGCACGACGACCTGGTGCGGACGTACGCCGACCCGCTCCCGTTCGACGTGGTGCCCTCGGCCGCGGAGCTCGCCCCGGCACGCTTCACGGCACCGGACGGCTGGCCGCCGCCCCCGCAGGGCTGGGTGCCCCCCGCGGGATGGTCCCCCGACCCGACGTGGGCACCCGTGACGGCCGGGCAGCGGACGTGGTCACGCGGCACCGCCCGGCTGGGCGGGGACGTCGAGCAGCGCACGGCGTCCGGTAGGACCGACCGTCGGCTACCCGCGGGCGGCGCGACCCCCGCCGTGGCCGCGACCCTCGTCACCGACCCGGTCACCGACCCGGTCATCGGCCCGGTCGCCGAGCCCGATCCGGTCGCTCAGCAGCCAGTCGTCCACCCGGTCCTGGACGGGCAGCGGCAGGGACTCGAACGCCCGTGACAGCGCCCCGAGCCGGCGCGGCACCCACGCGACGGGCGCGCGCCGGTCGAGGAGCCGCACGACCTCGGCCGCGACCTGCTCGGCGGTGACCGCCCGGAACCCGCGCTGCGGCCGGATGCCCGCACCCATGGGCGTCGCGGCGAGGTACGGCAGGACGACGCCGACGTGCACGCCGCTGCCCCGGACCTCGCGGCGCACCGCCGACGTGAAGCCGATGACGCCGGCCTTCGCGCCCGAGTACACGGCGAGCCCCGCCATGGGCTTGCGGCCCGTCGCGCTCGCGACCTGGACGACGGACCCGCGGCCGCGCGCGAGCATCCGCGGCAGCACGAGCCGGGTCGCGTGCACGACCGCCCGGTAGTCGACGTCGACCACGAGGTCGAGGGTCGCGTCGTCCTGCTCGGCGAACCGGCCGGTGGGCATGACGCCCGCGTTGTTCACCCAGACCTCGACGGGGCCGAGGTCGCGCTCCACGGCGTCGAGCAGCGCGGCGACGGCGGCCGTGTCCCGGACGTCGACGCGGTGCGCGACCGTGTGCTCGCCGAGGTCGGCGACGGTGCGCCGTGCGGCGTCGAGGTCGAGGTCGGCGACGACGACCCGGCAGCCGCGTGCGACCAGCGCGGCGGCGATCGCCCGGCCGATGCCGCTGCCCGCACCCGTCACGACGGCGACGGGGTGCGGCGCGGTCACGACTCGACCACCCGACGCCCGAACACGACCGACGCGTCCACGACGGCGGCCGACGCGACGGGCCGCAGCCCGCGCAGGTGGCCGAGCGGCCCGTCGTGCGGCAGGTCCCACCGGACCGCGAGCCGCCGCAGCGTCCCGGTCACGCCGTTGCGGGAGATCACGCCCGACCCGTCGTCGCGACGCTGCGCTGTCGGCAGCGGCAGGGACACGGGGACGGGCGACAGCCGCGGGCCCACGCGGGCGGTGAGTCGGGCGATCCCGGCGCCGTCGACCGTCCGCACCTCCGTCCGCACGACGGTCGAGCCGGGTCGCGGCCCGGGCTCGGACGTGCGCGTCACCGCGGCGAGGTCCTTCGGGATGCCCCACAGGGCCCGGCCGCCGGACCGTGACGCGGCGCTCGTGACCCAGATCTGCGGGATCGTCACGCGCGGCGCGCGCCCGTCGGTGCTGAGCGCGGCGACGAGCAGCTCGTCGTAGGCGAGCACACCGCCGGGCGCGTACCGGACCATCGCCAGCCCGACGAGCGCCGCGCGACCGACCGGCAGCACCGCGTGCCCGGGCGGGAGCGCCTCGGCCAGCCCGGCGACCCGGTCCTCGGGGACCCGCAGGACCGACACCAGCAGGTCGGCGCCGAGGAACCACGGGCCGGGCGGGTAAGCCGTGCCGTCGTCGGCGCGCAGCCAGCCGTCCGGGGCGGGGTCGTCGGGGGGCGGGGCGGCGACGGGCACGGGTCCTCCTCGGGGGTCGGGCCCATCGAAGCAGACGACCCCCGGCCCCCTACGCCGCCGAGCGGACCGGCGCGAACGGGTGCACGTCCTCCGCGCCGTCGTCGACCACGAGGTAGCTGCTCTCCGGCACCTCGAGCCACGCACCGCGCAGGTCGCCGAGCGGCTCGGAGACGACGATCCGCGTGTCGTCGGACAGGTCGTGCAGCACCGGGTTGTCGGGGTACTGCGCGCGCAGCACGGCGACGTCCTGGTTGCGGAACAGCGACCGCGACCGCCCCTCCGACGAGTAGCGGAACGCCCACAGCCGCCGCCCGTCGGTCGTCGCGAACGTCCCCTGCACCGGGAACGGCACCCCGTGCTCCCGCGCGGTCCGCTCGACGAGCCCGACCGCGGCCGCGATCGCCGCGGGCGGGTCGTCCTGCAGCCCGAACGTCAGCGCCAGGTGGAACAGCGTCTCGGAGTCCGTCGACCCCTCGATGTGCGGAAACAGTGCCGGGTCGACGGCGAGCAGAAGGTCCCGCTTGAGCGACGGGAAGCCCGCGATGAGCCCGTTGTGCATGAACAGCCACGACCCGAACCGGAACGGGTGGCAGTTCGTCTGCTGCACCGCCGTCCCGCTCGTCGCGCGCACGTGCGCCAGGACCGTGCCGGAACGCACGTGCTGCGCGAGCTCGCGCAGGTTCCGGTCGCTCCACGCCGGCTCGATGCTGCGGAACACGCCCGGCGTCGGCGAGTGCTCGTCGTACCAGCCGACGCCGAACCCGTCGCCGTTCGTCGGCTCCGCGCCGAGCCTGCTGTGCAGGCTCTGCATGACGAGCGAGTTCGCGGGCTTGTACAGCAGCTCGTCGAGCGTCACCGGGGAGCCCCGGTACGCGATCCATCGGCACATCTCCGCCTCCTCGCCGCGCGGCCGCGACGCGGCCCGTCCGACCCCACGATCCGCCGACCCGCCGCGCGGGTCCAGCGGTCGGCGACGTCCGGCTACGCGGCCCGCGTCAGTCGGTCCGGCTCGCCCGCGGCGACGAACGCGTCGCGCGGGTGCGCGACCGACGCGAGCGAGACCACGTCCCGCCCGAACACCGCCGCCGTCAGCCACACGGCGAGCACGCGCACCTTGCGCTCCCACGTCGGGATCGCGAGCACGTGGTACCCGCGGTGCATGAGCCACGCGAGCCGCCCGCGCACGACGAGGCGCCGGTACTCGAAGATGCCCGACCCGAGGCCGAGCGTCGCGACGACGCCGAGGCTGCCGTGCCGGTAGGGCCGGGTCGGGCGACCGCGCCGGGCGGCGACGACGTTCCGCGCGAGGCGCCTCCCCTGCCGCACGGCGTGCTGCGCGTTCGGGACGGCCAGCGCGCCTGGGCGCGGGGTCGCGAGGTCCGGCACGGCGGCCGCGTCGCCCGCCGCCCACGCGTCCGCGACGGGCTCGTCGTCGGTGCCGACGCGCAGGTCGGGTCGCACGACGACGTACCCGCGCGCGTCGACGGGCAGGTCGGTGTGGGTCGCGACGACCGGGTTGGCGGCGTTGCCGGCGGTCCACACGAGCAGGTCGGTCGGGATCCGCTCGCCGGTCGAGAGCTCGACGACGCCGTCGACGGCCGAGACGACGCCGGTCGACAGGTGGACGTGCGCGCCGCGCTCCGTCAGGGTCCGCACGACCCAGCGCCCTTGCGCCTCGGTCACCTCGGGCAGCACGCGCGGGCTGAGCTCGACCAGGTGGAACGCGACCTCGGCGGGGTCGATCTCCGGGTAGCGGCGGGTGAGGTCGTGGGCGAGCGACAGCAGCTCGGCGAACCCCTCGACCCCGGAGAACCCGCCGCCGACGAACACGGCGGTGAGCAGCCGCTCGCGCTCCGGCCCGCGCGGCAGGGTCGCCGCCCGGTCGAACGCGGTGAGCAGGCGGTCGCGGATCGCGACGGCCTCCTCGACGTGCTTCATGCCGATGGCGTGCTCGGCGACGCCCGGCACCGACACCCGGCGGGTGACCGCGCCCGCGGTGAGCACGAGGGTGTCGTACGTCAGGACCAGGTCGGGGCCGTCGACCGGCCGGACCGTGAGGCGCCGCTCGGCGTGCACGATCCGGGTCACCGTCCCGGCGACCAGGCGCGTGCGGCGCAGGTGCCGCCGGTGCGCGACCGCCGAGTGCCGGGCCTCGACCGAGCCGGCGACGACCTCGGGCAGGAACGGCTGGTAGGTCATGTACGGGCGCGGGTCGACGAGGACGACCTCGACGTCGTCGCGCCGCAGCCGCCGCTCGAGCTCGCGGGCCGCGGTGAAGCCCGCGTACCCCCCACCCACGACGACGATGCGTGCCATGCGGATCTGCCTCCTCCGGGGCGGGACGCACCGGGTGTGCGTCCCGACACCCGTACGACCACGCAGCCCCGCGATCCGTGACACCGGGCCGTCGCGCGCAGGTTCCTAAGATGGACGACGGCCGTCCCCCGCACGGCCCGCCCCGCGCCCGCGCGGGACCCCGGCACCACCATGAGGAGCACGATGCGCGCGACGGTCATCCACGGCGAGAGGGACGTCCGCGTCGAGGAGGTCCCGGACCCGGTGCTGCTGGCCGGCGGCAGCGGTCGCGACGCCGTCGTCCGCGTCGTCGCGGCCTGCGTGTGCGGGTCGGACCTGTGGCCCTACCGGGGCGTCCAGAAGACGCGCGAGCCCAAGCGCATCGGCCACGAGTTCATCGGGGTCGTCGAGCAGGTCGGCGACGCGGTGCGGGACGTCGCGGTCGGCGACGCGGTCATCGCGCCGTTCTACGTGTGCGACGGCACGTGCACCAACTGCGTCAACGGCGTCTCGACGTCGTGCCTGCACGGCGGCTGGTGGGGCTCGCAGGACCGCGAGGGCGGCTTCGCGGACGCGGGCCAGGGTGAGCGGGTCCGCGTGCCGCTGGCCGACGGCACGCTCGTCGTCGTCCCGGGCGTGGACCTGGAGAGCACCGAGGGGCGCGCGCTCGTGCCGCACCTGCTCACGCTGTCCGACGTGATGGGCACCGGGCACCACGCGGCCGTCTCGGGCGGGGTCGGCCCGGGGTCGACTGTCGCGGTCGTCGGCGACGGCGCGGTCGGCCTGTGCGCGGTCGCCGCCGCCCGGCGGCTCGGCGCGACGCGCATCGTCGCGATGTCGCGGCACCCCGAGCGGCAGGCGCTGGCCCGCACCCTCGGCGCCACGGACGTCGTGCCGGAGCGCGGCGACGAGGGCGTCGCGCGGCTCAAGGAGATGTTCGACGGCGTCGGCCCGGACGTCGTGCTGGAGTGCGTCGGCACCAAGGAGTCGATGGACCAGGCGCTGCGGTCCGCGCGGCCCGGCGGCCAGGTCGGGTTCGTGGGCGTGCCCGCGGGCGGCCCGGAGCTGCCGGTGCAGACCATGTTCAGCACCAACGTGGGCGTGCGCGGCGGTGTCGCCCCCGTGCGCGGCTACATCGAGGAGCTGCTGCCCGAGGTGCTCGACGGCCGCCTGCAGCCCGGTGTCGTGTTCGACCTGGAGCTGCCGCTGGACGAGGTCGCCGAGGCGTACAAGGCGATGGACGAGCGGCGCGCCACGAAGGTGCTGCTGCGCCCCTGACCGGTGGTGACGCACCCCTCCGATGCGTTTCGGAGGGGTGCGAACCGGACGAACGGCCCCTACACTTCACGTCGAAGCGCTTCGACGTCCCGGTCGACGCCTCCCACGACGCGCTCGACGAGGAGCCGACGACGGTCTCGCGTGCGCCCGACGGAAGGGCACCACCTGTGAGACGACCCCTCTGGAGCGGCCTCGCGGCCGTCGCCGCCACCCTCGCGCTCGCGGCGGCCACCGCAGCGCCCGCCGCCGCCGGATCGGCCGACCCCGCCCGCCACGGCCCCCGCACCCCGTCGGCCGCGAAGGTCGTCGCCGCGATGCAGCCCGGCTGGAACCTCGGCAACACCTTCGACGCCGTCGGCGCCGACGAGACCGCCTGGGGCAACCCGCGCGTCACCCGCGCGCTGCTCGACGAGGTCGAGGACCAGGGCTTCCGCAGCATCCGCCTGCCCGTCACGCTCGGCCAGCACGAGGGCCCCGCGCCGACGTACACGATCGCGCCCGCGGTGCTCGACCGCATCGAGGAGGTCGTCGACTGGGCGCTCGACGAGGACCTCACCGTCCTGCTCGACCTGCACCACGACTCGTGGATGTGGACGAACCAGATGCCGTCGCAGCACGACGCCGTGCTCGCGCAGTTCACGGCCACCTGGGAGCAGCTCGCCGAGCGGTTCCGCGACCACCCCCGCACCCTGCTGTTCGAGAGCATCAACGAGCCGCAGTTCGCGGGCGCCGCCGACGACCAGGCCTACGCGCTGCTCGACGAGCTCAACGTCCGGTTCCACGAGGTCGTGCGCGCGTCGGGCGGTCGCAACGCCGACCGCGTCCTGGTCCTGCCGACCCTGCACACCGACTCCGGCCAGGCGCGACTCGACGCGCTCGTCGCGACGTTCGACGCGCTGGACGACCCGAACCTCGCGGCGACGTTCCACTACTACGGCTACTGGCCGTTCAGCGTGAACGTCGCGGGCGGCTACCGCTACGACGCGACCGCGCAGGCCGACACCGCGGGCGCGTTCGCGCGGGTCAGCCAGACGCTCGGCGCGCGCGGCATCCCCGTGATCCTCGGCGAGTACGGGCTGCTCGGCTTCGACCGGCACACGGGCACGATCGAGCAGGGCGAGAAGCTCAGGTTCTTCGAGCACCTCGGGCACGAGGCGCGCACCGCGGGCGTCACCACCATGTGGTGGGACAACGGCCAGCACCTCGACCGCACCGCGCTCACGTGGCGCGACCCGGAGCTGTTCGCGCAGATCGAGTCGTCGTGGAAGCGGCGCTCCGGCACGGCGTCGACCGACCAGGTCTTCGTGCGCCCGGCCGCCGTCACCGACCAGGTGGTGACGCTGAACCTCAACGGGAACACCGTCAAGGGGCTCTGGGTCGGCTCGACGAAGCTCAAGCCCGGCAAGGACTACACGCTCGCCGGGAGCACCCTCACGCTGCCCGCCGCCCTGCTCGGCCGCCTGCTCGGCGACGGCACCTACGGCACGCGCGCCGAGGTCGAGGTCCGGTTCTCGAAGGGCGTCCCGTGGCGCGTCGAGGTCGTCAGCGCCGACGCGCCCGTGCTGTCCGACGCGGCGGGCACGACCGACGCGTTCGCGATCCCGACGGCGTTCCGCGGCGACCGGCTCGCGACGATGGAGGCCCGGTACGCCGACGGGTCGAACGCGGGCCCGCACGGGTGGACGTCCTTCAAGGAGTTCGACGTGACTTTCGCTCCCGACACCACCGCCGGGACGATCGTGCTGCGGCCGGCGTTCTTCGCCGAGGTCACCGACGGCTCGCCCGTGACGCTGACGTTCCACTTCTGGAGCGGCGAGCAGGTCACGTACACCGTCCTGCGCAGCGGCACGACGGTCACCGGCACCGCCGGCTGACGCCGCCGACCACGAGGGGGGCGGGCCGCGCGGCCCGTCCCCCTCGTCACGCCCGGGCGGTCGGGACGTCGTAGCGGCGGGTGGCGCGACCGTCGCTGTCGACGAGGACGTCGCGCAGGACTCCCCCGGCCCGCTCGATCGTCCGTGCCGACGCGGTGTTGGTGTCGGCGCAGGTGACGAGCGCGGCGTGGACCCCGGCCGCTGCGGCCAGGTCCAGGCAGCCGCGCAGGATCACGGTGGCGTACCCGCGTCGACGGTGCCCGGGGCGGACGGCGTAGCCGACGTGCCCGCCGAGCCGCTCCAGTGCGGGCGTCAGACGGTGCCGGACCGAGCCGCGGCCGACGACGACCCCGTCGAGCGTCGCGAGGACGAACGTCTCCGGGACGATCCCCTCGGGAAGGTGGAGGCCCGCCTCTCGGTCGGCCATCGTGGCGAGCCAGTCGGGCCAGGCGAGGTCGTCGAGCAGCGGGGCGAAGTCGAACCCCTCGGCGGCGAGCTCGCGGGCGGCGCCACGGACCTGGGCCTCGTCGGCGGGTGCGGGTCGACGCAGGACGAGGGCGGGCTGGGGTTCCGGCACGCGCCCATCCTGCCGACGGCGGACGCTCGGCGGCACCCCGCGCACGCCCGCGCCCTGGGTGTCGAAAGTCGCCGGGTGTCGAAAGTGCGCGCCGGGCCGACGTAATCGCTTCAGGGGCGTTCCGGGGTGCGTGAGGGCAGGTGCAGAGTCCGGTCCGATAACGATATCGATCCGCGGATCCCGCACGAAGGAGTGCCCGATGCCCGACACGCGCACGACGCGCACCGCCCTCACGCGCCGACGCCCCTGGCGGGCACTGACGGGCCTGCTGGCCGCCGGTGCCCTCGTCGGGGGCGCCCTCGCGGTCGCCAGCCCCGCCGCCGCGGCCGTCACGTCCAACTCGACCGGCACGAACAACGGCTGGTTCTACTCGTTCTGGACGGACACGCCCGGCTCGATCTCCATGGACCTGGGGTCCGGGGGCAGCTACGCCACCCAGTGGAGCAACACCGGCAACTTCGTCGCCGGCAAGGGCTGGAGCACCGGCGGCCGCAAGACCGTCAGCTACTCCGGCCAGTTCAACCCGTCCGGCAACGCCTACCTCACGCTCTACGGCTGGACCCAGAACCCGCTCATCGAGTACTACATCGTCGACTCGTGGGGCACCTACCGCCCGACCGGCACGCACATGGGGACCGTCACCAGCGACGGCGGGACCTACGACATCTACCGGACGCAGCGCGTCAACCAGCCGTCGATCGAGGGCACCAAGACCTTCTACCAGTACTGGTCCGTGCGGCAGTCGAAGCGGGTCGGCGGCACGATCACGTCCGGCAACCACTTCGACGCGTGGGCGTCCAAGGGCATGAACCTCGGCAACCACAACTACATGATCATGGCGACCGAGGGGTACCAGAGCAGCGGCAGCTCGAACATCACCGTGAGCGAGGGCTCCAGCAGCGGCGGTGGTGGCGGTGGCGGTGGTGGCGGTGGTGGCAGCACCGGCTGCTCGGTGACCGCGACGCGCGGCGACGAGTGGTCCGACCGCTTCAACGTCACCTACACCGTGAGCGGCGCCAGCACGTGGTCCGTCAACCTCGCGCTCAACGGAAGCCAGAGCATCCAGAACTCGTGGAACGCCACGCTCTCCGGCAGCGGCTCGACGCGCACCGCGACGTCGAACGGCTCGGGCAACAGCTTCGGCGTCACCGTCATGAAGAACGGGAACAGCACGACCCCCGCCGCGGCGTGCGCCGGGTCGGGCGGAGGCGGGGGCGGGACGACGAACCCCACGCCGCAGCCGACGACGCCGCAGTCCTGCTCCGCGGGCTACGTGGGCCTGACCTTCGACGACGGCCCCACCAGCGGCACGACGAACCAGATCCTCAGCACCCTGGCGTCGAACAACGCGACCGCGACGGTCTTCCCGACCGGCCAGAACGCGCAGAACAACGCGTCGCTCATGCAGGCCTACAAGAACGCGGGCGTGCAGATCGGGAACCACTCGTGGGACCACCCGCACCTGGTGAACCTGAGCCAGAGCGACATCCAGTCGCAGCTCAGCCGCACGCAGCAGGCGATCCAGCAGACGGCCGGCGTCACGCCGACGCTCTTCCGGCCGCCCTACGGGGAGACGAACGCGACGCTCAAGGCCGTCGAGTCGTCGCTCGGGCTGCGGGAGGTCCTGTGGGACGTCGACTCCAACGACTGGAACAACGCGAGCGCCGACGCGATCCGTCAGGCCGCGGGCCGACTGACGAACGGCCAGGTCATCCTCATGCACGACTGGCCCGCCGCGACGGTCCAGGCGCTGCCGGGGATCCTGCAGGACCTGCGCTCGCGCAACCTGTGCACCGGGCACATCTCGTCGAGCACGGGCCGGGCGGTCGCCCCGTCCAGCACCGGCGGCGGGGGTGGTGGCGGAGGCGGCGGCGGGGGTGGCGGCACGGGGTCGTGCACCGTCACCGCGACCCGCGGCGACGAGTGGTCGGACCGCTTCAACGTCACCTACTCGGTGAGCGGCTCGAGCAGCTGGGTCGTGACGCTCTCGCTGAACGGCGGCCAGTCGGTGCAGAGCAGCTGGAACGCGGCGCTGAGCGGCAGCGGCAGCACGCGGCAGGCCCGGCCGAACGGCGCCGGGAACTCGTTCGGCGTCACGTTCTACAAGAACGGCAGCAGCACGACGCCGGGCGCGACCTGCGCGACCGGCTGACGCGCCGCCCCGAGCAGGAGGACTGACCGGCCCCTCCTGGACCGAGGCCGTCCGCCCGCCCCCGCGACATCCCGGGGCAACGCGGGCGGCCTCGGTCGCGCTTGCTCGATCCATCGAGCGTCGATAGTCTTCTATCGTTATTCGATAGCTCGACGATCGAAGTGAGGTTCCCCCATGGGTCGGTTGGCCGTGCTCGCCCTGCGCCTCGTCATCGTGCTGATGCTCGCCGGGCTGCTCGTCGTACAGCTCATGGTGCTGCCGGCACTCGGCCTCGACATCGAGGACGGCGGACCCGAGGTCGCGCACCTGCGCTGGACCGTCCCGGTCGTCGCCTTCCTCGGCATCGTCACCGTCGAGGTCGCGCTGGTCTGCATCTGGCGCCTGCTCACCCTGGTCAGGCGGGACACCGTCTTCTCCCCCCAGGCGTTCCGCTACGTCGACGTCGTCATCGGCTGCGCGGTCACCGCGACCCTCCTCGCGGTGGTCCTGTCGTTCGTCCTCGCCCCCGGCGAGGCCGTCGCACCAGGGCTCGTCCTGCTCGTCGTCGTCGCCGGCGCCGGGACCGCGCTCGTCGCGCTGCTCGTCCTCGTCCTGCGCATCCTGCTCGCCAAGGCCGTCGCCCTCGACACCACCGCGACCACCCTGCGCGCCGAGCTCGACGAGGTGATCTGATGCCGATCGTCGTCGACATCGACGTCATGCTCGCGCGCCGCAAGATGTCCGTCGGCGAGCTCGCCGACCGCGTCGGCATCACCCCCGCCAACCTCGCGGTCCTCAAGAACGGCCGCGCCAAGGCCGTCCGCTTCTCGACGCTCGAGGCACTGTGCGAGGTCCTCGACTGCCAGCCGGGCGACCTCCTGCGCCGCGAGCCCGCGCAGGCCGGGGTCGCGACGACCGCCGACGCGTCCGAGGACGACCCCGCCGCCTGACCGGGGCC
>NZ_BIMR01000343.1 GCF_004306155.1 Cellulomonas biazotea
CGGGTGGGCCGTGCCCGTCCCGGCGCACGGCCCACCCGCGCGCGGCCAGCAGCGCCGTGGCCCGCTCGGGCTCCGCGACGCCGACGCGGACCGCGGCACCGCCGTCGCCCGCGAGCAGGGCCGCGACGGTCCCCTCGGCGACCAGGCGTCCGCGGGCGACGACCGACACGGTGTCGGCGACCTGCTCGACCTCCGCGAGGATGTGGCTCGACACGAGGACCGTGCGCCCCTCGTCGGCGAGCGACCGCATCGTCGCGCGGACGTCGCGGATGCCCGCGGGGTCCAGGCCGTTCGTCGGCTCGTCGAAGATCAGCAGGTCGGGGTCCTTGAGCAAGGTGGCCGCGATCGCGAGGCGCTGCTTCATGCCGAGGGAGTAGCGGCGGAACTGGTCGGCGCCGCGGTCGCGCAGCCCGACGCGCTCGAGCACCTCCTCGACGCGGGTGTGCGGCACGCCGACGGCGGTGGCGAGCAGGCGCAGGTTCCGGCGGCCCGAGAAGCCCGGGACCAGCTTGGGGTTCTCGACGATCGCGCCGACCCGCCCCACGACGTCCGGCAGCCGCTGCGGCACGGGCGTGCCGAACAGGTGCACGGTGCCCGCGTCGGGACGTGCGAGGCCGAGGAGCATGCGGATCGTCGTCGTCTTCCCCGAGCCGTTCGGCCCGAGGAACGCGTGCACGCCGCCCGCGGGGACCGTGAGGTCGAGCCGGTCGACGGCCACGGTCTCGCGCAGCGTGAACGTCCGGTACGTCTTGCGCAGGCCGCGGACGTGCACCGCGGGCTCGCCGGCTGCCTCGATGGTCGACCTCCCGTGCTCCTTCCCGACCATCGGCACCTCGGCGGCCGCGGGGACCGGTGACCGGCGCGGTTCACCCGACCGGCCGAGCGGGGCCGCCGACGACACACGCCGCTGGCTGGCGGGATCCCCGACCGGGCCGCCTAGCCTGGCAGGACGCGCCACGCCGAGGGAGGACCGGGGTCGATGACGAGGACAGGGACGCGCGCGTCGCTCACGTCGCTGGCGCTGGCTGCTGCGCTGCTCGCGGCATGCGGGCAGGGCGCGGCGGGCGGGCAGGGCTCGTCGGACGGGCAGGGCGGCGACGCGACGCCGGGGACGTCCGCGTCGTCACCGGCCGCCTCGCCGGCCCCGGAGCCCGCGGCCTCGACCCCGACGACCGCCGCCCCCGACGACGAGGACCCGCTCGGGGACTTCTCGCCCCCGGCGACGGAGCTCACCGCCGAGCCCTCGGGCGAGCGTGTGACGGTCGTCGACGTGCGGGTCGGGACGCACGACGGGTACGACCGGGTCGTCTACGAGGTGGCCGGCGGCGGCATCCCGGGCTGGCGGGTGACCTACGTCGACCAGGCGGTGCAGGACGGCAGCGGGGAGCCGGTCGAGGTGGCCGGTGACGCGGTGCTGGACGTCTGGCTGACCGGGACGGGGTACCCGCAGGACACCGGCCAGGAGGAGTTCGCGCAGGACGCCGGGCCGCGCCAGGGCACGGTCGTCGAGGTCACGCGACCCCTGACGTTCGAGGGCATGACGCAGTCGGTCGTCGGGGTCGACGGCGCGCACCGGCCGTTCCGGGTGTTCGTCCTGCAGGACCCGGTGCGCGTGGTCGTCGACGTCCAGCAGGGCTGACCGCTGTCACCCGCACCGGAGCCCCGCGTCGCGCGTCGCCGGGCCTCGGGTCAGCGTCGCGTGCGCAGCACCAGCGCCTCCCACGGGCGCAGGACGACCGTGCCGTCGGCCGGCGCGGACGCGTCCGGGTAGTTGCCGAGCACGAGGGCCGACCCCGCCGCGTCGTCGACCTCGACCCGCTGCTCGTCCCCCGAGAAGCTCCCGAGCACCAGCAGCGTGTCGTCGCCGAGCGTGCGCGTGAACGCGTAGACGTGCTCGTGGTCGGGCAGCAGCATCGTGAAGTCGCCGAGCGCGACGACGGGCTCGTCGTGCCGCAGCGCGACCAGGCGCCGGTAGTGGTGGAAGACCGACGTCTCGTCGGCCCGCTGCTGCGCGGCGTTGATCTGCGTGTGGTTCGGGTTCACGGGGAGCCACGGCGTACCCGTGGTGAAGCCCGCGTGCGGCGAGGCGTCCCACTGCATCGGGGTGCGCGCGTTGTCGCGGCCCATCGCGGCGAGCCCGGCGAGCAGGTCCTCGTCGGTGGAGTGCCCCGCCACGCGCGCGTCGGCGACGTGCCGCAGCGACTCGATGTCGCGGTAGTCGTCGAACGACGTGAACCCCGCGTTCGTCATCCCGAGCTCCTC
The DNA here is from genome assembly GCF_004306155.1 of Cellulomonas biazotea. Taxonomy (GTDB): domain Bacteria; phylum Actinomycetota; class Actinomycetes; order Actinomycetales; family Cellulomonadaceae; genus Cellulomonas; species Cellulomonas biazotea. The sequence continues at coordinate 2,263 of NZ_BIMR01000343.1, forward strand.
GCCCTGGTAGACGTACGGCGTCCCGCGGTGCAGGTGCAGGACGGTCGCGAGCATCGTCGCGGACTCGCGGCGGTAGCGGCCGTCGTCGCCGAACCGCGACACGACGCGCGGCTGGTCGTGGTTGTTCCAGTAGAGGCTGTTCCAGCCGACGTCGGCGAGCTCGGCCTGCCAGCGCCCGAACGACGCCTTGAGGTCGGTGAGCCGCAGCGGCCGGACGTCGAACTTGCCGCCGGGCCCGTGGTCGAGGCCGACGTGCTCGAACTGGAACACCATGTCGACCTCGGCGCGCGCCGGGTCGGTGAACAGGCGGGCGTGCTCGACGGTGACGCCGGGCATCTCCCCGACGGTCAGCAGCCGGTCGGACCGGCCGGCGAAGACCTCACGGTGCATCTCCGCGAGGAACTCGTGGATGCGCGGGCCGTTCGTGTACGCCGCGCTGCCGTCGCCCCACAGGCCGTCGTGCACGGGTCCGTCGGGCAGCGCGGGGTCCTTCGACACGACGTTGATGACGTCCATCCGGAAGCCGTCGACCCCGCGGTCGAGCCACCAGCGCATCATGTCGTAGACGGCCTCGCGGACCTCGGGGTTCTCCCAGTTGAGGTCCGGCTGCTTGCGGCTGAACAGGTGCAGGTAGTACTCGCCGGTCGCCTCGTCGAGCTCCCACGACGGGCCCGAGAAGAAGGACCGCCAGTTCGTCGGCTCGGCGCCGGGCGCGCCGGCGGCCATGCCATGCCGCGGCGGCCGCCACCAGTACCAGTCGCGCTTCGGGTTGTCTGCCGACGACCGCGACTCGACGAACCACGGGTGCTCGTCGGACGTGTGGTTGACGACGAGGTCCATGACGAGGCGCATGCCGCGCCCGTGCAGCGCCGCGAGCAGGGCGTCGAGGTCGGCGAGCGTCCCGAACGTCGGGTCGACGTCCCGGTAGTCGCTGATGTCGTACCCGTTGTCGTCCTGCGGGGACGGGTAGATCGGGGACAGCCACACGACGTCGACGCCGAGCTCGGCCAGGTGGTCGACGTGGTCGAGGACGCCCCGCAGGTCCCCCACGCCGTCGCCGTCGGAGTCGGCGAACGAGCGGGGGTACACCTGGTAGACGACGGCGCTGGTCCACCAGGGGGCGTCCTCGACGGTCCACGTCATGCGGTCTCGGTCCTCTCTCCGGGGTGCTGGGTGGGTCAGGCCAGGATGGCCGTCACTTGATCGCGCCGCGCGTCACGCCGGAGATCACCCAGCGCTGCGCCAGGACGTAGACCAGCAGCAGCGGCACCATCGCGAGCAGGTACGACGCGAACGCGACCGTGAAGTTGGTGCTGAACTGGCTCTGGAACACGTACTGCTGCAGCGGCAGCGTCGCGGCCCGCGGGTCGGACAGGATGATCAGCGGGAGCATGAAGTCGTTCCACGCCCACACGCACGTGATGATCCCGACCGTGGCGTTCATGGGCCGCAGCAGCGGGAAGATGACCTTCCAGAACACGGTCCACGTGTTGGCGCCGTCGACGATCGCCGCCTCCTCGAGCTCGCGCGGGATCGAGTGGATGTACGCGACGAACACGAAGACGTTGAACGACAGGCCGAACACCACGTACAGCAGGACCAGCCCGACCTGGTTGTCGAGGTTGAGCTGCGCCGTGAGCTTCGCGACGGTGAGCATGAGGATCGGGAACGGCACGAACAGCGCCGCGATGAAGTAGTAGAAGAGCCCCTTGAACAGCTTCTTGTGCATGTTCCGGGCGATCGCGTAGGCGACCATCGAGTTGGTCAGCAGCGTCAGGGTGACCGCACCGACCGTGATGAGCGCGCTGTTGAGCGCGGAGCGCGGGAAGTCCGTGAGCCGCCACGCCTCGCCGAAGTTGCCGAACGTCACCGGGCTCGGCAGGTCGAACCCCGCGCCCGTGAGCTGGTCCGGCGTCTTGAGCGCCGTCACGACCACCAGGTACAGCGGCACGAGGATGCTCAGCGACAGGAAGATCATGAGACCGGTGAGCCACCAGTTGGTGCGGCCCGGGGTCTGCGTCTCGGCGCTCATGCTGACGTGTCCTCTCGCTGGAGCACGCGGAACTGGACGAGGGCGAACACGATGATGACGATCATGAAGACGACCGCGTTCGCGAGCTGGTAGCCGAACTCGCCGCCCTGGAAGCCGCCCTTGTAGATGAGCAGCCCGACGGACTCCGTCGCGGTGCCCGGCCCGCCGCCCGTCATGGCGACGATGTGGTCGAACACCTGCAGGAACCCCTTGAGCGCGAGCACCATGTTGATGACGAAGAAGCCCCAGATCATCGGGAACGTGATGCTGCGGAACTGGCGCCACGCGCCCGCGCCGTCGAGCGACGCCGCCTCGTAGAGCTCGTGCGGCACGGTCTGCAGGCCGGCCAGGTAGAGCACGATGTTGAACGCCGCCGCCTGCCACACCGCGAGGACGACGATCGCGATCCACGCGAGGCTCTCGTCGGACAGGATCGACGTGGAGAACCGCTCGTTGCCGAGGGCCTGCGCCATCGCGGGGATCGAGATGGAGAACAGGTACTGGAAGACGTACCCGACGACGAGCACCGCGAGCACGTACGGGATGAAGTACACGGCGCGCAGCGTCGTGCGGAACTTGATCCGGCTGTTGAGCGCGACGGCCACGGCCAGCGCGATGACGTTGACCAGGACGGTCGCGACGATCGCGAACTGGAACGTGAACAGATACGCGTGGATGACGCGCGGGTCGGTGAACAGCGCCTGGTAGTTGGCGAACCCGACGAACTCGTACGGCCCGTAGCCGGGCGAGTCGGTGAAGCTGTAGAACACGCCCTGCAGGACGGGGACGGTGTGCAGCAGGAAGAACAGCACGAACGCCGGCAGGACCATCCAGTAGAACGCGCGGGGTGTGCGGGACGCGATGCCGCGCTTGCGGATCGGCGTCGTCGGCGGGGTGCCCCGCGCGACCGTGGCCTGCGTCGTGGCGGTCACTGCTCCACCTTCCCGAGACCCCAGGTGCGGCGCGCCGCGACCTTGTCCCAGCTCTCGTCGAGCTTCGTCAGCATGGCGTCGGCGTCCCCTTCGAACAGGTACTCCTGCAGGAGCTGGGCGAGCGGGATCGCCGGGATGAACTGGTGGTCGGTGAAGCCCACGAGCCGGCCCTCGTCGATGTACTCCTGGACGCCCGCGAGCGCGGGGTCGGTGTTCGCGGCGCCCTCGATCGCGGGGATCGCGACCTGCGCCTCGGAGTACGCCTGCACGACGTCGGGCTGCAGCAGGAACTCGATGAACCGCTGCGACTCCTCGGGGTGCGCGCCGCCCGCGCCGGCGGTGACGAGCACGTCGACGCCCGAGACCAGGGTCGTCTTCGCGGGGTCGTTCGTGGCCGGCAGCGCGAACGACCCGACGGTGAAGTCCGGCTCGAACGTGCGGATCTGCGGGACGGCGTAGCTGCCGAGCAGCAGCATCGCGGACTTGCCCTCGGCGAACGCCCGGGTGCCCTCCTGGTAGCCCGACGCCCCGGGGTCCGGCTGGGTGTACTGGAACAGCTCGCCCAGCTCGTCGATCGCGGTCCGCCAGCCCTCGGCGAACGTGGTGCGCTCCGCGAACCGGTCCTCGAAGAAGCCCTCGGGGGCGGTCTGCGCGGTGAGCGGTGCGAGGGGCGCCTGCGGCGTCCACGCCTCGCCGAGCATCCCGTAGAACGGCGTGACCCCGGCGGCCTCGAACGTCTGCGCGGCGGCGATGAGCTCGTCCCACGTCGTCGGGACCTCGACGCCGACCTCGGCGAAGAGCTCCTCGTTGTAGAGGACGCCGCTCGCGTTGGCCGCGAAGGGGATTCCGTTGACGGCGCCCGGCTCGGACTCCCCCAGCGCCTGGACGATGTCGACGTACCCCGGGTTGATCGTGTCGAGCACCGGGTCGTCGGCGAAGTCCTCGAAGATGCCGGCCGACGCGAACTCGCCGAACGTGCCGTTGCCGTTGAGCGTGAGCACGTCGGGCACGTCGTCCTTCACGAGCCGCGTGCGCAGCGCCGTCTCCGGGTCGGGCACGTTCTGCACCACGACGCGGATGTCGGGGTTCTCCTGCTCGAACTGCGTGGCCAGACCCTCGAAGTACTCCACGGCCTCCGACTTGAACTGGAAGAACGTGATCGTCGTGCGGCTGTCGTCGCTCCCGCACGCCGCGAGCGGCAGGACGAGTCCGGCGACCGCGAGGCCCACTGCGGGCCGTGCCCACCGTCGGTTCATGCTGTTCCTCCTGAGGTCGGCAGCGAGCCGTCGGCAGCGGCGGCCCTCTGCTCGGGTGCGGTCGGCGCGTCGGCGCGCCGGACCTGCACGAGGACGCTGCGCTCGGGGAAGAGCGCGGGGGCGCGGAGCCCGATCTGCTGCAGGGCGCGTCCTGACAGACGGACGCCTTCGTCCCACCAGGTCAGCGGACCGCGTCCGTGCCCTTCGATCGTGTCCCCGGGCGGGAGCGGGCGCACGTCGTAGCGCGCGTCCGGGTCGAGCCCGGGCAGCCGGATGCTGCCGGGCGGGCTCGTCACGCTCGTCGTCAGCTGGGTGACGACGAAGATCGCTGCGGATCGGTCCTGGGCGACGACGCCGTGGGCCCGCAGGGCGGGATCGGCGAGGTCGGCGTGCACGCGCGTGCCGGTGTGCAGCAGGTCGCGGTGCGCGCGGTGCGCGGCGATCCACGCGGCGAGCTCGGCGCGCTCGTCGTCGGACGCCTGCGTGACGTCCCACTCGACGCCGAAGTGGCCGAGGAACGCCGTCGCGGCGCGGAACGACAGCTCGTGCCGGCGGCCCGTGGTGTGCGAGACGGGACCGCCGACGTGCTGGCCCATGAGCTCGGGCGGCAGCAGCAGGCCGGTCCAGCGCTGGATCTGCTCGCGCTCGACGGGGTCGATCGTGTCGCTCACCCAGACGCGGTCGGTGCGCTCGAGGATGCCCAGGTCGACGCGGGCGCCGCCCGACGCGCACGACTCGATCTCGACCCCGGGGTGCCGGGAGCGGAGCTCGTCGAGGAGCCGGTAGACGGCGAGCGTCTGCCCGTGCACGCCCGCGACGCCGAGGTGCCCGTGACCCGCGTCGGTGAGCTCGCGGTTGTGGTCCCACTTGAGGTACGCGATGTCGTGGTCGGTGAGCAGCGCGTCGAGCCGCCGCAGGATGTGCGCGAACGCCTCGGGCCGGCCGAGGTCGAGGACCTGCTGGTTGCGGGCGGGCACGGGCATCCGACCGGGGACGGCGAGCAGCCAGTCGGGGTGGGCGCGGGCGAGGTCGGAGTCGGGGTTGACCATCTCCGGCTCGACCCACAGCCCGAACTGCATGCCGAGGCCGGTGACCTTCGTGATCAGCGGCTCGAGGCCGTCGGGCCACACCGCGTCGGAGACCTCCCAGTCGCCGAGCCCGCGGGTGTCGTCGCGGCGCGAGCCGAACCAGCCGTCGTCGAGGACGAACCGCTCGACGCCGAGGTCGGCCGCGACGTCCGCGAGCGCGCTGAGCCGTCCGAGGTCGTGGTCGAAGTACACGGCCTCCCACGTGTTGAGCGTGACGGGCCGGGGTGTGCGCGGGTGCTGCGGGCGGGCGCGAACGTAGTCGTGGAAGCGCGACGCGAGCGCGTCGAGTCCCGTGCCGTGGCTGCCGTAGAGCCAGGGCGAGTCGTACTGCGCGCCCGGGTCGAGCACGACCTCCCCGGGGAGCAGCAGCTCGCCGCCCGCGAGGACCGCGTCGCCGCGCGGGGTGCGGTCGGCGACGAGCCGGTGGTTGCCGCTCCACCCGACGTGCACGCCCCACACGTCGCCGTGCCGGGAGCCGAAGCCCTGCTCACCCGCGACGAGGACCAGGCTCGCGTCGGCGCCGGGCCGGCCGGTGCGGCTCTCCCGCACGTGGCTGCCGACGACGAACGGCAGCCGCTGCGGGCTGCGCTCGCGCAGGTGCCGGCCGGTGGTGCCGAGCAGCTCGGTGGCGACGTCGGGGACGGGCAGCGCGGGGAGCACGCCGTGCAGGTCGAAGGGCGTCGAGCCGGTGTTGCGGACCGCGGCGCGCACGCGGACGACGCCGCTGGGGTGCAGCTCGACGGCGAGGTCGACGGCGAGCCCGGCGACGGGGTCGACGGAGCGGACGTCGAGGCGCAGGACGTCGTCGTCCCCGCGGTGCGGGCCGTCGGTGCCGGTGACCTGCAGGCGCGTCGAGAAGCCGCTGCCGTCGCGGTGGCCGGCGAGCCCGGGCTGGCCGGTCCAGCCGGCCGAGGCCTCGGGCAGGAGCGCGACGGGCACCGCGACGTCCAGGCCGCCGGACACGGGGATCGACCGGTGCGCGTCGACGACGGACGCGAGGGTCTCGTCGTCGAGCGGGCCGAGGTCGGGGCCCCAGTGGACGATCCGGGGCAGCGCGTCGCCGGACGCGTCGACCACGACGCTGGTGCCGCCGGAGCGGAGGTGGACGGGGGCCGTGAGGCGGGAAGGTGCGAACACAGGTTCATTCCACTGTGGAAGTAACTATCCCGTCAACTGTGGTCGCGATCCCACTTTTCGGGCTTGATTGTCGCCTCTTGCTTCTACGGCGGAAGGTAAGGTGCGTCCTGGACGGTCGGTCGAGCGCGAGGAGGACGGCCGTGGCGGCACGCGAGTGGTCCGAGGGCGGCACCGAGCTGCAGGTCGCGCTCGAGGTCCTGCTGCGCGGCCCCCTGTCCCGCGCCGAGCTCGCCCGCCGCCTCGACCTCTCACAACCCACGCTCACCCGCCTCACCAAGGACCTCGTCCGGCGCGGCCTGCTCGTCGAGTCGCCCGACCGGCCCGGACCCGCCGTCGGACGACCCAGCCGGCCCCTCGACGTCGACGCGTCGTCGCACCACTTCGTCGGCGTCAACCTGGCCGTCGGCAGCGCGCACGCGGTGCTCGTCGACCTGCGCGGCACGGTCCTCGCGACCCGCAGCGCCGACCTTCCCGGGTCGACGCCCGAGTCCGTCGTCGCCGCCGTCGGCGACCTCGCGGACGCGGTCGTCACGGCCGCACCTCCGGGGACCCTGCAAGCCGACTCGCTCACCGGGATCGGCGTCAGCCTGGGCGGCCACTCCCCCGACGGCACGACCGTGCACGTCGCGCCGTTCCTCGGCTGGCACGACGTCCCGCTCGGCAGGCTCGTCCGGGCCCGGACCGGCCTGCCCACGGTCGTCGAGAACGACGTCGCCGCCCTGACCTCCGCCGAGCACTGGTTCGGGGGCGGGCGCGACGTGGCGACGTTCGCGGTCGTGACCGTCGGCGCGGGCGTGGGCTACGGGCTCGTCGTGCACGACCGCCTGGTGCGGCACCGCGACATGGGCCTGGGCCTGGTCGGCCACTACCCGCTCGACCCCAACGGCCCCCTGTGCCCGGAGGGTCACCGCGGCTGCGCGGGCGCGATGCTCACGACCGAGGCGCTCGAGGCGGAGGCCGCCGTCGCGCTGCGCCGCCCGGTGACGTCGGACGCCCTGCTCGACCTCGCGCGCGAGGGCGACCCGGCGGCGCGGCGCATCGTCGACGACGCGGGGCGGGCGCTCGGGCGGCTCGTCGCGGCGGTCGCGAACCTCACGATGCCCGAGCGGGTCCTCCTCACGGGCGAGGGTGTCGAGCTGGCCGTCGTCGCGGACGAGGCGGTGCGCGCGGCCGTCGCCGCCGACCGGCACCCGCAGGCCACCGAGGTCGACCTGGTCGTGCTGCCCGGCGACTTCGCGCAGTGGGCGCGCGGAGCGGCCGTCGTCGCGATCCAGGACTTCGTGCTGCGCAGCCGCTGACCCCGCTGCGTCGCCCCGGGTAGAACTGCCGCTTGCGCATCTACTTTCCATTGTGGAAACTACTCGCATGACGGAGAACGAGACGACCCCGGCCCCCACCCCCGACGAGGCACGCGCGCTCCTCGCCCGCTCCGCCGCCGCGGCCGGAACCCTGCGCGCGAGCGGTCAGAACCGGCACGCGCTCTGGCTCACCGGCCACGCCACCTCCACGTTCATGTTCTTCGTCGGGCTCTCCACCATCCCCGACGACACCGGCGCCCTCACGCTCGCCGGCGCGTACGGCGCCGTCCTCCTCGCGCTCTCGCTCGCCTGGCTCCGCGGCGCACCCGTCACCAAGCAGGGCATGGGCCTGCGCTGGGTCGCCGCCGTGACCACGTGGGGCGTCGTCTACGCGATCGCGCTGGTCGTCGGGCTCACCTGGCTGCGCGAGTCCGTCCTGTGGTGGCTCGCCGCGGCCGTCCTGGCGACGTTCCCCCTCGCGCGCGGCGCCTGGCGGGAGGCGCACGCGTGACACCCCCGCTGCCCGGCCCCGACGCCGTCGGCGAACCCGCGCGCGCCCGCCTCGACGAGGTCATCCACTCCCCCGTCCGGCTGTCCGTCGTCGCCGCGCTCGCCGCGACCGAGGAGGCCGAGTTCGGCGCCGTCCGCGACGCCGTCGAGATCAGCGACTCCGCCCTGTCGAAGGCCGTGACCGTCCTCGAGCAGGCCGGGTACGTCACCGTGCGCAAGGGCTACGTCGGCAAGCGCCCCCGCACGTGGCTGACGCTGTCGGCGCAGGGTCGCGCGGCCCTGCGCGACCACCTGGCCGCGCTGCGCGCCATCGCGGGCGACTGAACCGCAGGGCTGGTCCCGCCAGGCGGGCCGGCGTGGAAGGTGTGTCGCGGTCTGCG
>NZ_BIMR01000344.1 GCF_004306155.1 Cellulomonas biazotea
GCGGTGACCTGCACGCGCGTGCGGGACGGGTGCCGCGGCCCGCGGCCCCCTCAGAGGCCGAGCGACGTGAGGACCGGCAGGGCCGCCCGCACCGCGGCACGCGCCTCGTCGGGGCCGTCCGCAGCGAGGGCCACGTCCGCCAGCTCGCGGCACCGGTCCGCGGTGACCGACGCGAGCACCGCCGCGACGTCCGGCAGCGCACGGGGCGTCATCGACAGCGACGTCACGCCCAGGCCGACGAGCACGGGCGCCAGGGCCGCGTCGGCCGCCGCCTCCCCGCACACGCCCACGGGTCGCCCGCGCTCGCGGCCGCCGGCGCACGTCGCCGCGACGAGGTCGAGGACCGCGGGCTGCCACGACGTCGACAGGTGCGCGAGGCGCGCGAGCTCGCGGTCGGCGGCCATCGCGTACTGCGTGAGGTCGTTCGTGCCGATGCTCGCGAAGTGCGCGTGCGCGAGCAGGCGCCCCGCACGCAGCGCGGCCGACGGCACCTCGACCATGACGCCGGCCGTGGTCAGCCCGTGCGCGGCGCAGCGCTCGACGAACGCCCGGGCCTCGTCGGGGGTCGAGACCATGGGGGCCATGACCTGCACGTGCGCGTCACTGGAGGCGGCCGCGCGCGCGATGGCCAGGAGCTGGTCGTCGAGCACGCCCGGGTGCTCCGCGGCGGTGCGCAGCCCGCGCACGCCCAGCGCCGGGTTCGGCTCGTCGGCCGCCGTGACGAACGGCAGCGGCTTGTCGGCGCCCGCGTCGAGGGTGCGCACGACGACGCGGCGTCCGGCGAACGCGTCGAGGACCTGCCGGTAGGCGGTGACCTGCTCGTCGACGGACGGTGCGACGGTCCGGCCGAGGAACCGGAACTCGGTCCGCAGCAGGCCGACGCCTTCGGCACCCGCGGCCGCGGCCGCCCGGGCGGCGGCGGGGTCGGCGACGTTGGCGAGCAGCGCGACGGGCAGGCCGTCGGCCGTCGCGCCGGGTGCGGCGAGC
>NZ_BIMR01000345.1 GCF_004306155.1 Cellulomonas biazotea
TAGATCAGGTTCGACGGGTGTGATCTCAGCCCCTCGCCCGGTGGGCGGTGCGGGGCACCCCGTGTCAGTGGTCGTCAGGCTAGCAGGCGTGCCGACGGCCCGTCGGCCCACCGCTCATCAGGTGGACCGGACGGGCCGGGATGTCAGTGGCTCGTGCGCGGGCTCGGCGTCACGAGCGAGGACCACCAGGCCGACGCCGGGCGCTGGTGCCCCGCCCGGTGGTCGGACCACTGCAGGTCCTCGTCCGGGTCGACCCACCCCGCGACGGCCGGCACGGCCAGCAGCGGCGGTGCGTCGACGGCGCCCGGCGTGTGGCGGCGGGGGCGCGGTGCGGGGACGTCGGTGGCGCGCCACGGGGTCGGCCCCGAGGTGGCCCGTGGCAGGAAGCGTCGGTCGGTGCGCGACTGATCGGCCATGGGTCCAGAGTCGCGCGCCAGGCGAACCCGGCACATAGGACGAAAGGTCCAGATCTCCGATCTCACCCGCGCCCATGTGCGGGCTCGCGCACGACGGGACGGCCCGCCCGACCACCGTGCGGTGGTCGGGCG
>NZ_BIMR01000346.1 GCF_004306155.1 Cellulomonas biazotea
CGGCGGCCCTGCGCGACGGGACCGCGCGGGTCGCGTCCGGCGCGGGCGACGTGCGGGACGGTGCCGGGACGCTCGCGGACGGCACGACCGCGGTCGCGACCGGGGCGGGCGACCTCGCCGACGGCGCGTCGAGGCTCGCCGACGGGTCCGGGGCGCTGCACGACGGTGCGGGCACGCTCGCCGCCTCGCTCGACGGCGGCACCGACGCGATCCCCGCCGACGACGACACCGCGCGCGACGCCCGGGCCGCCGCGATCGCCGACCCGGTGACCCTCGACACGACCGACCGGGCCGCGGCCGAGGGGTTCGGCGAGGGCATCGCGCCGTTCTTCCTGCCGCTCGCGCTGTTCCTCGGCGGCGTCGTCACCTGGATGATCCTGCGGCCCGTGCCGCCCCGCGCACTCGCGACTCCCGCCCGTGGCGTCCGGGCGGCGCTCGCCGGGTTCGCCCCGGCGCTGGCCGTCGGCGTCGTGCAGGTCGTCGTGCTGCTCACCGTCCTGCGCGTGGGGCTCGGGCTGACGCCCACCCATCCCGTCGGAGCGCTCGCGTTCACGGTCCTCGTCGTCGCGGCGTTCCTCGCCCTGCAGCAGATGCTGCTCTCCCTGCTCGGCACCGCTGCGGGCCGGGTCGCCACCCTCGCGCTGCTGGTGCTCCAGCTCGCGTCCGCCGGTGGTACCTACCCGGTGGAGACGTCGCCCGCCTTCTTCCGGGCGCTGCACCCGCTGCTGCCGATGAGCTACGGGGTCGACGGGCTGCGCGCGCTGCTCACGGGGAACCCCGACGCACGGCTGTGGACGGCCGTGGCCTACCTGGTCACGGTGCTCGTCGGGTCGCTCGCCGTGACGTCGTGGCGCGCGGGACGCATGCGCACGTGGACGCTGTCGCGCCTGCACCCCGCGCTGACCATCTGACCGGCACCCGAGACGTCTGAGAGGCTGCGCGCATGCGGAGCACCGACACCCGGCAGCACATCGTCGACGCGGCGCTCGCGCTCGTCGCCGACCGCGGGTACTCCGCGACGTCCGTCGACGAGATCGCCGCCGCAGCCGGCGTCGCCAAGGGCTCGGTGTTCTACAACTTCGGGTCGAAGGCCGAGCTCTTCGAGGCGATCATCGCCGAGGGCGTCGACCGGCTGACCGCCACGCTCCGGGGTGCGGCGCAGGGCGCGCACGGCCGCGACGCGGTCGAGGCCCTGGTCACCGAGCTGCTCACCCAGGTGCGCGACCACCCGGACTTCGCGAAGGTCATGGTCGCCGAGGTGTTCCGCACGGGCCGGCGGTGGCAGGACTCGATCCGGTCGCTGCGCGACGACGCGATCGGCGTGTTCGCGGCGGCGGTCGCGGACGCGTGGCCGGACCGGGACCCGTCGCTCACCGCCGCGGCACTGTTCGGGGCGACGGTCGTCGCGGGGCTCGAGTGGCTCGTCTTCCAGCCCGAGCGGTCGCTCGACGAGGTCCGCACCGCGGTCCTCGCGGCGGTGCGCTGACGCCTGACGCCGTCCGGCCGCAGGGCGCCTCGACGGGACCGGCCCGGGCACTGCCGAGCCGTGCCCGACTCCGCCGGCCGGCGCGTGCCCGGGTACGACGAAGGACGCCGGCGGCGACCGTGGTCACCGCCGGCGTCCCGGGGTCGTGCTGTCGCGGCCTGGGCCGCGACGGGTCACTCGCTGACGCGCTGCGTGGGAACGCCCTGCAGGAGCGAGCGGACCTCGGACTCGTGGAACCGACGGTGGCCGCCGAGGGTGCGGACCGCCGAGAGCTTGCCGGCCTGGGCCCAGCGCGTGACCGTCTTCGGGTCCACGCGGAAGAGCACGGCGACCTCACCCGGCGTCAGAAGGGCACCCTGCGAGAGCGGGGCGTCGGTGGCGGGGGTGGTCACAGCCATGGTGAATCTCCTGTCGTTCGGTAGCTCGGCTGACCTCGTGGGTCCCGTGGCTTTGCGTCCCCACCTTGCGGCGGGTTTGCCGTTGTCGCTGACAACCAGAACTACGACCGTTTCTGGACAGTTAGTCAAGA
>NZ_BIMR01000347.1 GCF_004306155.1 Cellulomonas biazotea
CCGCTGGACACGGCAGGCGCGGCGGGTGGCCCGGCGGCACCGGTCGCGACGGCCTCCGCGGCGGCCGACGACCTCGCGGACCCCGACGACGAGTCGCTCGCCGCGGACGACGCGGCCGCCCTCCCGGCGCCGGACGCCGCCCCCGTCGGCGACACCGCCGCGGTCCTCGCGCAGGCCCAGGGGCAGACGGCGCTCGTCGCGCTGGGGCTGCTGCCCGTCAAGGGCCGGGCGCCGAAGACCGGGTACGACCGCGACCTGTTCGCGTACCGGGAGGTCGACCTCGACGGCAACGGCTGCGACGCGCGCAACGACATCCTGCGCCGCGACCTGACGGGCGTGACGCTCAAGCCGGGCACGCAGGAGTGCGTCGTCCTGACGGGCACGCTCGCCGACCCGTACTCCGGGACGTCGATCCCGTTCACGCGCGGGTCCGCGACGTCGGCCGACGTGCAGATCGACCACGTGGTCGCACTGTCGGACGCGTGGCAGAAGGGGGCGCAGCAGCTCGACGCGTCGGCGCGGCAGCGGCTCGGGAACGACCCGCTCAACCTGCTCGCCGTGTCCGGACCGCTGAACTCGCAGAAGGGCGACGGGGACGCGGCCACGTGGCTGCCGCCGCACAAGGCGTACCGGTGCGCGTACGTCGCCCGGCAGGTCGCCGTGAAGTTCACGTACGGGCTGTGGGTGACCGCGGCGGAGCGGGACGCGATCGCGGGGATCCTCGCGTCGTGCCCCGGTGAGCCGCTGCCCGCGGGGTCGGCCCTGCCGCCCGCGCAGGCCGCCCCCGCTCCGGCACCCGCACCCACCGCGCCCGAGGCCGGTGCCCCCGCGAACCCCGGCAACAGCAAGGACTGCCGCGACTTCGCGACGTGGGCGGACGCGCAGGCCTGGTACTCGACCTACCTGCCGCTCTACGGCGACGTCGCGGAGCTCGACGGCAACGACGACGGGGTCGCGTGCGAGTCGCTGCCCGGCGCCCCCTGACCGAGCCACCCAGCCGGCGCGTCAGCGCTCGAACGCCCACACCCGGTCGGTGAGCATGCGCGCGACGGCCAGCCCGATGGCGAGGGCGGCGACGACGAGCCCGGCCTGCACGGCGTAGGCGAGCGCGTCGGTCGTCTGGCCGTCGGACAGGTGGAAGACCGCCCGGTAGGCGGTGACGCCCGGGACCATGATGACGACGGCGGGCACGGAGATCGTGATGCGCGGCACCCGCAGGCGGGGGGCGACCGCGGCGGCGAGCAGCCCGACGAGCAGCGCGACGACGGCCGCGGCGGCCTGCACGACGACCCCGGCGTCGACGAGCTCGAGGCGGACGACGTTCGCGACCATCCCGACCCCGGCGGCACCGACGGCCATGGGCCACGGGCTGTTGAACATGAGCGCGAACCCGAGGACGCCGAGGAACGACGCGACGAACCGCAGCGCGAGCAGCAGGCCGGGGTCGAGGCCGAGCGGCTGCGCGGGCTCGGGCTGCAGCCCCACGACGGCGGACACGCCCCACACCGCGAGCGCAGCCGACGTGAGGATCATGAGCGCGTAGACGAGCCGTGCGACGCCCGCGGAGAAGTCGAGCTTCGCGAGGTCGAGCGCGCCCGTGACGAGCGCGAACCCGGGGATGAGGAACAGCACCGCGGACACGTAGCCGGCCTCGTGACGGACGGGGATCGCGCCGACGTCGTGCAGGACGGTGACGAACCCGAGGTAGGTGAAGGCGCCGAGCGCGGCGGCGAGCATCGTCACGCCGAACTGGTTGTAGCCGCGGTGCAGCAGAGCGCGGCGCAGCGCCTGGCCGAGCGACGCCCCGACGAACACCCCGACGACCTCGATCGGCCCGCCGTTGTTGAGGAACGCGAACGCGGCGCACGCGATCCCGGACCACAGGGCGTTGAGGATCGCCGGGTACAGGGGCTTGCGAGCGGCGATCGCGTCGAGCTCGGCGGTGGCCTCCTCGACGGTCGTCTCGACGCCGTCGCGGACCTTGCGCTCCTCCAGGCGGGAGACGAGGGCCTCCAGGCGGGACAGCCGGTCGGCGTTGATGCCGACGGACCGGACCTCGGTGACCTCGGTGCGGAACGAGTGGCCGCGGTGCGACGTCGCGGTGATCTCGGTCAGGGTCACGTGGGCCTCGTGCCGGTCGACGCCCAGGGCGCGCGCCATGCGGGCCATCGACGCCTTGACGCGGTACGACCCGGTCCCGGCGGACAGGCTCAGGCGGCCGACGCGCAGCGCGACGCCCGAGCGTCGGATGAGCTCGAGCTCGTCGTCGGTAGGCTCGGTCGGCACGTGCCCATCATGGCTGGTCGGGACCCCGGGAGCCCCCGGGACGCTCGTCCCGGTCGGGGGTGAAGGGGCTGTGGCGGTCGTCACCGCGGGCCCAGCCAGGTCGCCAGCCGTGGGTCGTCGCCGCCGCCGCGACGGCCCGGCCGAGGACGAACGCGAGCAGCAGGCCGATCACGAGCGCCGTGGCGTGCCCGACGTCGGTGAACGTCCGCTGCCACACCCCGGGCAGCACCCACGCGGCGAGCAGGACGCCCAGGTACCACCACCGCCACCGCCGGGGCACGCGCGCGACGAGCACGCCGGTGACGCCCGCGACGACGTAGCTCACGCCCACGTCGGACACGCCCGCGATGGTCGGCGACAGCCAGCCGCGTGCGATGCCCGTCGTCAGCACGGCGCCGACGACGAGCGACGCCCCGACCTGCCCGGCCACCATCACGGCGACCGTCGCTGCGCGGCCCAGCCAGCGCTGCGCGTACCCGACGGCGATGACGAGGACCACGACGAGCAGCAGGTTCGACAGGTGCGGCAGGACGAACGCGCTCGCCACCAGCGCCTCGACCGGGCGCTCCCGCAGGTTGTCGAGGTTGCCGCTCACGTGCGCGGTGACCGCGGCGGCGGTCGCGTCGGGCAGGAACGCCATGACGAGCGCGCCGAGCGTGACGAGCCCGCCGTACACGAGCGCGACGTCCGACCGGCGCACGGTCGCGCCGACGTCCCGCAGGACGACCCGGGCGGCCGCACGTGCCGTCGTCACCGGATCGCGCGCTCCCCGGCGGCAGCCCGGCGGGCGACCTCCTCGACACGGGTCGCACGCGTCGCGGGCCGCTTCGCCTGCACGAGCCACACCAGGTGCAGCCGCTTGACCGACTTCGGGAACGCCTCCCAGTGCGCGAGCGCGCCGGGGTGCGCCTCGAACGCGGCGGCCAGGTCGGCGGGGACGACGAGGTCCTCGACGTCGTCGAGCAGCGTCCACGACCCGTCGGCCTTCGCGGCGTCGACGACGGCCGTGCCCGCGGGCAGCATCCTCCCCTCGGCCTCCAGCCGGACGAGCCGCTCCTTGTTGGTCCGCGCCCACCCCGACCCCGGCTTGCGGCGGGCGAAGTACTGCGCGCTGCGCTCGTCGTCGAGCGACCGCTTGGTCGCGTCGATCCAGCCGACGGTCAGCGCCTCCTCGACGGCCTCCTGGTACGGCACCGCGGGACGGCCCGTCGGACGCTTCCACGACACCAGCCACACGCCCGACGCGGTCGCGTGGTGCTCGACCAGCCACGCGCGCCACTCGTCCACCGTCTCCGCGTGCACCTGCGGTGCGTCGCCCAGGTCCGCCATGCCGCCGATTCTGCCCTCCGCACGACCGGCCCGCGGCGCTACCGTGATCGCCATGCTGCTCGCGGAGGAGACGCTCCTGCTGCTCACCGACCCGACGACGGGCCGGCCGCTCGACTCCGGCCAGCGCACGGCCCTCGCGCTCGCCGGCGCGGTGCTCGTCGAGCTCGTGCAGGGCGGGCACGTCGAGATCACCGCGAAGGACCAGCCGAAGGACCACCCGAAGGCCCGGCCGGGCCGCGTCGTCGTCACCTCGACGGCGCCGACCGGCGACCCCGTGCTGGACGACGCGCTGCGCCTCGTCGCCTCGTGGAGCCGTCCGCGCCGCCCGCAGGAGGCGCTGCCCGGCCTCGCGAAGAACCTGCGCGCGACCCTGGACGGCCGGCTGGTCGCCGCGGGCGTGCTGCGCGAGGTGCCCGTCCGGTTCCTCGGCCTCACCTGGACGACGAGCCGTCCCGCGGTCGACCCCGGCGGCCCGTCCACCGCGCTACGGCACCGGCTGCGGGAGGTCGTCGTCGGCTCGCGGCAGCCCGACCCCCGCGACGCGACCCTCGTCGCCGTGGTGCACTCCCTCGGCCGCGTGCCCGCCGTCGTCGGGGACGTCGGCCTCCCGCGCTCCGAGGTCCGGCGCCGGGCCAAGGCGATCGCCGCGGGCGACGTCGGCGGGGAGGCGGTGCGCCGGGCCCTGCAGGCCGCCGAGGGCGCGACGGCGGCGGTCGCCGCGTCCGCGGTGGCCGCGACGTCGGCGGCGACGTCGGGCTGACCGGGCTCAGGGTGTGCCGAGGTCCGCCAGGGCCTGCTCGGCGCGCTCCAGGGCGCGGGTCGCGTCCGTGTCGGCATGCTGCGCCTGGCGCAGGTCCCGCTGCGCCGACGTCAGCGCCTTCTCCTGCGCGTGCAGCGTCGTCCCCGCGCGGGACTCGGCGTCGTCCGCACGCGCCAGGGCCTTCTGCGCGGCCGCGAGACGGCGGCGCAGGTCGACCAGGGCCGCCTCGAGGTCGTCGACCTCGCGACGCGCGTCGGCCGCCGCCTGCTCCGCGGTCGCGACGGCCTCCTGCTGCTCGTCGCGGTCGCGGGTCGCGTCGTCCAGGCGCTCGCGCGCGCGGTCGAGCGCGGCGGCGGCCTCGTCCTTCGCACGCTGCGCGGAGCGGACCGCGTCCTCGCGGTCGCGGCGGCGGCGACGGTCGGCGGCCGACTCCCGCGGCGCCTCCTCCGCGGCGGGCTCGGCGTCGTCGGCGTCCTCGACGACCCGCAGG
>NZ_BIMR01000348.1 GCF_004306155.1 Cellulomonas biazotea
GGGCGGGCGGTCGTCGTGGTAGTCGGGTCAGCCGAGCTCGCTGGTCCCCGCGTACAGGTGCAGGACCGGGACCTGCAGGTCCTCGCGGGCCCGCGACGCCCAGTCGCGGTGGAACGTGTCCTCGAGCGCGTGCGGGTAGGTGACGACCGCGACCTCGCGGATGCCACCGGCGGCGACCGCGGCGCGCACGGCGGGCAGCGGGTCGTCCGCCGTGATCTCGCCGGTCGCCGGACGGCCCGCGGCTGCGAACGCCGCGAGGCTGCCCGCGAGCTGCTCGGCCGCGGTCGCACGCGCCTCGTGCTCCGACGGCTCCTTGCCGCGGGCACGGTCGAACGCGTGCCGCAGCTCGCCGAGGCTCAGGTCGTCGATGATCGTCGCCAGCAGCGGACGGTCGCTGTCCGCGGGGACGAGCACGCGGTACGCGAGCTCCTCGCCGTCGTGCAGCGTCAGCAGGTGGTCGACGTCCGTCGCGGTCAGGGTGTCCTCGACGAGGACCAGGATCGTGTCGGTCACGCGCCGAGCCTAACGACCTGCCAGCGGCCCAGCAGCACGCCGTCGGCGTGCAGCAGGTGCAAGGGTCGCAGCTCGCGGGCCGGCTCGAACCACGCGGGCCGGTTGACGATGCGCGGCGCAGGGCCGCCGACGAGCAGCGGGCTGCTCGTGGCGCACAGCTCGTCGAGCAGGTCGGCCTCGATGAGCTCGCCGAGCAGCGTCGGTCCGCCCTCGCTCAGCACGTGCGCGAGGCCGCGCGCGCCGAGGGCGGCGAGCGCGACGCGCAGGTCGACGACGCCGGGGGAGTCGGACTCCGTGACGATGACCCGCTCCGGCCCGATGCGCTCCCGGACGGCGTCGAGGCGGGCGCACGCGCCGGTCGTGATGACGAACGGGGGACGCGGCCCGTCGAGGAGCGCGTCCGGCAGGTCGGCGCCCGACGTGACGACGGCGAGCTCGATCTCCGGGGCGCGGCCGAGCGCGCGGCGGGCCTCCTGGAGCTCCTCGGGGACGTCGAGTGCGCGGTACTTCTCGGCGCGGGCCGTCTGACCGCCGATCAGCACGACGTCGGCGAGCGCGCGCAGCACCCGGAACACCCGGAAGTCGGCCGGGTCGTTGATCGTGCCGCTGCGCGAGTCCGCACCTGTCGCGGCGCCGTCGACGGTGCTCACCATGTTGGCGCGCACGTGCACGCCGCGCGGTGGGTCGACGGGCATGCGGTCCGTGAACGCGCCGAGCAGCTCGGCCTCGTCGGCGCGGGGCTCGAACCGCTCACCAGCGCGCTCCACGGGCAGCAGGACGTCGAGCGGGGGCAGGTCGTCGGGGTGAGGCACGGCGTTCACGCTAGGCCAGGTCGTCCGGGCGGGCGCGCCGAACCGGTGTGGGGAACCGCACGTCGGCGCACGTCGGACGGCCCGTCAGTCCGCCGGACCGGCGGCGGACGGCGCCGGTGCGGGGGTGCGCGTCCCGGGCAGGCGGCCCGTGTCCCGGTCGTGCGGGCCGAGCACGTCGGCGAGGGCCGCGACCTCCCCGACGACGACCACCGCCGGGTTCCCGACGCCGCGCTCGGCGGCCCGGGCCGCGATGTCGGCGAGCGTGCCCACCGTCGTGCGCTGGCCGGGCAGCGTGCCGTTCTCGACGACCGCGACCGGCGTCGCGGGGTCCTTGCCGTGCGCGACGAGCGTCGCGGCGTGCTCGGCGAGCCGGCCCACGCCCATGAGCAGCACGAGCGTGCCGTCGAGCCGGGCGATCGTCGCCCAGTCCGGGGCGCTGTCGTGCGCCGACAGGATCGTCACCTGCCGCGACACCCCGCGCTGCGTCACGGGCACGCCGGCGACGCCCGGCACGGCGATCGCGCTCGTGACGCCCGGGACGACCTCGACGGGGACGCCCGCCTCGAGGCACGCGAGCACCTCCTCGCCGCCGCGGCCGAGGACGAACGGGTCGCCGCCCTTGAGGCGCACCACCCGTCGGCCCTGCAGCGCGCGCTCGACGAGCACCTCGTTGATCTGCGTCTGCGTGAGGGTGTGCGCGTGCGGGGACTTGCCCGCCTCGACGACCTCGACGTCGGGGTCCAGGTGGTCGAGCAGCTCCCGGGGCGCGAGGCGGTCGACGACGACGACGTCCGCCTCGGCCAGCGCGCGCCGCCCGCGCGTCGTGATGAGCCCCGGGTCGCCGGGACCCCCGCCGACGAGCGTCACCGTCCCGACGATGGCCGGACGGTGCCGGCGCAGCGGGAGGTCGCCCGCGTCGAGGAGCAGCGCGACCGCGGACCGCAACGCCGCCGACCGTCGCGGGTCGCCGCCGGCCGAGACCGCGACCGTCACGTCGTCGACACGCGCGACCGCCGGGGTCCAGGCGGTCGAGGCCGCAGCGTCGCCGGCGTGCACGCACCACACGCGCGCCGCGTCGGCGTCGGCGGCGACCGCCGCGTCGGCCCCGGCG
>NZ_BIMR01000349.1 GCF_004306155.1 Cellulomonas biazotea
CCCCAGGTCGGAGACGGGTCGCGACGGATGTCGTCCGGACGGCCGGGAACGCCGGAGGGCAGGCGGTCAGGACGCCCGTGTGCGCCGGCCGGCGGGCCCCGGTCAGGACCGGTGCTCGGGGACGGCGGTCAGCTGACCGTCAGCGACCCCGAGCCGGCGGGGACGAGCTCGACCCACGTGTTGCCCGGCGCCAGGTCCGCGGGGCGGCCGTCGGCGAGGAACACCCGCAGCGGCGCGTCCTGCGCGTCCTTCTGCCAGCGGACCGCGACCGTCTTGCCGCCGGTCGCGACGACGCCGTCGCCCGAGCCGACGAGCTCGTACGTCGGCACCGGGGCCCCGCCCTGCGCGCCGAACGGCGAGTTCGGGTGCCCGGCGGTGATCGAGACGACGTTCACGGCCGACAGCCGCGAGCCGCTGCGCGCCATCGCGGGCGTGTCACCCTCCGCACGCTGCCACGTGCCGCTCGCGGCGTCCCACGTCCAGCGCGGGTTCGACGCGGGCGACAGCCGGAAGTCGAGCGTCGTCGCGGGCGTGCCGACCTGCGCCGCCGCGGCCCGGTCCGCCGACCGCGCGAACGTGAACTGCTCGGCGGGTGACGCCTGGTGCGACGCGTCGGCCTGCCCCCAGAACACCTCGGGCGTGCCGTAGACGTTGTGCGGGGCGGCGCGGTCACGCGTCCGGTACATGCCGGCGGCACCCGCGTCGTGCGAGATGGACTGCAGCCCGCTCTCCTGCACGAGCGCGAGGATGCCGGGCTGCCCGCCCGAGTACGCGAGCAGGCCGTGCGTCGGCGCCAGGATCAGCGGGTCCATCGGGCGCACCGAGCGGATTGGGCCGACCTCGGCGGGCACCTGCGAGTGGAAGACGGCGACGAGGCGTGACACGTCGAACTCGACGATGGTCTCCCAGACGACGTCCGCCTGCTCGAGCCCGGTCTGCGGGCGGGCGACGGCCGTGTTCTCGATCTTCACACCGAGCGCGGCACGTTCGACGGGCTCCCCCGCGACGCCCGTGAGCGGCCACGTGGCCGGCACGACCGGCGTCGGTGCGGCGCCCTTCTCCGGGTCGATCGTCGCGCGCTGCGTCACCGGTGTCGGCGCGGGCTGCTCGCCGCCACCCCCGCCGCACGCCGCGAGCGCGAGGACGGCGCCGACGACCGGCACCGCCCACCTGGTCGAGGCGCGCACCCGTCGAGCGCGCGCCACCGTCGTCCGTTCCCCCGAGGTCCCCGTCACGCGCACCACTGTCCCACGCCGGGTCCCGGACCGTCCGGACCCGCGCGGGCGCGCCCGGCGTCGCGCAGGTCTCGTTCGGCGGTCGCGCAGCAGGTCAGGAGACCGCGATGCTCCCCGACGACGCCGGCACCAGCTCGACCCAGGTGCTCCCCGGGACGAGCGTCACGGGTGCGCCGTCAGGTGTGGTGAGGGTGAGCACGGCGTCCGTCGACGGCTTCGACCAGCGCACCTCGACCGACCGGCCGCGGCTGACGACGACGCCGTCGCCGGAGTCCACGAGCACCGTCTCCGGCACCGGGTTGCCCGCCGGGTCGCTCGTGCCCGAGTCGACGAGCCGCACGCGCAGCGCGACGACGTTCGCCGCGGCGATGCGGGTCCCGGACGCGGCCGTCGCGGGCGTGTCGCCCTCGGACCGGAGCCACGTGCCGCTGGCGGTGTCGAACGACCACCGCGGGTGCGAGTAGCCCGACAGCGTGAGGTCGAGGGCCGAGGCGGGCGTACCGCTCACGACAGCCGTCGCGTGCTCGGCCCGGCGCGCGAGCGCGAACTGCGCCTGCGGCGACGCCGCGTGCCCCGCGTCCGCGTGCTCCCACAGCGTCTGCGGGGTCGCGTAGACGTTGTGCGGCGCGGGCGCGACACCCTTCTTGCGGTAGAACCCGGGGGCGCCGGCGTCCTGGCTCATGATCTGCAGCCCCGCGGCGCCGAGCGCCTGGACGAAGCCCGGCTGGCCGCCGGAGAACGCCATGAGGCCGTGCAGCGGGGCCGCGATGGCGGGGTCCATCGGCCGGACCGACCGGATCGGGCCGATCTCCGCGGGGACCTGCGAGTGGAACACCGCGACGAAGCGCGAGATGCCGCCCTCGACGACCTGCTCCCACACGACGTCGGCCTGCTCCAGCCCGGCCTGCGGACGCGCCTCCCGGGGGTTCTCGATCTTCACGGCGAGCGCGGGGCGCTCGACGGGCGACTCCGCGGCCTCGCCGGTCAGCGGCCAGCGGACCGGGACGACCGGCGCCGGGGGTGCCGCCTTGACCACCGCGACGGCCGGCTGCTGGGTCACGTCCGGCTGGTCCGGCGTCGTCGGGTCCGCGGAGCACGCGCCCACGAGGAGCGCGGTCGCGCCGAGGACGGCGACGGCGCGCAGGAACGACGGGCGGGCGGGGGCGGCAGGCACGTGCGGGACTCCATTCGGGGGCGGACAGCGGGCAAACTCTACGGGTCGCGGGTGTGCGACCCGTAGGACGCGGCGCCGCGGGGTGCGGGTGCGGGCGCCGCCGGACCCGGCACGACCGGCCGCAGGGGCGGGCCACGACGGGCGGCGGGCGGTGCGCCGACCGGCACCTAGGCTGGGGCGGTGACCCGGCTGCTGCGCGACGTGCCCGCACGCGTGCCGGCGTTGCTGGGGGCCCTCGCCGACGCGCTCGCGGGCGACGGGCCCGCGGTCCGGCCCGTGCCGGTCGGCGCCGAGGACGAGCACCGGACCGACGCACCCGCCGGACACACCGGCGGCGGAACCGCGCACGTCGGTGACGACGTCGCCGTGGTGGTCGGGACGTCGGGCTCGACGGGCGAGCCTCGCGGCGTCCTGCTGTCGGCGACGGCCCTGCGCGCGTCGGCCGACGCGACCCACCGGCGCCTCGGCGGCCCGGGCCGGTGGCTGCTCGCGCTGCCCGCGCACCACGTCGCCGGGCTGCAGGTGCTCGTCCGGTCGGTCGTCGCCGGCACCGCGCCCGCCGTGCTCCCGCCCGGGCCGTTCCGGCCCGACGGCTTCCGCGCGGTCGTCGCGGCGATGCCGCCCGACGGTCGCCGCTACACCTCGCTCGTCCCGACGCAGCTCGTGCGGGTCCTGCAGGACCCGGCCGCGACCGCGGCGCTCGCGACGTTCGACGCGGTGCTGCTGGGCGGCGCCGCGACCCCGCCCGACCTGCGGGCGCGCGCACTGGCCGCGGGCGTCCGCGTCGTCACGACGTACGGCATGACCGAGACGTGCGGCGGCTGCGTGTACGACGGCGTCCCGCTGGACGGTGTCACCGTGTCGCTCGACGACGACGGTCGCGTGCTCCTCGCCGGCCCGGTGCTCGCCGACGGCTACCTGGAGCGTCCGGACCTCGACGCGGACGCGTTCCTCGCGACGCCGACGGGCCGCGTGCTGCGCACGAGCGACCTCGGCCGGCTCGACGGCGGCGTGCTCACGGTGCTGGGTCGCGCGGACGACGTGCTCGTGACGGGCGGGGCGAAGGTCGCCCCGGCGGCCGTCGAGGCGGCGCTGGGCGCGCTCGACGACGTCGCCGAGTCGTGCGTCGTCGGCGTGCCCGACACCGAGTGGGGCCAGGCCGTCGTGGCCGTCGTGGTGCCGCACGCGGGCCGTCCCGTCCCGACCCTCGCGCAGGTGCGGGCCCTGGTCGCCGAGCGGGTCGGACCGGCGTCCGCCCCGCGGGCGGTCGTGCGCGCCGACGCGCTGCCGCTGCGCGGGCCGGGCAAGATCGACCGGCGCGCCGTCGCCG
>NZ_BIMR01000350.1 GCF_004306155.1 Cellulomonas biazotea
ACGACGAGCTCACGGGCATGGTCGACGCGCTCGAGCGGCTGCGTGCCGACGTGGCGTCGGGGGCGTTCGGCCCGGCGCCCGACGACGAGGACGTGCACACGGCGCTCGAGCGCGGCCTGATCGAGCGCGCGGGCACGGACCTCGGCGGCAAGCTGCGGGCCGGCCGGTCGCGCAACGACCAGATCGCGACGCTCGTGCGGATGTACCTGCGCGAGCAGTCGCGCACCCTGTCCGGGCTCGTGCTCGACGTGGTCGACGCGCTCGTCGCGCAGGCCCGCGCGGCGGGCGAGGCAGCCATGCCGGGGCGCACGCACCTGCAGCACGCCCAGCCGGTGCTCCTCGCGCACCACCTGCTGGCGCACGCGTGGCCGCTGCTGCGCGACGTCGAGCGCTTCACCGACTGGGACCGCCGCGCCGCGGTGTCGCCCTACGGCTCGGGCGCGCTCGCGGGGTCCTCGCTCGGGCTCGACCCGGCGGCCGTCGCGGCCGACCTCGGCTTCGACGGCCCCGTCGAGAACTCGATCGACGGCACGGCGTCGCGCGACGTCGTCGCGGAGTTCGCGTTCGTCGCCGCGATGACGGCGGTCGACCTGTCGCGCCTCGCGGAGGAGGTCATCCTCTGGGCGACCAAGGAGTTCGGCTTCGTGCGCCTGCACGACGCCTACTCCACGGGGTCGAGCATCATGCCGCAGAAGAAGAACCCCGACGTCGCGGAGCTCGCGCGCGGCAAGGCCGGGCGGCTCGTCGGCGACCTCACGGGTCTGCTCACGACACTCAAGGGCCTCCCGCTCGCGTACAACCGCGACCTGCAGGAGGACAAGGAGCCGGTGTTCGACCAGGTCGACCAGCTCACCGTCCTGCTGCCGGCCTTCGCGGGCATGGTCGCGACGCTCACGTTCGACACCGAGCGGATGGCGTCGCTGGCCCCGCAGGGCTTCTCGCTCGCGACCGACATCGCGGAGTGGCTCGTCCGCGAGGGCGTGCCGTTCCGGGTTGCGCACGAGGTGGCCGGGGCGTGCGTGCGAGCGTGCGAGGAGCGCGAGCCCGCGATCGAGCTGTGGGACCTCACGGACGACGACCTCGCCGCGATCTCGCCGCACCTGACGCCGGGCGTCCGCTCGGTGCTCACGGTGCCCGGCTCTCTGGCCTCGCGGTCCGCCTACGGCGGCACGGCCCCGGTGCGCGTCGCCGAGCAGCTCGAGCGGGCTGCCGCGCGGGCGACCGAGCTGAGGTCGTGGGTGTCCTGACGTCGCCGACGGACGACCGCGACCCGGCGCCGGACCGGGTCGCGGCCGCGTCGACGGCCGAGGCGCGTCCGGCTGTCCACGGGGCGTCCGCCGGAGCGGCCGGGGGCCGTCGGGACGCGCCGCGCGACGCCGGCGAGAC
>NZ_BIMR01000351.1 GCF_004306155.1 Cellulomonas biazotea
GTCCGCTGGCCGCCCGGATCGTCATGAACCTGGAGCCGACGCAGGACTGACCGACCCGCTCCCGGTGGTGCGGCGGCGACCCCCCGCCGCACCACCGGGACACCCGTCCTCGCCGACCCCTCCACCCAGCCCACAGGTGAGCTCATGACCCTCCCCGCAGAACCGGCCGCGCCCCCCGCGGTCCCGGCCGAGACGCCCGTGCTGCAGGCCGTCGACCTGCGCAAGCACTTCGTCACCGGCTCGTTCCGGCGTCGCGCCCTCGTGCACGCCGTCGACGACGTCAACCTGTCCCTGCACCGCGGCCGCGTCGTCGCGCTCGTCGGCGAGTCCGGCTCGGGCAAGTCGACGATCGCGCGCCTGCTGTCGCAGCTGCTGCCCGCGACGGGCGGGCAGATCCTGCTGCACGGCCAGGACGCCACGGCCCGCCGCAGGCCCGCGTTCCGCCGGTACGTGCGGCGCGTCCAGATGATCTTCCAGGACCCCTTCGGGTCGCTGAACCCCGTGCACACCGTCCGCTACACGCTGACCCGCAGCGTCCGGATCCACCAGGGCCGGCTGCGGGGCGCGGAGCTCGAGACGGCCCTGACGACCCTGCTGGAGCGCGTGCAGCTCACGCCGCCCGAGCGGTACGTCGACAAGTTCCCGCACGAGCTGTCCGGCGGGCAGCGGCAGCGCGTCGCGATCGCCCGCGCGCTGGCCGCGGACCCCGAGGTGCTGCTCGCCGACGAGCCGATCTCGATGCTCGACGTCTCGATCCGCCTCGGCATCCTCAACCTGCTGCGCGACCTGCGCGACCGCCTGCAGATCGCGATCCTCTACATCACGCACGACATCGCGTCGGCCCGGTACTTCGCCGACCGGACGATGGTCATGTACGCCGGACGGATCGTCGAGACGGGCGACTCCGAGTCCGTCACGCAGGACCCGCGGCACCCGTACACGCAGCTCCTCGTGCGGTCCGCGCCCGACCCCGACGACCTCGACGCGCGCGCCCGGGGCGCCCGCGGCGAGGCGCCGTCCCTGGTCCGGCCGCCGTCCGGCTGCCGGTTCAACCCGCGCTGCCCGTTCGCGACCGACGTCTGCCGGAGCGAGGTGCCGCCGCTGATGCCCGTCGGCGAGGGCCGCGAGGCCGCCTGCTGGGGCTACTCCGACCGTCCCGACCGGCCACGGCTCGGTGACGTGCTCGACGCGTACGGGGAGCGCCCGTCGATCGACGTGGACCTCCTGCACGTCGGCGCGGACGCCCCGGGCACGGCGGCCGTCGAGACCAAGGAGGGCGACCGGTGAGGTTCTTCGTCCGCCGCGGCATCTTCTACGTCGTCACCGCCTGGGCCGCGGTGACCATCAACTTCGTCATCCCGCGCCTCATGCCCGGCGACCCGGTCAAGGCGATCATGGCGAAGTCGCAGGGGCGCCTGGACTCGTCCGCCGAGGCGGCCATCCGCACCCTGTTCGGGCTGGACGAGAACCGGTCCGTCTGGCAGCAGTACCTCGACTACTGGAACCTGCTGCTGCACGGCAACCTCGGCGTCTCGTTCACCTACTACCCGACGCCCGTCGCCGAGATGATCCAGCAGACCCTGCCGTGGACCGTCGGGCTCGTCGGCGTCGCGACCGTCATCGCGTTCGTCGTCGGCACCCTGCTCGGCACGGGCATCGGGTGGCGGCGCGGCACGTGGGCCGACTCGCTGCTGCCGATCTCGACGTTCTTCTCCGCCGTGCCGTACTTCTGGCTCGGGCTCGTCGTCATCGCGATCTTCTCCGTGAACCTCGGCTGGTTCCCGTCGTCCGGCGCCTACGACCGGTCGATGGTCCCCGCGTTCACCCCCGAGTTCGTCGGGTCCGTCCTCTACTACGGGACGCTGCCCGCGCTGACGATCGTCGTCTCGTCGATCGCCGGCTGGATCCTCGGGATGCGGAACATGATGGTGACCGTCTCCTCCGAGGACTACGTGACGGTCGCGCAGGCCAAGGGCCTGTCCGAGCGGGCCGTCGTCTTCGGCTACGCCGCGCGGAACGCGATCCTGCCGCAGATCTCGTCGTTCGCCCTGTCCCTCGGCTTCATCGTCGGCGGGACGCTCATCATGGAGATGGTCTTCTCCTACCCGGGCATCGGCTTCCTGCTCTACAACGCGACGACCAACCACGACTACACGCTCATGCAGGGCTGCTTCCTCGTCATCACCCTGTCCGTGCTGGTCGCGAACATCGTCGCCGACTTCGTCTACGCCGCGCTCGACCCGCGCACCCGGCAGGAGGGCTGACATGGCCGTCGAGACATCCGTCCTCACCGAGACCGAGGACGTCGCGACCGACGCGACCGCCCCCGTCACCGGCAGGCGCAAGCTGCTGTTCCTGCGCAACGCCAAGGCGCTCACCGGCCTCGGGATCCTCGCGTTCTTCGGCGTGCTGGCCGTGATCGGGCCGTGGATCGCGCCCTACGACCCGAGCGCCGTGAGCGCCGACATCCTGCAGCCGCCGTCGGGCGCGCACTGGTTCGGCACCACGCACGTGGGGCAGGACATCCTGTCGCAGGTGCTCGTCGGGACCCGCGGCGTGCTCGTCGTCGGGCTCGTCGCCGGGGTCCTCGCGACCGTCATCGGCGTCCTCATCGGCGTCACCGCCGGGTTCGTCGGGGGAGCGGGCGACGAGACGCTGTCCGCGCTGTCGAACATCTTCCTGGTCATCCCGCAGCTGCCGCTCATCATCCTCATCGCCGGGCAGCTCCCGTCCGCGGGCGGGCTGACCGTCGCGGCCGTCATCGCCGTGACCGGCTGGGCGTGGGGCGCGCGCGTCCTGCGCGCCCAGACCCTGTCGCTGCGCAAGCGCGACTTCGTCGAGGCCGCCCGCGCCAACGGCGAGCGGACCTGGCGGATCGTCCTCGCCGAGATCATGCCGAACCTCACCGCGATCATCGCCGCCGGGTTCGTCGGCACCGTGACGTTCGCGGTCCTCTCGCAGATCACGCTCGCGTTCATCGGCGTCACGTCGGTGTCCGAGTGGAACTGGGGCACCATCCTGTTCTGGGCGCAGGGCAACCTCGCGCTGCAGCGCGGCGCGTGGTGGTGGTTCGTCCCCGCGGGCCTGTGCATCGCCCTGCTGGGCATGGCCCTCACCCTCATCAACTTCGGCATCGACGAGTTCGTCAACCCGCGCCTGCGCAGCACCGGGCTGCACGCCCGCGAGCTGCGCCGCCGCGGGATCCGCCCGCGCATCGGCTTCACGCCGGTCGTGCACGAGGCCAAGGAGGACCGGTCGTGAGCCTGCTCTCGCCCACCCCCGCGGGGCGGGCCGTCCCCGCCGCCGACCCCGTCCTGGAGATCCGCAACCTCTCCGTCGACTACGGCTACGACGAGAGCCCCGTGCACGTCCTGCGGCAGGCGTCGCTGACGCTCAACCGCGGCGAGGTCCTCGGCCTCGCGGGCGAGTCCGGCTGCGGCAAGTCGACCCTCGCGTACGCCGCGACCCGGCTGCTCCCGCCGCCCGGGCTCATCACCGGCGGGCAGGTGCTGTTCCACGGCCGCGACGGCTCGACCGCCGACATCCTGTCGATGTCCGACGCCGAGCTGCGCGCGTCCCGCTGGCAGGACCTCGCGATCGTCTTCCAGGGCGCGATGAACTCCCTCAACCCGGTGTTCCGGGTCGGGCGGCAGATCGCCGACGCGATCCGCGCGCACCGCCCCGGCGTCTCCCAGAAGGAGGCGCTGGAGCGCGCCGCCGACCTGCTCGACATGGTCGGCATCTCCCCGGACCGGCTGCGCGCCTACCCGCACCAGCTCTCCGGCGGCATGCGGCAGCGCGTCATGATCGCCATGGCCCTCGCCCTGGACCCGCAGGTCCTCATCATGGACGAGCCCACGACGGCCCTCGACGTGGTCATGCAGCGGCAGATCGTCGAGCAGATCGCCGAGCTCCGCGACCGCCTCGGGTTCTCCGTCATCTTCATCACGCACGACGTCTCGCTGCTCATCGAGATCGCCGACCGCATCGCCATCATGTACGCCGGCGAGATCGTCGAGGACGCCACCGCGCAGGACGTCTACCGTCGCCCGCGGCACCCGTACTCCGACGGGCTGCTGCACTCCTTCCCGCCGCTGCGCGGCCCGCGCCGCGAGCTCGGCGGCATCCCCGGCTCCCCGCCCGACATGGCGCGGCTGCCGTCCGGGTGCCCGTTCCGGGCCCGCTGCCGGTTCGCGTTCGACGCGTGCGCGCACGTCCAGCCCGAGCTCGTCGCCCCCGACGTCCCCGGCGACGACCCGCGCCGGACCGTGGCGTGCCTCCGACACGACCCGTCGCGCGTCGAGGCGGCGGGGTTCACGCCCGTGCCCGTCCCCCCGGAGCTCGCCCTGCGCTGAGCCCCGTCCGGGCGGCCGCGCCGGTCGCCCCTCGATCCACCGCTCCGTCCCGGGAAGCACTGTGGGCGGTCGCGTCCCTCCGGTCGCGACGACCCGGGACGGAGCGGTGCTCCGCCGACGCCGGTGTGGAAGGTCTGTCGCGCTGGCCGCACCAGACGTTCCACACCGGTGCTGTGCCGGGGCCTGGCCGACGGCGACGACCGGGCGACGACCCCGTCGCGGCGCTCCGCCGATGTCGGCGTGGAAGGTCTGTCGCACTGGCCGCACCAGACCTTCCACACGGGGTGCTGCGGTGGGTCT
Source organism: Cellulomonas biazotea (assembly GCF_004306155.1). GTDB lineage: Bacteria > Actinomycetota > Actinomycetes > Actinomycetales > Cellulomonadaceae > Cellulomonas > Cellulomonas biazotea. The sequence continues at coordinate 4,656 of NZ_BIMR01000351.1, forward strand.
CGTCACGGCGACGACCCGGCGGCGACCCCGTCGTGGCCACCGGTTGGCGCCCCGTCGTCGCGAGGCCGGGCGCCGACCCCGTCCTGGCGACCGCTCAGCCGTCCGGATCGGGCGCCAGGACGGGGTCGGGCAAGGGGGCGGGTGAGGGAGAGCGTGCGGCCGAGGCCGAGGC
>NZ_BIMR01000352.1 GCF_004306155.1 Cellulomonas biazotea
GGGCGGTGCGCAGGACGTCCTGCGCGTGCGCGCCGGCGGCGCCGAGCACGGCGGCCGCGGACCGCGTGAGGTCCTCGACGAGCGGCTTGACGGCCACGGCGCGGGCACGGCCGTCGCGCGACGACCCGGAGATCCGGCCCGACGCGCGCAGCACGGACGCGAGCGGGGCGCCGTCCGCGGTGAGCTCGGCCCACCGGGCGCGGACCGCACCGTCGGCGACGGCACCGTGCCGGACGGACGCGACGGCCTGCTGGACCGGGGCGTCGAGGACGTCGTCGAGCGTGCGGCCGATGCGCGCGGCGGCGTCGGCCTGGCTCTGCACGGCCTCGGCGAGCTCGTCGACCCAGGGGCGCAGCGCCGACAGCGAGCCGCGCAGCGTGCGACCGACGACGGTCCGCGCGCGGTCGGGACCGGCGAGCATCATGAGCCAGCGCTGCACCGGCGCGACGATCGCCGAGGACAGCAGCCCCTCGTGGGGCCCGAGGTCGGGGACGACGAACAGGGGCGAGCCCTCCAGCCCGTGCGTGCGCAGCCGGTCGAGCAGGTCACCGCGCACGGTCGGCAGCGACGCGGACGGCACCCGGTTGAGCACCATCGCGATGGACGTCCCCCGCTCGACCGCCGCCTCGAGCACCCGCCACGGCAGCGCGTCGCCGTACCGCGCGGCGGTCGTGACGAACAGCCAGAGGTCCGCCGCCTCGAGGAGCCGGTGGGCCTGCTCCCGGTTCGAGTCGAGCACGGAGTCGAGGTCGGGGGCGTCGAGCAGCGCGATGCCGCGCGGCACCGCGTCGTCGGACACGACCTGCACGAGCTCGAGCACCGGGTGGTGCGACAGCAGCTCGGTGTCGGACGGGTGGTGCACGAGGACGGGGCGCCGTGTCGTGGGCCGCAGCACTCCCGCCTCGCTGACCTCGCGCCCGACGAGCGAGTTCACCAGCGTCGACTTGCCCGCGCCCGTGGAGCCGGACACGACGACGACGGCCGGTGCCGACAGCTCGGTCAGCCGCGGGACGAGGTGCTCGCCGAGCTGGTCGACGAGGCGCGCGCGCGACGCCCGCGCCGAGGCCGTGTCCTCCAGGTCCAGGGGGAAGCCCGTGCGCTCCACGTCGCGTCGCAGGTCCTTCACCGCGTCGAGCAGCGACGTCGCCGCGAGGGGGCGCGCGAGCACGTCCCGCGGGTCGCTCGCGGCGTGCCGGGCGTTGCGCTCCGGCGCCGCGTGCGCACCGCGCGCCGACGGCGCGGGGACGGTGCCGGGCTGCGCGCTCACGGACTCATTGTCGTGGCGCGATCTGACCAGGCCAAACGCGCCACGCTGTCAGATCTGACTCGATCGTGACCGGATGCGCGGTTCCGACCGGTTCGCCGGGTGAAGTTCGACGCCGACGGCGTCTCGGACACCGCTCCCGACGTGCCGGACGACGCGACGTCGACGGCCCCGCGGAACACTAGGCTGGGTCGTCGCTGGCCCCCGTAGCTCAACGGATAGAGCAACGGCCTTCTAATCCGTCGGTTGCAGGTTCGAGTCCTGCCGGGGGCGCCCAGTGCTCCGGATCTCCCGGCCGCGCCCGTCGAGCCGACCACGGACCCGTCCGACGACGACCGCGACGACGGCGAGCACGGCCGGGACCAGCAGGTGCGTGCCGGCCAGCACGAGCAGGCCCGTGACCAGCACGGACGCGGTCAGTGCCGCCCACCAGCCGGGCGTCCAGCGACGCAGCAGCCGCAGCGCGGCGACGACGCCGGTGCCGTAGATCGCGACCATGCAGCTCGTGTGCACGAGGACGAACGGCGCGAGGTCGCCGCCGGTCACGACGGCGAGCGTGAAGTAGGCCGCCGCGAGCGCGCCGACGACGACCAGCGCGCGACGCGGCACCCCGCCCGCCTCGGCGCCGGGGGCGAGCCACCGGGGCAGGTCGCGGTCGCGCCCGAGCGACGCGCCGAGCTTCGCGAAGGCGGCGACGTACGCGTTGAGCACGCCGAGCGTGACGATCGCCGCGACGACCGCGACGGCGATGCGCGCGGCGTCGGGCAGGCGCAGGCCCACGAGGTCGAGCAGCGGGACGGTGGAGGTCGCGGCGGCGTCGCCGAGCGCGGCGACGGTCACCCACTGCAGGGCCAGGTAGGCCGACCCGACGACGACGAGCGCGACGGCCGTCGCGAGCGGGATGGTGCGGCGCGGGTCGCGGAACTCCCCCGCGACGTGCGTCACGGCCTCCCACCCCGCGAACGCCCACACGAACAGCGACACGGCGGCGCCGACGCCGGCCCACCCGTGCGGGAGGAACGGCTGCAGGTTCGCCGGGTCGGTCGCGGGCGCGGCCGCGGCGACGACCAGCACGACGATCGCGACGAGCGCCCCGGTGAGCGCGAGCTGCACGGGCCCGGCCAGCCGCAGGCCGACGGCGTTCGTCACGAACGGCGGGACGAGCAGCACGGCGCCGACGAGGTAGACCTGCCACCGGTCGCCGCCGACCATCGCGACGACGTACTCCGCGCCCAGCAGGGCCACGACGGGCGACCCGACGCACACGCCGAAGAAGAACCAGTACCCCGTCATGCGCGCCGCGGTCGCGCCGAGCGCCCGACGCACGTAGGTCGCGACGCCGCCGGGGTCGGGGTGCCGGGCCGCGAGCGCCGCGAACGTCGCCGCGAGGGGCACCGACGCGACGAGGACGAGCGCGACGGCCAGGATCGACGCCGGCCCGGCGGCCTCGGCCGCGAGCGCGGGCAGCAGCAGGATGCCGGTGCCGAGCACCGCGGCGACGTACCAGGCGGAGCCGAGCACGACGCCGACGGTCCCGCCGGTCGCTCCGGGCCGGTCGAGCGCACCGGACGTCCCGGGCAGCGCCGCGGTCGCGTGACCTGACGGCGCCTCGACGGCGGGAGCGGGCGGCGGGGCGGACGCGGTCACGGCGCCGACCCTCTCCCGGCGCGCACCCTGGCGTCGAGCCGCCACGCGGACACGCGGCGTCGACGTCCCGCCATCGTCCGCCGGACCCGTCGACCGAGCCAACCGACCGGCCCGCCGACCAGCCGACCGAACCGACCGACCGGCCCACGGACCAGCCGACGGGCACGCGGACAGGTGACGGACGCGCGCCGTCAGGACGTCCGGAAAAGGCTGTGACAGCCGTATCTGCGGCGTGGTCTGGTTCTCCTGATCCACTGTTCGCCAGGCCATCCGGGCCTGGCTTCGCCATGCCCTGGAGGCTGTCGTGCACCCCACCATCACCTTCGAGCTCGCCCGTCAGGACAACGCCCGCCGCCTCGAGGAGGCGCAGATCATCCGTGCCCGCGCACGGGTCCAGACGACGAGACACGCGTCCGACGCCACGAGGCGTCCGCCGCATACGCAGCGCAGCGCGCTCCCCGTGCTGCTCGCCGGCGTCTTCGCCGGCACCGCCGTCGCCCGTTGACGGCACGACCCGGACGAGGCCGGTGCTCCCCACCCGGGGGTACCGGCCTCGTTCTCGTCCCGGGGGGCACGTCACCCGTGCCACCATGTGGCCCATGCTGCGCCGCCCCACCCGACCGCCCGTCACCGGGGGGCGCTGATGGGCCGGCACGGCGGTGGCGGGGAACCCGTCCCGACGACCCGCACGGGCCGGCTGCGGGCGGCCGTCGTCCGCTGGCTGGAGCGGCTCGCGATCGCGCTCGGCGCGGGCGCCGCGGCGCTCGCGGTCCTGCGCTGGTCGGGAGTCTCGTGGACGACGACCTGGTGGTGCGTCGGGGGTGTCGCGCTGCTCGTCCTGGTCGCGTCGGCGCTCGCCGCGACGGTGCCCCAGCCGGCTCCCCCGTCCCGCCCGGCACGGACCGGCCGCGACGCACCGCACCGCTGACCGGCCGACCCGACCGCGTCGACGTCGGCCGCCGGGCACCCCGCACCCGTAGGCTGGCCCGGTGACCAGCACGCCGACCCCCGCGCCCGCCCCGAACGGCCACGAGAGCGCCGAGCGCATCGTGTGGATCGACTGCGAGATGACGGGCCTCGACCTGGGCGCCGACGCCCTGGTCGAGGTCGCCGCCGTCGTCACCGACTCCGAGCTGCGCGTGCTCGGCGGCGGTGTGGACGTCGTCATCAAGCCGCCCGCCGCCGCGATCGAGCAGATGAACGACTTCGTGCGCGCGATGCACACGACGTCGGGCCTGCTCGACGAGCTCGACGGCGGCACGACGCTCGAGGACGCGCAGGCGGTCGTGCTCGACTACATCCGGACGTGGGTGCCGGACCCGGCGAAGGCGCCGCTGGCCGGCAACTCCGTCGGCACGGACAAGACGTTCCTCGACCGGGACATGCCCGAGCTCGTGGGGCACCTGCACTACCGGGTCATCGACGTGTCGTCGATCAAGGAGCTCGCGCGACGCTGGTACCCGCGCGTGTACTTCGCGTCGCCCCGCAAGAACGGCGGGCACCGGGCGCTGGCGGACATCCTCGAGTCGATCGACGAGCTGCGGTACTACCGGGCGGCCCTGCTGCCCGCGCAGCCGGGCCCCGACTCGGCGGCGGCGCGGCAGGTCGCGGCGGAGATCGTCGCGACGTCGGTCAAGGGTGCGCGTCCCGAGGCCTGACAGGCCGTCCCCGGGAACATCGAAGGGGGGGGGCGGGGGGGCGGGG
>NZ_BIMR01000353.1 GCF_004306155.1 Cellulomonas biazotea
GTCACGCGGATGGCGCGGCGACGCGGACGGCGCGGTCACGCGGGCCGCCCGACGCGCGGCACGGGTGACGCGGGCGGAACGCGGCGCGGCACGGGCGGCACGCGCACGCCCTCCACGCGCGCGGCACGCCACGTCACCGCAGGTCCACGCGCCGCACCTCTCGCGCCCGTGTCGGCCTGGCCCACTAGGCTCGCGGCGATCACGGGACGGCCCGACCGGGCCCGACCGACGGGACCCGACGAGCCCGCCCCGGGAGCGCGATGGACGACAGCCGGACGACCGACGCGACACCGGTCGCCGTCCCGCCCGACACGGACGCACCGACCGCCGCGTTCTTCGACCTCGACAAGACGATCATCGCGACGTCGTCGGCCACGGCCTTCTCCCGCCCGTTCATGGCGGGCGGCCTGCTCACGCGCCGCTCGGTGATCCGGACGGCCTACGCGCAGCTTCTGTACCTCGCGGGCGGCGCCGACGAGGCGCAGACCGAGCGGCTCCGCGCGCAGCTCTCGCGGATGGTCACGGGCTGGGACGTCGCGCAGGTGTCGTCGATCGTCGCCGAGACGTTGCACGAGTCGATCGACCCCGCGGTGTACGCGGAGGCGGTCGCGCTCATCGAGGAGCACCACGAGGCGGGCCGGGACGTCGTCATCGTCTCGGCGTCGGGCAGCGAGATCGTCGAGCCGATCGCCGCGGTGCTGGGCGCGGACCACGTCATCGCGACGCGCATGGCAGTGCTCGACGGCCTCTACACGGGCGAGATCGACTTCTACGCCTACGGGGAGAACAAGGCGACGGCGATCCGCGAGCTCGCCGCCGAGCGCGGGTACGACCTCGCGGCGAGCTACGCGTACTCGGACTCCATCACCGACGTGCCGATGCTGGAGACGGTCGGGCACGGGTTCGCGGTGAACGCCGACCGCGCGCTGCGCCGGGTCGCGGTGGAGCGCGGGTGGGGTCTGCTGACGTTCAGCCGGCCGGTCGCGCTGCTGTCGCTCGTGCGTCCGTCGACGCGGTCGGTCGTCGTCGCGACGGTCGCGGTGGCGGCGGGGTGCGCGCTGGCGGTGTGGCTGGTGCGGCGCGCGCGTCGGCGCGCGGCCTGACGACCTCCGCCCGAGGCCCTCACGTCCCGTCGCCACCCGCCGCCGCGGGCGTCGGGCCGGTCACCGTCACCCCGTCCGCGCGGCGTCCGCATCATGGGCTGGCGTCCCGCCATGCGGGCACGGACCGCCGCTGTGCTGGACCGTCACCGGCCCGAGTTCCCTTCGTGACCACCCTGAGGTACGACAGACGCACAACTGGACCGCCGCGAGGGCACCCACGCGCAGGATTGCCCACCTCTGGGCAGGTCGACCGGGCTCGTCCCGTCGCGACTGGACACGTGCACGCTTGATCACCCTCCCGGCTTCCGTTCGGCGACGGCGTCCCTCGGGACGCCGTCGTTGTGCCGGGGCCCGGTGCCGGGGTGCAAGGGGTCGCTGCCGGCGCTCAGTCGCCCGCCGGCAGACGCCCGCCGAGCACGCCGTCCGCGACGA
>NZ_BIMR01000354.1 GCF_004306155.1 Cellulomonas biazotea
GGCCCGGGCGACGCGCTCGGTCTCGGCGGCCCGCTCGAGCGAGGCGGCGCGCCCGGCGAGCGCGCGCGCCCGCTCCTCGCTCGTGCGCAGCGTCAGACGCGCCTCGGTCTCGCGCGTGCGCGCACCGGTCGCGACACCGCCGAGGCGGTCGCGCCGCTCGGTCGTCTCGGCGATCGCGGCCTCGGTGTCCGCCGGCTCCGACTCCGCGACTGCGAGGCGCGCGGTGAGGTCGGCCAGCTCGGCCGCGTCGGACTCCAGGGTCGCGGACGCCGCGGTGAGCGTCGCCTCGACGCGATCGGCCTCGGCGCGCGCCGACCGCGCCGCGGACCCGAGGTGCCCGAGCTGCTCGGCGACGGCCGCGAGGGCCGCGTCGGACTGGTTGAGGCGGTCGAGCGTGCGCTCGTGCTCGTCGCGCGCCTCCTGCTGGACCCGGGTCGCGGCGGCGATCTCGAAGCGCAGCCGCTCGGCGGTCGCGGTCGCGTCCGCGGCACCCGCCCTGGCCTGCTCGAGCGCAGCCTGGAGGTGCAGCGCGCTCGGCGCGGTCGCGGACCCGCCGGACGCCCGGTGCCGGGACAGGACGTCGCCCGCGCGGGTCGCGACGACGAGGTGCGGGTGGCTCGCGACGAGCGCGCGGGCCGCGGCGAGGTCGTCGACGACGACGACGTCGGCGAGCAGCGCGCGCACGGTCGCCTGGACGTGCGGCGGGGCGTCGACCAGGTCCACGGCGCGGTCGGCGCCGGGCGGCAGGTCGGCCGGCGCGTCGGGCGAGGGCGCGCCCGCGACCAGCAGCGTCGCACGCCCCGCGTCCTCGGTGCGCAGGTACCGCAGCGCGTCGACGGCGGCGTCGACCGACTCCACGGCAACCCCGTCGGCGACGGCGCCGAGGGCAGCGACGACCGCGTCCTCGTCGCGCGGGTCGACCGACAGCAGCGCCGCGACCGAGCCCACCGTGCCCGGCAGGCCGTCGGCGGCGAGCAGCGCACCGACGCCGTCCTTGCGTGTGAGGCTGAGCTCCAGGGTCTCGGCGCGTGCCACGAGCGCACCGTGCTCGCGCTCGGCGTCGGACAGGCGCGACCGCAGCGACGTGAGGTGCTCGGTCGCGACGTCGAGCGCCTCGACCGCGGCCTCGTGCGCGGCGTCGAGACCCTCCTCGCCCGCCTCGACGCCCGCGACCTCGGACTCGAGCGCCACGAACTCCTCGGCCGCCGACGCCTCGCGCTCCCGCGCCGCCGCGAGCGACTGGTGCAGGCGGCCGATCTCCGCCTGCGTCGCCTCGACGCGGCTGCGGCGGGCCGCGACCTGCCCGGCGAGCCGGGCGACGCCCTCACGCCGGTCGGCGGCACCCCGCAGCGCGGTAGCGAGCTCCTTCTCGGCGGCGGCGGCCGCCTGCTCCGCCTCCTGGCGCGCCGTGACGGCCGCCTCCAGGGCCACGCGGGCCAGGTCGACCTCGGCGGCGAGCTCGGCCTCCGCGGCGCGCACGCGCTCGGCCTGCGCGGCGAGGTCGTCGGGGTCCTGCCCGCCCGAGCGCTCCGGGGTGGCGCTGCCGAGCAGGCGCACCCGGTCGGCGGCGAGCGACGCGGTGCCGCGCAGCCGCTCGCGCAGCGACGACAGGCGGTACCAGACCTCGGTCACCTCGGTGAGCTGCGGCGTCGCCTCGGCGGCCTCGCGCTCGAGCGTCGCGAGCCGGTCGCGGTGCTGCCCGAGGGCCGCCTCGACCTCGGCGCGGCGCGCGAGCACGGCCGACTCGTCGGCGATCTCCTGCTCGAGCGTCGCCGAGAGCTGCGCGAGGTCGTCGGCGAGCAGGCGGGCGCGCGCGTCGCGCAGGTCGGTCTGGACGACGGCGGCCTTGCGCGCGACCTCCGCCTGCCGGCCGAGCGGGCCGAGCTGGCGGCGGATCTCCCCCGTGAGGTCGCCCAGGCGCGTGAGGTTGGCCTGCATCGCGTCGAGCTTGCGGAGCGCCTTCTCCTTGCGCTTGCGGTGCTTGAGGACGCCCGCGGCCTCCTCGATGAAGCCGCGGCGCTCCTCGGGCGTCGCCCGCAGCACGGCGTCGAGCTGGCCCTGGCCGACGATGACGTGCATCTCGCGGCCGAGGCCGGAGTCGGACAGGAGCTCCTGGATGTCGAGCAGCCGGCAGCCCTGCCCGTTGATCGCGTACTCGGACCCGCCGTTGCGGAACAGCGTCCGCGAGATCGTCACCTCGGTGTACTCGATCGGCAGCGCGCCGTCGGTGTTGTCGATGGTCAGCGCGACCTCGGCCCGGCCGAGCGGCGGGCGGCCGGCGGTGCCGGCGAAGATGACGTCCTCCATCTTGCCGCCGCGCAGCGACTTGGCGCCCTGCTCCCCCATGACCCACGCGAGCGCGTCGACGACGTTCGACTTGCCGGAGCCGTTGGGGCCGACGACGCACGTGACGCCGGGCTCGAAGGTCAGCGTCGTCGCCGAGGCGAACGACTTGAACCCCCGCAGGGTGAGGGTCTTGAGGTGCACGCAGGAAGCCTAGGACGTGCGGGGCGGGCCGTCGGGGAGGCGGGGCGCGCTGGTGCTCCCCGCCGGGCCCCGATGGCGGCCCGCCGTCGCGTCAGACGGTGGTCCGGGTCAGCGCCCGGGGAACCAGAGCGCGATCTCGCGGGCGGCCGACTCCTCGCCGTCCGAGCCGTGCACGAGGTTCTGGATGACCTTCAGGCCCCAGTCGCGGGCCAGGTCGCCGCGGATCGTGCCGGGAGGGGCGACGGTCGGGTCCGTCGCGCCCGCGAGCGAGCGGAAGCCCTCGATGACGCGGTGCCCCTCGACGACGGCGGCCAGCACCGGGCCCGAGCGCATGAACTCGACGAGCGGGGTGAGGAACGGCTTGCCGGCGTGCTCGGCGTAGTGCTCGGCCAGCAGGGCCTCGTCGGCCTCGCGCAGCTCGACGGCGACGAGCGTGTAGCCCTTGGCCTCGATGCGGCGCAGGATCTCCCCGACGAGGCCACGGCGGACACCGTCGGGCTTGACGAGGACCAGGGTGCGCTGCGTGTCAGTCATGCGGGTCACCCTAACGGGAGCCGCCGGACGGGTCGCGACGCGTCCGTGAACGGCGCACGGCCGTCCGGGGTCCCGTCAGGGACCGACCATCCCCGGGTGCGCGGCGTCCCACTCGGCCCGCTCGCGGTCGATCCGCCCGCCGACGCGCAGGCAGTAGACCCACATCGCGACGAACACCGCGCCGACGACGAACATCATCGGCACGACGAACCCGCAGGCGAGCACGAGCCCCTGCGCGACCGACCCGGCGACGTAGCCGCCCGGCCGCCCGACGAGACCCGCGAGGATCACCAGCAGGACGACCAGGCCGCCGCCGACGCCCCAGACGAGCGCCGGGTCGGCGACCCGCAGGCCGTACGCCACGAGCGTCGCGAAGAACACCACGCCGGCCTCGAGCACGAGGACGGTCTGGGTGAACTGGGGCTTCGCGGGTCGCTTGCGGCGCACGGCCTGCCCGTCGGGGACGGTGGAGCTCATCGGGTCAGGCTACCGGGCGCCCACGGCGTCGCCGTCGGCCACGGGCTCGCCGGACGGGTCGTGGTGGTCGCTCGCAGAGAGCTCGTCGACGACGACCGCGCCGTCGACCGTGGCGTTCACGTCGGACGCCTCGGCGTGGCCCGCACGGGCGTCGTCGGCGGACACGGCCTCGCCGCGCGCGACCATGCCGGCCACGTCGGAGAGCTTGACCTCGCGCAGGAACAGGGCGAGGACGAAGCCGACGACGATGAGCGGGATGAAGTACCAGAACGACGACGACAGGCTCGACGCGTAGGCGTCGATGACGCCCGACTTGAACGGCTCCGGCAGCTGCTGGACCGCGTCGGGCGTGAGGCCCGCGGCCTCGCCACCGGCCTGCGGCACGCCCTGGAACACCGTCATGATCTGCTCGATGAGGCGGTTGGTGAACATCGTGCTGAACACCGCGACGCCGACGGCCGCGCCGATCTCGCGGAAGAAGTTGTTGGCGCTGGTCGCGGTGCCGAGCTCGTGCGGGTCCACCGCGTTCTGCACGGCGAGGACGATCGTCTGCATGACGAGGCCCATGCCGGCACCGAGGACGAAGATCATCGCGCCGAAGAGCCACATCGACATGTCGCCCGTGATGCGCGTGAGCCACAGCATGCCGACGGTCGTGATCGCGAGGCCGGCGACCGGGTAGATCTTGTAGCGGCCGGTCTTCGTGATCGCGATGCCTGACCCGATCGCGGTGAGCATGACGCCCGCCATCATCGGCAGCAGCAGGTAGCCGGACTGCGTGACGCCCACGCCGGTCGACATCTGCAGGAACGTCGGCAGGAACGCGAGCGCGGAGAACATGCCCATGCCGAGGATGAACCCGATGGTCGTGGCGATCGTGAAGGTGCGGTTGCGGAACAGGCGCAGCGGCAGCAGCGGGTCGGACGCCTTGAGCTCGGCGAGGATGAACAGCGCGATCGCGAGGACCGTGCCGCCGACGAGCGCGAGCAGGCCCGGGTCGGCCCAGTCGTAGGTGCTCTGGCCGGACCACGAGGTCCAGCTGGTCGCCAGGACGAGGCCCGAGGTGCCGAGGACGACGAGCACGATGCCGGCGACGTCGATGCGGCGGCCGGATCGGTGCGAGGGCAGCTTGAGCGTGAACCACGCGGTCGCGAACGCGGCGATGCCGACGGGGATGTTGATCCAGAAGCACCAGCGCCAGTCGGCGTGCTCGGTGAACAGACCGCCGAGGAGCGGGCCGATGACGGCCGCGATGCCGAACAGGGCGCCCATCGGGCCCATGTACTTGCCACGCTCCTTGGCGGGCACGATGTCGGCGATGATCGCCTGCGACAGGATCATCAGGCCGCCGCCGCCGAGGCCCTGGATGCCGCGCCCGGCGACGAGCCAGCCGAACGACCCGGCGAAGCCGGCGACCGCGGAGCCGAGGGTGAACAGCGCGATGGCGACGAGGAACGGCCAGCGCCGCCCCCACAGGTCGCCGAACTTGCCGTAGAGGGGCATGACGATCGCGATGGCCAGGATGTAGGCCGTCACGACCCAGCCCTGGTGCTCGACGCCGTCGAGCTCGCCGACGATCGTGGGCATCGCGGTGCCGACGATCGACTGGTCGAGCGACGACAGGAACATGCTCGCCATGAGCGCGCCGAAGATCAGCCAGACGGTGCGCTTCGTGAGGACGACGAGCGGCTTGTCGCTCGCTCCCACGTCGGGGACGGTGGCGGTGGCCATGGGTTTCCTTGCTCTCGTGGGACGGCGCGCGAGGGTGCTCGCGCGCGGCGGTGCGGACCCGGGTGCGGGCCGGGTGGTGTCGGTCGGGGCGCCGGCGGCGCGGGGAGCGCCGCGGGTGCCGGGTCAGCCGGTGAGCAGGACGCGCAGCTCGCCGAGGACGTCGTGGAGGTGGTCGCGGACCTCGCCCTCACCGCCGCGTGACTCCCAGCGCACGAACGTGGCGTGCGTGAGGAACAGCGCGAGCGAGGCGACGGTCTCGGGCGGGTGCGCGGGAGGTTCGCCGAGCCGCCGGGCGACGAGGTCCTGGAGGTTGCCCTTGTGCTTGTCGAGCCACGCGAGGTGCCGGGCGAGCAGGCGCGGCTCGCGCGACGCGATCTCGAGCCCCTTCGCGAGCCGCGCGCGGGCCGGGGGCGCGGCCTCGAGGAGCGAGGCGACGAGGTGCTCGAGGTCGGCGACGAGGTCGCCGGTCGGACCGCCTGCGGCGAACTCCTCCTCGACGAGCGGGTCGATCGGGTACGTGGCGTGCCCGAGGACGGCGTCGTCCTTCGTCTCGAAGTAGTTGAAGAAGGTCCGCACGGAGACGCCCGCCGCCTCGCAGATCGCCTCGACCGTGACGGCGTCGAGGCCGTCACGGTCGACCAGGCGGTGGGTGGCGTCGATGAGGGCGTCGCGTCGTGCGCGCTTCTTGCGCTCGCGCAGGCCGAGCGTGCCGACGAGCTCGGCGACGGTCGGGACCCCGGGGGCGTCGGGCGGGGCGTCGGGGTCGGTGCCCACCGCGCGGGCGCCGTCGGCGTCCGTCGTGCCGCGCACGGTCTCCACATCCTGCATGGGATGCAACATTACACGCTCTGCAACTTTGCAGTCCATGCATTTTTCGTGCTGTCGCTCACGTGGCGCAGCGAACGGTCAGACCTCCCCGAAGCCCCCCTCGACCGCCGCGAGCAGCGCGTCGCGCGCCTCGACCGCCTGCGGGCCCTCGGCCTCGACCACGACCTCCTGCCCCTGCACCGCGCCGAGCTTCATGAGCTCCAGGACGCTCGCCGCGTTGACGCCGTTGACGTGCACCCGCGCGTCGAAGCCCGCGAGCATCCGGGCCACGACCGCCGCCGGCCGCGCGTGCAGGCCGAGCGGGTTGCGCAGCACCGCGACCCCGCGTGCCACTCCGCCGTCCTCGGACGTCGTCGAGCCGTCCGGGGCCTCACGTGCGGGACCGGCGGACGACGAGCCGGCGGACAGGGGCCCGGTGGGCGGCGGACCCGCCGCCGCGGACCCCGCGAACGTCGACCCCGCGTGCTCCGCGGCCGCCACGACCGCGGCCAGGTCGCCGCCTCCGTGCGCCGC
>NZ_BIMR01000355.1 GCF_004306155.1 Cellulomonas biazotea
GCCGATGACGGCGCGCCGGGCACGGGCCCGACGTGACCGTCGTGCGGCCGGGCGGCGCGACCCGCCGCCGGTCCCCCCTGCGGTCCGGCGGCGGGTGGTCGGGTCACGGGTCCGGCGCCTGACGCGGGCGGGACCGGCGACGGTGCAGGCGATGTCGGTGCGGGCGGGCGCAGGCTCCCCCACCGCTCGATCGACTTCGCCCACGCGTCCTGCTGCCCCGCGTCGTAGCCGAGCGCGCGGGCGGCGTCGCGGATCGCCGAGCGCGGCCGGTAGGAGATGACGTTCGCGACCTGCGCCGCGTGCGACCGGCCGTGCTTCTCGAAGACGTACTGGATGACCTCCTCGCGCCGCGCCGACTCGATGTCGACGTCGATGTCCGGCGGCCCGTCCCGCTCGGGCGCGAGGAACCGCTCGAACAGCAGCCCGTGCCGCACCGCGTCGACGGCGGTCACGCGCAGCGCGTAGCAGACCGCCGAGTTCGCGGCCGACCCGCGGCCCTGCGCGAGGATGCCGTGGTCGCGGCAGAACTTCACCAGGTCGTACACGACGAGGAAGTACCCGGGGAAGCCGAGCTCCTCGATGACGCGCAGCTCGTGCGCGAGCTGCGCGTACGCCCCCGGGACACGCTCCGCGTCGGGCGGCCCGTACAGCTCGAGCGCCCCCTGCCGGACGAGCTCGCGCAGCCACGTCGCCTCGGTGTGCCCGTCGGGGACCGGGTACGGCGGCAGCTGCGGCGCGACGAGCGACAGGTCGAACGCGCACTCCGCGGCGAGCGCGGCGGCCGTCCCGACCGCCGACGGGTGCCGCCGGTGCAGCGCGAGCATCTCCGTCGCGGAGCGCAGGTGCGCGACCGGCGCCCCGGGCAGCCAGCCGTCGAGGTCCTCGACCGACGAGCGCGCCCGCACGGCCGCGAGCGCCGCGGCGAGGTCGGCGTCGCGCGGGGTCGCGTAGTGCACGTTGCCGGTCGCGACGAGCGGCAACCTGGCGTCGGCCGCGAGCGCGGCGAGCGCGTCCGCCCGCTCCGAGTCGTACGGGTCGCCCGTGGCGGTGACCTCGACCGCGACGTTGTCCCGGCCGAACAGCGCGACGAGCCGGTCCAGCTCGGTCCGCGCCGCGGCGACGCCGCCGGGCGCCACCCCGCCGACCCCCGACGGGTCTCCCCCCGCGAGCGCCCGGCGGACCGTCCCCTTGCGGCAGCCGGTGAGGACCAGCCACTGCCCGGCGGCGTTCGCGGCGAGCTCCTCGAGCCGGTAGTCGGCCGCGCCCTTCTCTCCGGTGCGCAGGTGCGCCTCGGCGATCGAGCGGGACAGGGCGCGGTACCCGTCGGGGCCGCGCGCGAGCACCAGCAGGTGGGACGCGCGCGGGTCCGGGACACCCGTCGGCGGGTCGAGCACCGCCAGGCCGGGGGTCGCGCGCGTGCGCTCGTGCGGGTGCCGCCGCCCGTCGGGGGCGGGCAGGTGCAGCTCGGCGCCGAACGCCGTGGGCATGCCGACGGCCTTCGCGGCCTGGGAGAACCGCACCACCCCGTAGAGGCCGTCGTGGTCGGTCAGCGCGAGCGCCTCCAGCCCGAGCCGGGCGGCCTCCGCGGCGAGCTCCTCGGGCTGGCTGGCGCCGTCGAGGAAGCTGAACGCCGAGTGGGCGTGCAGCTCGGCGTAGCGCGGCGGGAACGACGCGCCCGACGCCGCCCGTCCGGTCGTCCGCTCAGTCATACGTCGCCTCGCACGCCCAGCCGTCCGCGTCGCCGACGAGCAGCACAGCGTCGCCGTCGTCGAACGTCACCTGCAGGTGCCCGCGCAGCCCCGGCTGACGACCACCACCCGCACCGGGCACGGCGGCCGCCCCCGGCTGCCCTGTCCCCGCGCCGGGTGCCCACCACCGGCCGCTCAGCAGCCACGGCCCGGCCCAGCCGGCCACCGCGCGGTCGCGCACGGCCGGTCGCCGGTCGGCGCCGTCCTGCGGCC
>NZ_BIMR01000356.1 GCF_004306155.1 Cellulomonas biazotea
GCCCGTGACCGCGGCGGTCCCGGCGGCGGCTCCCCCGGCCCCGGCGGCACCGGCCGACCCGGCACCCGCACCTGCTCCCGAGGTCCCCGCGGCCGCGACTCCCGCGGCCAGCCCGCCGCCGACGGGCAGCAGGTGCGCGAGGGCGCCGACGCCGACCAGGCCGAGGACGAGCGGCGCGATGACGGCGCGCATGCCGTGGTTGACGTCGCCGAGCTCGAGCACGAGCGCCCGGCAGTCGCCACACCCGTCGAGGTGCTTCTCGACCTGCGCGTTCTCACGGGTGCCGAGGCCCCCGCGGACGTAGGAGCCGAGCTTGCCGGCGACGGTGCGGCACGACTCGTCGAGCGGGTCCTGCAGGTGCTGCTGCAGGTACGCCTGCCGCAGGCCCTCGCGCGCCCGGTAGGCGAGGGCGGCGACGCCGTTGGCGGTGAGGCCGAGCACGGGGGCGATCTGGGCGGGCGTCAGCCCTTCGACCTCGGAGTGCCACAGGACGGCCTGCCAGCGCTCGGGCAGGGAGTGGAACGCGCGTGCGACGACGCCCCGCTCGAAGCCCTCGAGCGCGGGCTCCTCGGCGGTCCCGGCGAGCGCGGTGCCGCGCTCGAGCGTCGCGAGGTCGTCGGTCGGGGTGACGCGGCGGGCTTTCTCACGGCGGTCGGCGGCGGTCCGGCGCACGACGGTGAAGAGGTAGGCACGGAAGGCCGACTCGGGCCCGTTGCCGTTCTGCAGCGCGGCGTGCACGGCGGTGAACGCGTCGGCCACGACGTCGTCGGCGTCGGCGCGCGAGTCGGTGTACTGACGGGCGACGACCCACGCGGCACCCGCATGGCGCTCGTAGAGGGTGCCGAAGGACGCGGCGTCACCCGTGCGCACGGCAGCGATCAGCGCGGCGTCCCCTGTGACGCCGTCGCCGAGCCGCGTGCCTGCTACCACGACCTGCTCCCGTCAGCGTTCCTGTCGAGCGCACAGCCTGCCACAACGGATGGATCGGGTGTCCAGACCGCAAACGCCCAATTTCAACGTACGCGACAGACGAAGGGTTTCCGGACCGCTGCGGGCGGGTAAGCGCTCGCACCGGTGGGTGAAAAGTTCCTCATGTGGCGTCACCGCACGTCACCGTCCCCCTCTCATCCGGCGTGACGACAGACATCGGCAGGGACGACGCTGCGGGCGTGGCGCTGCGCGAGCGCTGGCGGCACGAGAGCCTGGGCTCGGTCTGGCTGCGGCCGGCCGACTGGTACCACCCGGCGGTCGACGACCTCGCCGTGGCGGTGCTGGGCGACCTCGACCCGACTCTCGCTGCGGCCGACCTCGGGCGCGCGCGCGGGTACGACGGCGTGGGGATCGCGGAGACGATCGACGACCTGGCGTGCCTGTACCGCTCGCGCGGCGAGGCCCAGCCCCCGCTGCTGACGGTCCGCGCGCTGTGCGACGGCTGGGCGGACGCGCAGGCGGCGGCGGTCGCGGTGGGCACGTCGCTCGACCCGGAGTCCGGCCTGCCCACGCACCAGTACCTCGCGGTGCGCCTCGCGGAGACGTACCAGGACGGCTCCCGCGCGGGCGTCGGTGCGCACGACTCGCACCACCTGGTCCTCGTGGACGTCGCGGCGGGGACGGTCGACCCGTTCTCGCGCGCGGCTCGCTCGGCCGCGGTGGGGGCGGCGATGACGACGACGTTCGGCCTGGGGCACCCGATGGCCACGCTCGGCGGCGGGGTGTTCGCGGTGCTGTCACGGCGGCAGGACCCGTTGGAGGAGCGGGTCGCGGACCTGCAGGTGGAGATCGCGCGGCGGGTCGACCGCCTGGAGGTGCGCGCGGCGACGCGTCAGCCGGTCCGGGTGTGGGTCGAGCGGCTGCCCGCGACGCACGAGGAGGCGGTGCACACGCTGCGCCGGGTGTCGCGCCCCTGACGGGGAGACCCCCGACGAGGACGTCCGGGACGGGTGTCCAGAGGGTCAAGAGCCGATAGACCAGGATTCAACCGTTGCACCGCTGCTGGTCAGGGACGAGTCTGCCCGGCGGTAGGGACAAGTCGGGTGAATGCGTCTACCGTCGATCTATGAACCCCGCCGAGCTCGCCCCTCGCGACCCTGCCCCTTCGGAGGGTTCCGCGGCCCCCCGCCCGGTCGGCGGAGGCGCGTCCGCGACGGGTCCGACCGTCCCGACGCAGCCGCACCACGCGGACGTCCCGCCCGTCGACCTCGACGTCGACCTCACGGCCGACCCGCCCGGGCCGCTGCTCGCGTCCGGCACGGCGGCCGACGTGTACGCGATCGACGACCACCGGGTGCTGCGCCGCGACCGCGCCGGCCGGGACGCGGAGAGCGAGGCGCAGATCCTGCGGCACGTCGTCGCGCACGGCTTCCCCGCGCCGGCCGTCCACTTCGTGCAGGGCCCTGACCTCGTCGCCGAGCGGCTGCACGGGCCGACGCTGCTGCAGGCGCTCACCGCGGGCGAGGTGTCGCTGCACGACGGCGCGCAGATCCTCGCCGACCTGCACCGCCGCCTCCACGAGATCCCCGCCCCCGAGGGCTGGAACGACCCGCCGTCGCAGTGGCCGCACGTCACCGGCGGCCCGACCGTCGTCCACCTGGACCTGCACCCGGCCAACGTCATCCTGTCGGAGGCGCGCGGGCCGGCCCTCATCGACTGGTCGAACGCGCGCACGGGGACGGCGGAGCTCGACGTCGCGCTGACCGCGCTCATCATCGGCGAGGTCGTCGTGGATGCCGGGGGCGAGTACTCGTCGGCCGCGCGCGCCCTGCTGGCGGCGTTCCTGGCGAGCACGGGGACGGACCTGCTGGCCGGTCTCGACGACGCCGCGGCGGTCCGCGCGCAGGACCCGTCGCTCGTCGCGGGCGAGCGCGAGCTGGTCCCGGCGGCCGCGGCGCTGGTGCGCGAGCTCGTCGCCGTCGCGACTCCCCCGGACGCGGAGACGCCCGGCGCCTGAGCAGCCACCGACGACGCGACGGAGGGCCGCCCCGGTCACCTGGGGCGGCCCTCCGTCGTCCCCGGGTCGACGGCGCGACCCGGGCCGCTCAGCGCGGCGAGTAGGTGAGGCAGTCGGCCGAGTCGTGCCCGGCCCCGACGCGCACGGCCTCGGCCGTGCACTCGAGCGACGAGTTGTGCCGGCAGTCCTGCCGCTGGCAGGCGCCGACGTGCGTGACGACCTTCTCGAGCCCGCCCTTGACGCCGAGGGGGATGAACGTCGCGCAGGCGGCGTCCCCGTCGTGCCCGGCGATGGTGATCGCGGCGGCGTGGCAGTGGGAGTGGTCGTTGTAGGAACAGCCGGCGACCGAGCACTCGGCGACCGGGGGAAGGTCCATCAGCGTGCTCATCGGGCGACCTCCGTGCGTGGGCGGGACCCGCGAGCGGGGCCCCGGGGGGACGGGACCTGACGTGCGTACCCGTTCGACGGTAGACCCGGCGCCGACCCCTGCCTAGAAAGGCAGGCCTGGCTTACCCGCAGGTCAGGGCCGCATGCCTTCGGGACCTGGACCCGGGACGGGGCGACCTCCCGGGGTCGCCCGAGCGGCTGACCTGCTGCAGAATCACCCGTCGGTGTCGTGACCCGCGCGTGACCGACGTCCGCGCAGGTCACCGTAGGACCGCCCCCGGACCTCCGACCCACTGCGCCCGCAGCGTGACCGAACCGTTATGGATTCGAGACTCGTAACCCAAAACTTGGCTTGACTTTGGTTGTCGAACCCAACAGGGTGAGAACCGCTGCCGGGCGTCGTCGCCCGACGACCGGTCTCGGCAGTGGGACCGCGCAGCGAGCGGGGCACTCCCGCGGTTTCGCACGAAGGTCAGCCCGAGGGGCGACCGATCTCAAAGACGAGAAGGAGTGGACGATGCGACGCAAGTTCTCCATCGCCGCTGTCGGTGCAACGCTGGCCCTCGGGCTCGCAGCGTGCTCCGGAGGCGGCGCGGGCAGCAGCACGGACGACGCGAGCGGTGCTGCTGGCGGTGACGGCGGCGGTCAGCTCGTCGGCGTCGCGATGCCGACGCAGACCTCCGAGCGCTGGATCGCCGACGGCGACGCCGTCAAGGCGGGCCTGGAGGAGGCCGGCTACAAGGTCGACCTGCAGTACGGCAACGACGACATCCCGACGCAGCAGTCGCAGATCGACCAGATGATCACCAAGGGCGTCAAGCTCCTGATCATCGCCTCGATCGACGGCACGGCGCTGGCCAACCAGCTCCAGGCCGCGGCCGACGCGGACATCCCGGTCATCGCGTACGACCGCCTGATCCGCGACAGCGAGAACGTCGACTTCTACGTCACGTTCGACAACTACAACGTCGGCGTGCAGCAGGCGACGTCGCTGCTCGTCGGTCTCGGCGTGCTCGACGAGGCCGGCACGGCCGTCGAGGGCGTCACCGGCCCGTTCAACGTCGAGCTCTTCGCGGGCTCGCTGGACGACAACAACGCGCACTTCTTCTGGAAGGGCGCGATGGACACCCTCCAGCCGTACATCGACGAGGGCGTCATCGTCGTCCCGTCGGGCCAGACGGACATCGAGCAGGCCGCCACGCTGCGCTGGCAGCAGGAGACCGCGCAGAAGCGCATGGAGGACCTGCTGACCTCCACGTACGGCGGCGGCTCCAAGGTCGACGGCGTCCTCTCGCCGTACGACGGCCTGTCGCGCGGCATCATCACGGCGCTCCAGAACGCGGGCTACGGCCCGACGCGCTCGGACGCCACGCCGATGCCCGTCGTCACCGGCCAGGACGCCGAGATCGCCTCGGTCAAGCTGATCGCCGACGACGTCCAGTTCTCGACGATCTTCAAGGACACCCGCAAGCTCGCCGACCAGGCGATCGTGTCGGGCACGTCGTTCCTCGCGGGTGAGGAGCCCGAGGCGAACGACACCGAGACGTACGACAACGGCGTCAAGGTCGTCCCGTCGTACCTGCTGACCTCGGACATCGTCTACGCGAACAACATCCAGGCGCTCCTGATCGACTCGGGCTACTGGACCGCCGAGCAGGTGGAGAAGGGTCAGGCCTGACCCACCCTCGGGTAGCACAGCACGACGGCCGGCCGGCGCCCACCCGGCGCCGGCCCGGCCC
>NZ_BIMR01000357.1 GCF_004306155.1 Cellulomonas biazotea
AGCGCGAGGTCGTGCAGGCCGGGCACGGGCACGCCGCCCGCGGCTGCGCCGTCCGCAGGCGCGACGCCCCCCGGCCCGGCGGGCCCGCCGTCGTCGGCCACGAGCACCCACGCGTCGAGCTCCCGCGCGCCGAGCCCGAGGGCCCGCGAGGTGGCCTCGTCGACGAGCACGGGTCCGTCGACGGCGGTCGCGGCGTCGAGGCGCAGGACGCCGGTGGTCGGGCGGGGCGCCTCGGCGACGATGCCCCGGAACCGGGCGCCGGTGGGGCGCGCGACGACGGGGGTGTCGGCCGGGTCGGTGGGGCGCCGCTCCCACGTCGCGCCCGGGAACCAGGCCTGCGCGAGCGTGCGGACGTCGGTCCCGGCCGGCAGGACGAGGACGTGCCGACCGGCGAGGTGCGCGGGGAGGACCTCGGCGAGGTGCATGCGCGGACCCTAGCCCGGCTTTGCTGCCGGGATGTTTCGCACGAGCGCGAAGCCCGGCGCGTCGGGGGGACACGCCGGACCCGCAGGTCAGAGGCGAAACGCTTCACCTGTCCACACGGCGGGCGCCCTTTGCACACCGCTGTGGACGAACCCTGTGGACAAAAGTTGCGGCGGCGTCCTCAGGCGCGCACGTCGTGCAGGTGGTGGACCACGTCGTGCAGGAAGTACTGCCCGAGCGTGCGCACCGTGAACACCGAGCCGTTGGACCGGCGGCCCGGCCGCTCGACCTGGTCGGGGCCGACCGAGTCGAACCGGTCCGCGATGACGTCCGCCGCGTCGGCGAGCTCGTCCGCCACGACCACCGGGTCCTGCAGGTCGTACCGGTCCGCGAGCGCGGTCGCGTCCTGGTCCCAGTTCGCGAACTCGGGGTCGTCCTCCTCGAGGAGCAGCCGCAGCCGCTCGTCGAACACCCGCAGCACGTCGCGGACGTGGGCGCCGTACTCGAGCGTGCTCCACGTGTGCGCGTCGGGCCGCACGCGCGCGTCCTGCCGGCTCAGGGCGGACACCCAGCGGGGCGTGAGGTCGCGGACCGTGCCCCCGACGGCGTGCACGTCGACGTCGGCGGCGGAGAAACCGCACTCGGGGCACGGCTCGCGCAGCACCCACGTCCAGTCCTTGGTGTCGGGCTCGATCTGCGGCGCCGGGGCGGCGGCGTCGGCAGGTGCGGGGTCGGCGGGTGCGGTCGTCGGCTCGCTCGTCATGCCCGCACGCTAGACGCTCGTCGCCGCGATGTCGCCGCCCCGTCCGTCCCGTGTCCGTCCCCGTCCGATGACGTCCTCAGACGACCCCGGCCTCGTGCAGCGTGAGGTACTCCTCGTCGGTGAGCAGCCGCGACCGCAGCAGGAACCGCACGCCCTCGGGCGCCTCCAGCGAGAACCCGGCACCTCGCCCGGGCACGACGTCGATCGTCAGGTGCGTGTGCTTCCAGTACTCGTACTGCGCGCGCGTCATCCACACGGGCACCTGCGCGCCGTCGCCCAGGTCGAGGTCGCCGAGGTGCACGTCGACGTCACCCAGCAGCAGGTCGCCCTGCGGGTAGCACATGGGCGAGGAGCCGTCGCAGCAGCCCCCCGACTGGTGGAACATCAGCTCGCCGTGCTGCACGCGCAGGCTGCGCAGCAGGTCGAGCGCGGCGTCGGTCGCCGCGACCCGTTCGGGCAGGCCCATCGGACCGCCTCCTTCGTGTCCCCGGGACAGGCCCGGCGCGCGCGGCGCTGTGCTCGACGACCGCGGCGGCGGTTCCCCTCCGACCCACCGCCGCGGCCGCGCGCCCGCCCGTCAGAACAGCCCGAGCGACTCCTGCGTGTAGGACACGAGGAGGTTCTTGGTCTGCTGGTAGTGGTCCAGCATCATCTTGTGGTTCTCCCGGCCGACGCCGGAGCCCTTGTACCCGCCGAACGCGGCCGCCGCGGGGTACGCGTGGTAGCAGTTCGTCCACACCCGGCCGGCCTGGATGTCGCGTCCCGCGCGGTACTGGATCGCGGCCTCGCGCGACCAGACGCCCGCACCGAGCCCGTAGAGGGTGTCGTTCGCGATGCTGATCGCGTCGTCGTAGTCGGAGAACGACGTCACGGCCACGACGGGGCCGAAGATCTCCTCCTGGAAGACGCGCATCGAGTTCTTGCCCTCGAAGATCGTCGGCGTCACGTAGTAGCCGCCGGACAGGTCGCCCGGGAGCTCCGCGCGGTGCCCGCCGGTGACGACGCGGGCGCCCTCGGCCTTGCCGATGTCCAGGTAGGACAGGATCTTCTCGAGCTGGTCGTTCGACGCCTGCGCCCCGACCTGGGTCTCGGTGTCGAGCGGGTCGCCCTGCCGCATGGCCTCGGTGCGGGCCTTCACGTCGTCGAGGAAGCCGTCGTAGATCGACTCCTGGATGAGCGCGCGCGACGGGCACGTGCAGACCTCGCCCTGGTTGAGCGCGAACATCGCGAAGCCCTCGAGGGCCTTGTCGTAGAACCCGTCCTTCTCGCGGGCGACGTCCTCGAAGAAGATGTTCGGGCTCTTCCCGCCGAGCTCCAGGGTGACCGGGATGATGTTCTGGCTGGCGTACTGCATGATCAGGCGGCCCGTCGTCGTCTCGCCCGTGAACGCGACCTTGCGGACGCGCGGCGAGGACGCGAGCGGCTTGCCCGCCTCGACCCCGAACCCGTTGACGACGTTGACGACGCCCGGCGGGATGAGGTCGGACAGCAGCTCCATGAGCAGCAGGATCGACGCGGGCGTCTGCTCGGCCGGCTTGAGCACCACGGCGTTGCCGGCGGCGAGCGCGGGCGCGAGCTTCCAGGTCGCCATGAGGATCGGGAAGTTCCACGGGATGATCTGCGCGACGACGCCCAGCGGCTCGTGGAAGTGGTAGGCGATGGTGTCGCCGTCGATCTCGGAGATCGACCCCTCCTGCGCGCGGATCGCGCCGGCGAAGTAGCGGAAGTGGTCGATGGCG
Organism: Cellulomonas biazotea; assembly: GCF_004306155.1. GTDB lineage: Bacteria > Actinomycetota > Actinomycetes > Actinomycetales > Cellulomonadaceae > Cellulomonas > Cellulomonas biazotea. The sequence goes on from NZ_BIMR01000357.1 coordinate 2,926, forward strand.
AGCGGGATGTCGAACGCGAGCGTCTCGCGCACCGGCTTCCCGTTCTCCCAGGCCTCCGCGACGGCCAGCTTCTCCAGGTTCGCCTCCATGCGGTCGGCGACGGCGTTGAGGATGACGGCCCGCTCCGTCGCGGTCGTCCTCCCCCACGCCCGGGCGGCGCCGTGCGCGGCGTCCAGCGCGCGCTCGATGTCGTCGTGGTCACCGCGGCCGACCTCGGTGAACGTGCGGCCGGTGACGGGACTCGGGTTCTCGAAGTAGCGGCCGTTGGCCGGCGCGACGAACTCGCCGCCGATCCAGTGGTCGTAACGGTCCCGGAAGCCGACGAGGCTGTCGGTCTGTCCCGGCGGTGCGTAGACGGTCATCACGCCTCCCTGACAGGTCCGCGGGCGGGGGCTCGTGGCGCGCCCGCGGCCGCGGCGTCGTTGCCGCGACGTCGTCACGGTAGGCCGGGTGACGTTGCACGACCGTTGCACCCGGGGATGCGCACCGACGACCGTCGGCGCCGTGCAGCCGGCCGGGACGCCGCGCGGGTGGACGTCAGCCCGCGCGGCCCGCGAGGCGTCGGGCGAGCAGGTCGAGCCGCCCGCGGGCCTGGACCTGCGCGGGCGTGCCGCGGGGCGCGAGGACCGCGAGCCGCTGCCACGCCTGCCAGTCGTCCGACCCCTCGTCGGACGCGACCCACCGGGACAGCACGCCGGGCTCGGGGCTCGCGAGGACCGCCGCGCGCAGGTCGGCCTGCAGGTCGTCCCGCAGCCGCTCGACGCCGGGCGCGACGGACCGCGGCAGGACGAGACCGGGGTGGTTGGCGAGCGCCCCGACGACGTCTCCGACCTCGAGCAGCTCGTGCACGGTGTCGAGGTCGGTCCGCAGCGGGACGGTCAGGCGGTAGGGACGGGAGTGCGACAGCAGGGGACCGACGACCCGCCGCAGTCGCGACACCTCGGCGCGGACCGTGACGTCGGACAGTGCGTCGGCGCTGAGCAGCACGGCGAGCTGCTCGGCGGTCAGCCCGGCGGGGTGGTGCGCGAGGAGCAGCAGGATCTCGGCGTGCCGCAGCCCGAGCCGCACGTCCCGGCCGTCCAGCCGCACGGTCGGGACGGCGGGACCGAGGACGCGCAGCCGACCGGGTGTCGGCGCCCCGCGGGACGCGCCGCCCGCGGCGAGCACCGCGACGACCCGCTCGGTCGGCACCTCGACGACCCCGGGCCGGGCGGCACGGGCCAGCTCGGCCTCGACGGCCGCGACGGTCGCGCGGACGAGGGACATCACCAGACCGCTCGCGACGACGGGCCCGCCGGTCACGTCGAGCACCCCGAGCACCTGCCCCGACGCGGCCCGCACGGGGGCGGCCGCGCAGTTCCACGGCTGCACACGGCGCGCGTAGTGCTCGGTCCCGACGACCTGGACGGCCCGGTCGGTGGCGAGCGCCGTGCCGAGCGCGTTCGTGCCCGTGCAGTCCTCGCGCCACACGGCACCCTCGACGAACCCGACGCCCTCGACCTTGTGCCGCACGTCCCGGTCGCCCTCGACCCACAGCAGGCGACCCGCGTCGTCGGTGAGCGCGGCGACCCACCCGGCGTCGTGGCCGGGGCGGACCAGCAGGTCCCGCACGACGGGCATCGCGACGGCCAGCGGGTGCCCGCGCCGGTAGGACGTGAGGGTGCGTCCGACCATGTCGACGGGTGGCGCGGGGACCTCCGGGTCGACGCCGCTGCGGGCGCTGCGGCGCCACGAGTCGGCCACGAGGCGGCGCACATGGCGGCCGGGGACCCGACCCGTCGTCACGAAACGCTCGTGGGCGTCGCGGACGGTGTCGTGCTGCGACATGACTCTCCCCTCGAGACCTGCGCCCAGCACCCCCCGCCAGACCCCCCAGTGTACGAATCGTCCGTTCCGTCCGCGCGGGTGAAGAGACTTGTCGTGCGCGTGTCGTACTTCCGGCGCGTCGCCGGGCACCTTCCCACGGGGACCCGCGCCCGCGCCGGACCGGTGCGGGCGGCAGGTGTTCCCTTTCGAGCAGGCCACGCGGGGGGCCGCGGGTCTAGCCTGACGATGTCGAGGGGGACGACGGTGACAGCCGAACGCATCTGCGACGTGTGCGGCACGGCGAACCCGCCCACCGCGGAGTTCTGCCGGGTCTGCGACACCTACTTCGGCTGGGACGGCGAGCACGGGCCGCCCGGCGCGACGGGCGCGCCCGCGTCCGGCCCGGCCG
>NZ_BIMR01000358.1 GCF_004306155.1 Cellulomonas biazotea
CTCGCCGCCCTGCTCGTCGCCGCCATGACCGCCGTCGTCGTCGCGGCGCCCACCGGCGCCACCACGCCCGTGCCGCAGCCCGTCGTCCCGTCCGCGAACGGGCGCGGCAACGTCATCCTCAACCTCTTCCAGTGGACCTGGGACTCCGTCGCGCGCGAGTGCACCTCGACGATCGGCCCCGCTGGGTTCGGGTACGTGCAGGTCTCGCCGCCGCAGGAGCACGTCACCGGCACCCAGTGGTGGACCTCGTACCAGCCCGTCGGCTACCGCATCGAGTCCAAGCTCGGCACCCGCGCGCAGTTCCAGGCGATGGTCGCCACCTGCCGTTCCGCGGGGGTCGGCGTCATCGCCGACGCCGTGCTCAACCACACGACTGGCGCCGACCGGGGCAGCGGGACCGGCGTCGCGGGGTCGTCCTTCGGGGTCGACTCGTTCCTCGGGATCTACGGCGCCGCCGACTTCAACGACTGCCGGACGAACATCAGCAGCTACGGCGACCGGTACCAGGTGCAGAACTGCCGGCTCGTGTCGCTGCAGGACCTGCGCACCGGCTCGTCGTACGTCCGCGACCGCCTCGCCGCCTACCTCAACGACCTGCTCGCGCTCGGCGTCGCCGGGTTCCGCATCGACGCCGCCAAGCACATCCCCGCCGCCGACCTCGCCGCGATCAAGTCGCGCCTGACCCGCCCCGACGTGTTCTGGGTGCACGAGGTCATCGGCGCGAGCGGCGAGCCCGTCCAGCCGTCGGAGTACCTCGGCAGCGGCGACTCGCACGAGTTCTTCTTCGGCCGGCGCCTCAAGGCCGCGTTCGACGGGAACCTCACGCAGCTGCGCACGCTCACCGACGGGCTGCTCCCGTCGTCGTCCGCCGGGACCTTCGTCGACAACCACGACACCGAGCGCAACGGCGAGACGATGAGCTACCAGTGGGGCGCGAAGTACCGGCTCGCGAACGTCGCCCTGCTCGCCCACCCGTACGGCTCGCCGTCGGTCTACAGCGGCTACACGTGGAGCGACAAGGAGGCCGGTGCGCCCGGCGCGACCGCGACGAGCGTGCCCGACGCGTCGTGCGCGAGCAGCCAGTGGGTCTGCACGCAGCGCTGGCCCGAGGTCGTCGGCATGGTCGGCTTCCGCAACGCCGTCGGCGACGCACCCCTCGTGCACTGGACCGACGACGGGTCGCAGCTCGTCGGGTTCGGCCGCGGCGACCGCGGCTACGTCGCGCTCAACAACCGCGCGACCGCCGTCAGCCGCACCTTCCAGACCGGCCTGCCCGCCGGGACGTACTGCGACGTCGTCGCGTCGACGACCTGCACCTCGACCGTCACCGTCTCCTCGACCGGGACGTTCACCGCGACCGTGCCCGCCTACGGCGCCGTCGCGATCCACGTCGGTCGGCCCGCGGGCCAGCCGTCCGCCACGACGACCGTCTACTACGCGACGACGCCCGGGTGGTCGGCCTACCGCATCCACCACCGCGTCGGCAGCGGGCCGTGGACGACCGTGCCCGGCGTCGAGATGGCCCCCGCCTGCTCCGGGTGGGTCGCGCGCGAGATCGCGTCCGGTGGGGCCGCGCTGACCGCCGCGTTCACGAACGGCACCGGGACCTGGGACAACAACGGCGGGCAGGACTACACGCTGAGCGGCCCCGCCGTGCGCGTCGCCGGGGGAGTCGTCACCGCCGGCAGCCCGTGCGGCACCACGCCCACGCCGACCCCGACGCCCACGCCGACCCCGACCGTGCCCGCGGCGGCGGCGGTGTCGTTCGGTGTCGACGCGACGACGGCCTGGGGGCAGAACGTGTTCGTCGTCGGCGACGCCGCGGTCCTCGGCGCGTGGGACCCGGCCAAGGCCGTGCCGCTGTCGTCCGCCGCGTACCCCGTGTGGCGAGCGGTGGTCGCACTGCCCGCCGGGTCGAGCGTGCAGTACAAGTACGTGAAGAAGGACGCCGCCGGGGCGGTCGTCTGGGAGAGCGGGGCGAACCGCACCGTGACCGTGCCCGCGTCGGGGACCCTGACGCGCACGGACACCTGGCGCTAGGTCTGCGCACGACCGGCCCCGGTGCGCGGTGTGCCGGGACCGGTCGTCGCGGGCTCCGCGCTTCGAGGGCTCACCCCTTGGCGGGCTCAGCTCTTCGCGGCTTCAGCCCTTCGCCGCCTTCGCGGCTGCCTTGGCTGCCTGCTTCGTCGCCCGGACCTCGGCGAGCGACGTCGGGTCCGTCACGTCGGCGATCGACCGGCGCGCGTCGACCTCCCCGTACGCACCCGCGGCCTCGCGCCAGCCGTCCGGGGTGACGCCGTACTGCTTGCCGAGCAGCGCCAGGAAGATGCGCGCCTTCTGGTCGCCGAACCCGGGCAGCGCCTTGAGGCGCTTCAGCACCGTCGCACCGTCGGGGTCGCCCGTCGTCCAGATGCGGGCCACGTCGCCGTGGTACTCCTCGACGACCGCGCGGGCCACCGCCTGGATGCGGCCGGCCATCGACCCGGGGTAGCGGTGCACCGCGGGCGGCGTCGCGCACAGCGCCGCGAACGCCTCGGGGTCGGCGTCGGCGACCTCGTGCACGTCCAGGCCGCCCATCCGCTCCGCGATCTTCGACGGTCCCGCGAACGCGCTCTCCATCGTCACCTGCTGGTCGAGCAGCATCCCGACGAGCAGTGCGAACGGGTCGTCGGAGAGCAGTCGGTCCGCGGCGTCGTCGCCGGTCAGCCAGAGCGTCATGGCCCCATCCTGGCCTGCGCGGCCGTGTCCCGGGCAGTCCCGGCGTCGACGAGCGTGTCGAGGTCCGCCGGGTCGTCGACGTCGTGCCGGAGCGTCGAGTCCGCCGGGACGTCGAGCCGCACGTGCCCGGCGGCGACGTGCCGGTCGGAGGAGCCCGTGCCGAACACGGGCCGCAGGTCGGACCCCGGGGAGGCCGTGAGCAGCGTCGTGCCGGTGCCCGCGGCGTCGGGGACGTGCGCACGCCGGTGCGCGGCGGCGAGCAGCAGGGCCGCGTCGAGGTCGGCGGGGTCGAGCCCCGGCAGGTCGCCGAGCAGGGCGGCGACCGCGCAGCCCGGCGCGAGCGCGCGCGCCCGGGAGGCGCCCGCGGTGCAC
>NZ_BIMR01000359.1 GCF_004306155.1 Cellulomonas biazotea
GCCTCGGCGGCCGCCCTCGCCGCGGAGCTGGCCGCGGCCCGGGCCTCGACCGCGGGGGCGGCGAGCGCCGCGGGGACGGTGACGCCACCCGACGCGCCGGCCCCGGACGAGCCCGAGCGGGTCCGCACGGTGCGCGAGGGGTACGCGTTCGCCGGTGCGACGCTCGACCTCGGGGTGCTCGTGGAGGACGGCGCCCCGGTGCCGTCGGCGCGCGTCGGCGTCCCGCTCGGCCTGCTCAACCGGCACGCGCTCGTGGCCGGGGCGACCGGCACCGGCAAGACGCGCACGCTGCAGCTCATGGCCGAGCAGCTCTCGGCCGCGGGCGTCCCGACGTTCGTCGCGGACGTCAAGGGCGACCTCACGGGCCTGGCGGTGCCGGGGACGGCGTCGGAGCGCCTGACGGAGCGCACCCGGAGCCTCGGCCAGGACTGGTCGCCGGCCGCGTTCCCGGTCGAGCTCTACGCGCTGGGCGGGATCGGCGCGGGCGTCCCGGTGCGGACGACGGTGACGGACTTCGGGCCGCTGCTGCTCGCGAAGGTGCTCGGGCTCAACGCGACGCAGGAGTCGAGCCTCGGGCTGGTCTTCCACTGGGCGGACCAGCAAGGGCTGGCGCTGCTCGACCTGGCCGACCTGCGCGCGACCCTGCAGTGGCTGACGTCGGACGAGGGCAAGGTCGAGCTCAAGGGCATCGGGGGTCTGTCGTCGGCGACGGCGGGCGTGATCCTGCGGGAGATCGTGGCGCTGCAGGGTCAGGGCGCGGATGCGTTCTTCGGGGAGCCGGCGTTCGAGGCGCAGGACCTGCTGCGGACCGCGGCGGACGGGCGCGGGGTGGTCTCCGCGCTGGAGCTCCCGGGCGTGCAGGACCGGCCCGCGCTGTTCTC
>NZ_BIMR01000360.1 GCF_004306155.1 Cellulomonas biazotea
GCCGCGTCGTCGTCTCAGCGGCTCGCCGAGCGCCGGTACTGCGCGTTCGCGAGCGGGATGAACACCAGCAGGAAGATGCCCGTCCAGATCAGCGTGTAGAGCTCCGCGTGCTGCAGCGGCCACGCGTCGGGCGTCGGCACGCCCGGCGGGATGTTGCCGAACAGCTCGCGCGACGCCTGCGTGACGGCGGACACCGGGTTCCACTCGGCGAACGTCTGCAGGGCCGCCGGCAGCGACTCGAGCGGGACGAAGGTGTTCGCGACGAACGTCAGCGGGAAGATGACGATGAACGTCGCGTTGTTGAACACCTCGACGCTCGGCACCAGCATCCCGAGCCACGCCATGACCCACGAGATCGCGTAGGCGAACACCAGCAGCAGCACGAAGCCGAGCGCCGCCTCGCCGACCGAGCTGTGGATGCCCCACCCGACGAGCAGCCCCGTGAGGCTCATGACGACGAGCACGAGCACGTTGTTGACGACGTCGGACAGCGTGCGGCCCGTGAGGACCGCCGACGGCGCCATCGGCAGCGACCGGAAGCGGTCGATGATGCCCTTCTTGATGTCCTCGGCCAGGCCCGCGCCCGTGATGGTCGCGCCGAAGATCACCGTCTGCGCGAAGATCCCTGCCATGAGGTACTCGCGGTACGCGTCGGCGCTCGACCCGCCCGGCACGTCGATCGCGCCGCCGAACACGAACGCGAACAGCAGGACGAACATGATGGGCGACAGCGTCGTGAAGACCAGCAGGTCCGGGACCCGCTTGATCTTGATGAGGTTGCGCTTCGCGACGACGTAGGCGTCGGACAGGACCGTCGGGGCGGCCATCATGCACCTCCGGACGGGCGGGTCGCAGCGGTCCCGGTTCCGGTTCCGGCGGTGCTGCCGGGGCCCGCGCCGCTCGCCGTGGCCGCCCCGGCGGCGGCCTCCTCGGCCGGACGTCCCGTCAGCGACAGGAAGACGTCGTCCAGCGTGGGCCGGCGCAGCCCGACGTCGTCGAGCACCACCCCGGCGTCGTCGAGGAGCCGCAACGACTCCGACAGCGTGCGCGGCCCGCCGTCGACGGGCATGAGCAGCGAGCGGCGACCCGCGTCGAGGCTCGCCGCACCGACCCCCAGCGGCTCGAGCAGGCGGCGGGCGTCGTCCAGGCGCCCCGGGTCACGGACGGTCAGCTCGAGCCGCTCGCCCCCCACCTGGAGCTTGAGGTCGTCGGACGTGCCCTGGGCGATGATCCGGCCGTGGTCGATGACGACGATCTCGTCGGCGAGCAGGTCGGCCTCCTCGAGGTACTGCGTCGTGAGCAGCAGGGTCGTGCCGCGCGCGACGAGGTTCTGGATGACCTCCCACATCTCGGTGCGGCCCCGCGGGTCCAGGCCCGTCGTCGGCTCGTCCAGGAAGATCACCGGCGGGTCCGCGACGAGCGCGCCCGCGAGGTCCAGGCGCCGACGCATGCCGCCCGAGTACGTCTTGGAGGGGCGGTCGGCCGCGTCCTCCAGCCGGAACGACGCCAGCAGCTCACGGGCCCGCTGCTGCGACCGCTTGGCACCCAGGTGGTAGAGCCGCCCGATCATGTCGAGGTTCTCGAAGCCCGTGAGGTACTCGTCGACCGCGGCGTACTGGCCGGACAGCCCGATGCGGCGGCGCACCTCCCTCGGGTGGTGCAGCACGTCCACGCCCGCGACGGTCGCCGAGCCCGAATCGGGGTGCAGCAGCGTCGTGAGGATGCGGACGATGGTGGTCTTGCCCGCCCCGTTGGGGCCGAGCAGACCGAGCACCGAGCCGGTCGGCACGGTGAGGTCGACGCCGTCCAGCGCCGTGACGTCCTTGTACCGCTTCACCAGTCCGGTGGCGGTGATCGCGTCGGTCATGCCACAGCAGCGTAGGCACCGGCGCCCACATCGTCCCGGTTGTTTCCGTTGCGCCCGGATCGGCGCAGGTCAGCGCGCGACGCGCGTCCCGCGCCGGTCCGCCGTGCACCCGCACCTAGAGTTGTCGGGTGCTCCCGCCGCTCGCCGCCGCCGTCCTGGGGCCGGTCCTCGTGGCGGCCGACGGCACCGGCACGCTCGTCGCCCCGCGCGGTGCCCGCTCCCGGGCCCTGGTCGTCGCGCTCGCCCTCGCGAGCACCGGGACCGTCGCGTGGCGGGACCTCGTGGACGACGTGTGGCCGGACGACCCGCCCGCCGACCCGCGCGGCGCGCTGCAGACCGTCGTGTCGCGGACCCGCGCGGTCTCCTCGGCGCAGGTCGTCGCGTCACGCGACGGCGGCTACGTGCTGGGTGGGGACCACGACCTCGCGGTCGCCCGGCGGACGGCCGCCACCGCCCGCGCCGCGCTCGACGCCGGTGACGCGAGCGGCGCCCTCGATGCCGTCCGTGTCGCCCGGGCGTTGTGGCGCGGCGAGCCCGGCGTCGACGTCGCCGACGTCGCACCCGGGCTGGCCACCGCGCTCGTCGCCGCCGCCGCAGC
>NZ_BIMR01000361.1 GCF_004306155.1 Cellulomonas biazotea
CCCACGAGCAGCCCGGTGCGGCGGGGCGTCGGCCGGCGCGGGCCGGACCCCGGCGGCGTGGCCGCGGCGGCCGTGGTCGTCGGGGTCGCGACGTCCGGCACGAGCGCCGCGAGCTCGGCGCTACCGCGCGCGGACAGGGCCGTCGAGCGGTCCTCCGGGACGGGGTTCGCGGCGCGGATCAGTCCGCCGGTGTCGTTCATGGCTGTCCTCCCGGGCGTCGGTCCTGCGGTTCGTCGTGCGGCGGCCCCGACGCGTACGCCGCGGCGAAGGCCTTGCGGGCGCGGTGCAGCCGCACCCAGACGGCCGACGGCGACAGGTCGAGCAGCGCCCCGATCTCGGCGCCGCTGAGCTCGTCCCAGTAGCGGGCGACGAGCAGGCGGCGGGTCGCGTCGTCGAGCGCGTCGAGGGCGTCGAGGACGCGCTCGGCCGTCGCGTCGTCCGTCGCGGCGTCGGCGGTCCCGTCCCCGCCGCGTCCGGCGTCGGCGGCGGCCGCGGCGAGCCGCCCGGCACGTCGCTCGGCCCGGTGGTGGTTGCGCAGCACGTTGTCCGTCGTGACGAACAGCCAGCCGGTGCCGACCGGCTCGCCCCGCGCCGCGCGTGCCCACGCGAGCCGGAACACCTCCGCGGCGACGTCCTCGGCGTCCGCGCCGCGACCGACCCGCCGGGCGGCGTAGCGCACGACCCGGGCGTACGTCTCCCGGTACAGCGCGACGAAGGCCGCCCGCCCCCTGGCGTCGATGTCGATGACCGTCACACCCCTAGATGTCCGGCACGTGGCCGGACCTTACGAGCCGCACGCGACTGCCCGGACGCGCACGGCGACGGGTCGCCCGGAACCGGACGACGCTCACGGGCCGAACGTGAACAGCACCCCGCTCGCGTCCCGCACGGTCGCCCGCGGCGAGCCGGTCACGTCGAGCTCGACGTGCAGGACGTCGTCGCCCGCGCGGGCCGCGTACACGTACCGGGTGTTCGTGAGCTCGACGGCCTCGGTCGTCGCGCGGACCAGCCACGGGTGGCGGCGGCGCAGCGCGACGAGCTCCCGGTGCACGTCCTGCACCCACGCGCCGTCGGGCGGCAGGTCGGCGGGCGTCGCGGGCATCGCCGGGCGGACCGCGTCGTCGCCGCCGAGCCGGTCCTCCTTCACCCCCGTGAGCCCGCGCTCGTCGCCGTAGTACACCGACGGGACGCCGCCGACGGTCAGGAGGACGACGAGCGCGAGGACGGCCCGTTCCTGCCCGACGCGGCTCGCGATGCGGGTGACGTCGTGGTTCCCGACGAACGTCGCCGGCAGGAAGGTCGCGAGGAACTCCGCGTGGCGTTGCAGCGCCCAGTCGAGCTCGTAGAAGTTGCCGTCGAGCAGGCTGCTCCACGTCGCCTTCCACAGCTCGTACTGCGTGACCGAGTCGATCCCCGACTCCGCGACGATCCCCGCGTAGTCGCCGTGGATGACCTCGCCGACGAACCACGCGTCGGGGTGCGCGGCCCGCACGCGCGGCAGCACGCCCGCCCAGAACCGCGGCGGCACCGCGTACGCCGCGTCGAGGCGCCACCCGTCGACGCCCCGGTCCAGCCACGTCGTCATGACGTCGGCGACCGCGTCGGCCACGGCCGGCTCGTCGTGGTTGAGGGCGACGAGCGACGAGTGCCCCTCGAAGTCGTCGAAGCGCGGGGCGGCCGGGTCCGACCAGTCGATGCGGAACCAGCGGGCGTACGGCCCGTCGGGGCCCTCCGCGAGCGCCCGTCGTGCCCACGGGTGGCCGGCGCCGACGTGGTTGAACACGCCGTCGAGCACGACCCGGACACCGCGCTCGTGGCTCGCGGCGACGAGCGCGTCGAAGTCGTCGAGGGTGCCCAGGCGCGGGTCGATGCGGTGCAGGTCGACGCTGTCGTACCCGTGCGACTGGGACGCGAACACCGGCCCGAGCAGCAGCCCGTTGAGGCCCAGGTCGACGACGTGGTCGAGCCAGCCCTCCAGGTGCCGCAGCCGCGGCGCGGCGTCGTGCTCACCGCGCACGGGGGCGCCCGTGAACCCCAACGGGTACACGTGCCAGAACATGACGTGCTCGACCCAGCCCACCCCGGCACCGTAGCCGCCGCCGTGCGGCCTGGGAGGATGGGGCGGGTGAGCCACCCCGACACCGTCCTCGACCCGCCCGACCTGGGGGTCGTCCCCGACGTCCGTCTCGTCGCGCTCGACATGGACGGGTCGCTGCTCGACGACGACAAGCGCATCCACCCGTCGTTCTGGCCGCTGCTCGACACGCTCCTGGCCCGCGGCGTGACCGTGTGCCCCGCGAGCGGGCGGCAGTACGCGACGCTGCGCGCGCAGCTCGGCCGCGACGACCTGGTCTACGTCGCCGAGAACGGCGCGTACGTCGTGCGCGACGGCGCCGAGCTCAGCGCCGACACCCTGACGACCGCGACCGCGCACGACGTGGTCGACGTCGTGCGGGCCGAGGCCGCCGCGGGGCTCGACGTCGGGACCGTGCTGTGCGGCAAGCGGTCGGCGTACGTCGAGCGGTCCGACGACGCGTTCCTCGCGCAGTGCGAGCCGTACTACGCGCTGCTGGAGGTCGTCGACGACCTGCGCGCCGTCGAGGACGACGTCCTCAAGGTGGCGGTGTACGACTTCGGGCGCGCGGAGAGCGGCGCGGGACCGGCCCTGTCCGACCTGCGGCACGAGGCGCGCGTCGTCGTCTCCGGCGAGCACTGGGTCGACGTCATGAGCCGCACCGTCGACAAGGGCACCGCGCTGCGCGCCGTGCAGCGGGCCCTCGGCGTCACCCCCGAGCAGACGATGGCGTTCGGCGACTACTTCAACGACCTCGGGATGCTCGACGCGGCCGGGTGGTCGTTCGCGATGGACAACGCGCACCCCGAGGTCCGGGCGCGGGCGCGGTTCGTGGCGCCGTCGAACAACCGCAACGGCGTGGTGCGGACCATCGGCGCGGCCCTGGGCATCCCGGTCGGCTGACCCCACGTGGGTCCGGCGCGTCGGCAGGAGCGTCGGACCGTCCGCCGGTCGTCGCCTCGGCGGGACCGTGTCGGAGGCCGCCCCTAGCGTGGCGGGATGGACACGATCACCTTCCTGCGACCGGCCGGGCTCGTGAACAGCCCGGCGTTCAGCCACGTCGCCGTCGTGCCGCCGGGTGCGACGACCATCCACGTCGGCGGCCAGAACGCCGTCGACGCGACCGGGGCGCTCGTCGGGGGCGACGACGTCGCCGCGCAGACCCGCCAGGTCATGGCGAACCTCACGACCGCGCTCGACGCCGCCGGGGCGAGCCTCGCCGACCTGGTGGGCGTCACCGTGCTGCTCGTCGAGGGCACCGACGTCAACGCCGCTTACGGCGCCGCCGCGGGTGCGCTCGCACGCGAGGGCGAGCCGCCGCTGGTGACCGCCGCGATCGTCCCGGCGCTCGGCGTGCCGGGCGCGCTCGTCGAGGTGGCGGCGGTCGCGGCCGTCCTGCGCTGACGGCCCCCTGCCGTCGCGCCTTGCCGCGCCGCTCGGCGCTCCGTCGCGCGGGGACGGCGTTGTGCGGCCGCGCGTGAGCGGCGACGATCGGCAGATGGCGACGACCGGCCCGCTCACGGCCCTGCAGGCGGCGATCGACCGCGTCCCCGGCTACCTCGACGCCGCGACCAGCGGGCTGCCGCCGCGCGCGACGGCCGACGCGATGCGCGCCGGGATCGACGCGTGGCAGGCGGGCCGGATCGACATGGCGGCGTACGACGAGGCCGTCGTCCGGGCGCGCACGGCGTACGCGCGGCTCGTCGGGGTCGACCCGTCGGCGGTGGCGGTCGGGTCGCAGGCGTCGAGCCTCGTCGGGCTCGTCGCGGCGGCCGTGCCGGACGGCGCGGAGGTCGTGGTCGTCGACGGCGACTTCGCGTCGGTCGTCTTCCCGTTCCTCGCGCACGCCGACCGGGGCGTCACCGTGCGGCACGTGCCGCTCGACGCGCTCGCCGCCGAGGTCCGTCCGGGGACGGCGGTCGTCGCGTTCTCGCTCGTGCAGTCCCGCGACGGGCGGGTCGCGGACGCCGACGCCGTGGTCGCGGCCGCACGGGCGGCCGGTGCGCTCACCGTGTGCGACGTGACGCAGGCCGCGGGCTGGCTGCCGGTCGGCGCGGGCCGCTTCGACGTCACCGTCGGCGCCGCGTACAAGTGGCTCGCCGGGCCGCGCGGGGCCGCGTTCCTCACGGTCGCACCGGGGACTCTCGACCGGCTGCGCCCGCTGCACGCCGGCTGGTACGCGGGAGCGGACGTCTGGCGGTCGGTCTACGGGCCGCACATGACGCTCGCGTCCGACGCGCGCCGGTTCGACGTCTCCCCCGCGTGGCTCGTGTGGCTGGGGACGGCTCCGGCGGTCGAGGCGTTCGCGGCGGTCGACCCCGAGGCGGTCCGCGCGCACGACGTGGCGCTGGCCGACGCCTTCCGCGCCGGCGTCGACCTGCCGCCGGGCGGCAGCGCGATCGTGTCCCTGCCCGACGACGACGTGGGGTCGCTGCGTGCGGTCCTCACGGCGGCGGGCTGCCGGGTCGCCGGGCGCGGCGGCGGCGTGCGGCTCGCGTTCCACGTCTGGAACGACGACGAGGACGTCGACCGGGCGGTCCGCGCGGTCCGCGGCGCGACGCGGCTCGACGACCCCACGGGTCGACCGACCGGGCGCGACCGGTGAGCGGCCCGACCGACGTCGCCGCCGGACGCCCGCACGACGTCGCGGGTGTCGTCCTCACCCCGGGCGCCGGGGCGGACCGCGACCACCGCACGCTCGTCGCCCTGGAGCAGGCCCTCGCTCCCCTTCCCGTCCTGCGCCTGAACTTCCCCAACCGCGAGCGCGGCAGCCGCGCGCCCGACCGCCCCGAGGTCGCCGTCGCGCACCTGCGGGAGCAGGCGACGGCGTTCGCGGCGCGGCTGGGCGTCGGCACGGACCGGCTCGTGCTCGGCGGCCGGTCGTTCGGCGGCCGGATGTCGTCGATGGCCGTCGCGCAGGGGCTGCCCGTCGCGGGGCTGGTGCTGCTGTCGTACCCGCTGCACCCGCCGGGGCGTCCCGACCGGCTGCGGGTCGACCACCTGCCGGACGTCACCGTCCCGGTGCTGGCGGTGTCGGGGCAGCGCGACCCGTTCGGCTCACCGGAGGAGCTCACGACGCACCTGGCGACGGTCCGCGGTCCCCTGACCACTGTGTTCGTGACGGGCGACCACTCCCCGAAGGACGACGCGGCCGTGGCGGCCGTGGTGCGCGACTGGATCGTCGGCGCCGGTTCCTGAGCGGACCCTGAGAACGGGCCGTCGACACGTGGGGGAACCCCGACCCAGGATTCGGGGGTATCCCCGATGTCCGTTTTCGCCCCTTCTGCGGGAACGTCGTCGTGCAGGGTGCGGTACGCGCCGGCGTGCCCGCCCTCGACCACCGCACCGGTCGTCCCCGTCATCGAGACGCGAGGTTTCCCGCCATGTCCCAGGTCGCCGGGTGGATCACCCACCGCTACGCGAAGTACGTCGTCATCGGCTTCTGGCTCGTCGTCACCGTGCTGCTGGGGCCGCTCGCCGGCAAGCTCACGGGTGCGCAGGAGAACGACGCCGAGAGCTGGCTGCCCGCGGGCGCGGAGTCGACGGAGGTCATCGCGGCCGCCCAGGCGTTCGTGCCCGACAGCGTCGTGCCCGCGGTCGTCGTCTACGAGCGCGACGGCGGGCTGACCGCCGCGGACGCCGAGACGATCACCGCGGACGTCGCCGCGTTCGGCGACCTCGACGCGCTCGGCGGGGACGTCGTGGGGCCGTTCCCGTCACAGGACGGCGAGGCGGTGCAGGTCGTCGTGCCGGTCGACGCGGGCGAGGAGGGCTGGGACGGGATCGCCCCGGCCGTCGAGGCCCTGCGGGCGACCGCCGAGGAGGGCGCCGGCGGGCTCGCGACGTACGTGACGGGCCCGGCGGGGCAGGCGGCCGACTCGTCGGCGGCGTTCGAGGGCATCGACGGCACGCTGCTGTACGCGGCGGGCGGGGTCGTCATCGTCATGCTGCTGCTCACCTACCGCAGCCCGGTGCTCTGGCTGCTGCCGGTCGTGTCGGCGGTCGTCGCGCTCACGGTGTCGCAGGCCGTCGTCTACCTCATGGCCGACCGGCTCGACCTGACCGTCAACGCGCAGAGCGCGGGCATCCTCACGGTCCTCGTGTTCGGCGCGGGCACCGACTACGCGCTGCTGCTCGTCGCGCGGTACCGCGAGGAGCTGCGCAAGAACGGCGACCGGCACGCCGCGATGGCCGTCGCGCTGCACCGCGCGGGCCCGGCGATCATCGCGTCGGCGGCGACCGTGGCCGCGGGCATGCTGTGCCTGCTGCTCGCGACGATGAACTCGACCGCAGGCCTCGGGCCCGTCGCGGCCGTCGGCATCGGCGTCGCGCTCGTCGTCATGCTGACCCTGCTGCCCGCGCTGCTCGTCACGTGCGGGCGCTGGGTGTTCTGGCCGCGCGTCCCGCACGTCGGCGACGCCGAGCCGACCGAGCGCGGCTTCTGGTCGCGCGTCGGCGCCCAGGTCGCCCGGCACCCGCGGCGCACGTGGGTCGCGACCGCCTCCGTGCTCGCCGTCGCGAGCCTCGGCTGGATGCAGCTCGACCCGACCGGCCTCACGAACGAGGAGTCGTTCCGCACCACGCAGCCGTCGATCGAGGGCGAGAAGGTCCTCGCGGCGCACTTCGACGGCGGCGCCGGCGCGCCCGTGGTCGTCGTGGCCGACGCCGACGCCGCTGCGGACGTCCGGGCCGCGTTCGCGGACGTCGAGGGCATCGACCCCGCGACCGTCACCGAGCCCGTCGTCCAGGGCGGCCTCGCCTACCTCGAGGGGACGCTCGAGTCGGCGCCGGACAGCGCCGCGGCGGACGCGACCGTCGACCGGGTGCGCGACGCCGTGCATGCCGTGCCCGGCGCGGACGCGATCGTCGGCGGCACGACCGCGACCGACCTCGACGTGCAGCGCGCCTCCGCGGCCGACAACCGGCTGATCATCCCGGTGATCCTGCTGGTCGTCTTCCTCATCCTCGTGCTGCTGCTGCGAGCCGTCGTCGCACCCCTGGTCCTCATGGGCACGGTGATCCTCAGCTTCGGCGCGGCCATCGGTATCAGCGCGCTCGTGTTCCGGTACGCGTTCGGGTTCGGCGGCACCGACTCGTCGTTCCCGCTGTACACGTTCGTCTTCCTCGTCGCGCTGGGCATCGACTACAACATCTTCCTCATGACGCGCGTCCGGGAGGAGGCGCTGCGCGTCGGGCACCGGCGCGGGACGCTCGTCGGCCTGTCCGCGACCGGCGGCGTCATCACGTCGGCCGGGCTCGTCCTGGCCGGGACGTTCGCGGCGCTGGGCACGATGCCCGTCGTGTCGTTCGCGGAGATCGGGTTCGCGGTGGCGCTCGGCGTGCTGCTCGACACCCTCGTCGTGCGCTCGATCCTCGTCACGGCGCTCAACCTCGACGTCGGCCCGCGCATGTGGTGGCCGAGCGCCCTGTCCCGCCGTCCCGACCCGTCCGCACCGACCCGCCCGGCGCACCCGTCGCACCGGGCCGACGCCCAGCCGGTCCCCGACACGTCGGAGCACGCACCGGTCGGGTGACCCGCGGACCGGCGGAGGCCGGGGCGGCGTGATGTCATGACGACCATGCAGACTCGCACCCTCGGTGACGTCCAGGTCGGCGCGATCGGGCTCGGCGGCATGCCGATGTCCATCGAGGGCCGCCCCGACCGCGCCCGCTCCCTCGCGACGATCCACGCCGCGCTCGACCACGGCGTCACGCTCATCGACACCGCGGACTCCTACCACCTGCTCCCCGGCGAGGTCGGCCACAACGAGGAGCTCGTCGCCGAGGGCCTGCGGACCTGGGGCGGCGACACCTCGGACGTCGTCGTCGCGACGAAGGGCGGCCACCTGCGCCCCGGCGACGGCACGTGGACCGTCGACGGCTCGCCCGCCCACCTCCGCTCGGCCGTCGAGGGGTCGCTGCGTCGGCTCGGCGTCGAGGCGATCGGCCTCTACCAGTTCCACCGGCCCGACCCGTCGGTCCCCTACGCCGACTCGGTGGGGGTGCTCGCCGAGCTGCTCGACGCGGGCAAGATCCGCCTCGCGGGCATCTCGAACGCGAACCCGGACCAGATCCGCGAGGCGCAGGAGATCCTCGGAGGCCGCCTGGTCTCGGTGCAGAACCAGTACTCGCCCGCGTTCCGCTCGTCGCAGCCGGAGCTCGACCTGTGCGCGCGGCTCGGCCTCGCGTTCCTGCCGTGGAGCCCGCTCGGCGGCATCGCGCGCGCCGGCGAGCTCGGCTCGCGGTTCGCCGCGTTCGAGCGCGTCGCCGACGGCCACGGCGTGAGCCCGCAGCAGGTCGCGCTCGCGTGGGAGCTCGCGCAGGCGCCCGTCGTCATCCCGATCCCCGGTGCGTCCCGGCCGGAGACGATCGCCGACTCCGTGCGGGCGGCGGACCTGATCCTCGGCCCGGAGGAGATCGTCGAGCTCGACGGCACCGCCTGACGAGCCTGCTCCGGCGCCGCAGTCAGCGGCGCGGCTTGCCGGGCCGTCGTGGTCAGCGGTGCGGTGCGTCGAGCGCCCGCCGGAACGCCGCGAGCGCGGCGTCGGAGAACAGCACGAACCGCACGAGCTCGACGCCCGCGGGGTGGGTGTGCCCCGCCTCGTCGGCGGGCTCCGACCCGGCCTCCCAGGCACGCACGGTCCGGACCGCCACGTCGGCGACCTCGTCGACGTCCCACCCGTACGCACCTGCGCTGACCGCCGGGAAGGCGACGCTGGTCGCCCCGACCTCGACCGCGAGCTCGAGCGACCGCGCGAAGCACGACGCGAGGTCGGCGGTCTCCCGCTGGTCGCGGTTCCAGTTCGGCCCCACGGTGTGCACGACCCACCGTGCGGGCAGGTCGAAGCCGGGCGTCACGACGGCGTCCCCGACGGCGAGCCCGTCGGGGTGCGTCGTCCGGCGCAGCCTGCGGCACGCCTCCAGCAGCCGTGGCCCGGCGGCGGCGTGCAGGGCACCGTCGACGCCGCCCCCGCCGAGCAGCGTGGAGTTGGCGGCGTTGACGACGACGTCGACGTCCTGCGTGGTGATGTCGCCCCGGACGGCCTCGATCTGCATGACGCCATCCTGCGGGGGCGGCGGTCGGCAGGCCACCGACATCGGGTCGCGCGCCCGGATTGTCCGGGTCTACCGTGCGGACCAGGCCGACGACGGGGTGGTGGCGCACGTGCGGACGAGGACCACGAGGACGACGACGAGCGAGCCCGCGTTCTCCCGGAGCTCGCTCGAGGCGCGGCACGCGATCGGCTGGGTCGTCGGCGTGCTGCTCGTGCTGGCGGTCGGGGCGGTGGTGTGGCACGTCCTCGACGTCCGCCCGACGGGCCACCTGGGGGTCCTGGCGATCGGTGCGCTGTGCGCGGGCGGGCTGCTGCTCATCGCGGTCGGCTGCGGCACGATCACCGCGGAGTACGTGCGGGTGACGACGACGGAGACGACCGAGACCGAGGACGCCGTCCAGCCGGGCGCGCGCGACGTCCCGACGGCGGCCGCGGCGGCGCTCGTGCCGCAGATCGCGTCGGGCATGGCCAAGCTGTCGCCGTCGCGGTCGCTGGTGTTCGCCGGGGTCGCGCTGCTGCTCGTGGCCGGGGCGGGTGCGGGCGTCGGGTACACGCTCGACCAGGTCGCCGGGAACGCGCCGGCGTCGACGCCGTCCCCGGACCCGTCGGGCTCGCTCACCCCGGGACCCGAGCCGTCCTGAACGCACAGCACGCGCTCGGCATGACGAAGGCCCCTCGGACGCTTACTCCGAGGGGCCTGGTCCCAGCGTACCGGGGCGGTGCCCCCGGACGGGTGAACCACACGCGACTCGTCCACAAATTCTGTCCACACCCCTGTGCGCGACGGGCGTCGTCCCAGCACATCCTGTGGACGCACCTGTGGGGCGAGCGGTGGACAAAAGTCGGGCCCACGACCCCCTTGTGGCACCCCTCGACACAGGACTAGAACTTCATCAACGAGTTCGGCAGTGACGAGAACCGCAGGTGAGAGGCCCTTTCGGGGGCCGACCGCCCGCGACCGACGCTGCCGGGCACGGGCCGACCGGAGAACGGGCGACCAACTCGACGGGGCAACCCGCCGACCTGTGGACGACGACACAGGGGTCGCAACGGACCGGAAAGCCGGACGCAGTCCTCCCGCCCGCGGCGGACCGACGGCGCCGGAGCCCTCCCGAGGGCGCCGTCGCCCCTGGGAAAGCCGGGTGCCGGGCAGGAACCGCACTGTCGTAGCGGTGTCCCCGCCGGTCCTCCGGCGGCACGGGACCTGTGGCCACGGGAAGGCCCCTCGGACGCTTACTCCGGGGGGCCTTCTCCATGCGTGCCCCGTCGCTGCGACGCTCAGGCGTCGGGCGTCGACTCCAGCAGGATCGTCACGGGTCCGTCGTTCACCAGCTCGACCGCCATGTCGGCCCCGAACACCCCGGTCGCGACCTCGAGCCCGCGCGCCCGCAGCGCGTCGACCACGGCGTCGACCAGCGGCTCGGCCACGGCACCGGGCGCGGCCGCGTTCCACGTCGGCCGTCGGCCCTTGCGGGTGTCGCCGTACAGCGTGAACTGGCTGACGACGAGCACGGGCGCCCCGACCTCGGCGGCGCTGCGCTCGTCCCGCAGGATCCGCAGCTCGGCGATCTTGCGGGCGACGAGCTCGACCTGCGCGGGACCGTCGCCGGGCGTCACACCGACGAGCGCGACGAGCCCGGGCCGGTCGAGCGCCCCGACGACGACCCCGTCGACCGTCACGGACGCGCGCGTGACGCGCTGCACGACGGCCCTCACGCGCGCTCCCCCGGGCCGCGCCGCGCGGCCGTCATCGCCCGTCCGCCCACGGCCCGAAGGTCGCGCGCACCTCGCCGACCGGCACGCCGTGCCCCAGGACCGGCGTGGCGCCGAGCGGCCGGACGACGGCCGGGTCGACGCCCGCGACCGCGAGGGCCGCGGCGAGCACCGCCGCCCGAGGCCGGCTCGACCCGTCGAGCACCTTGAGGGCGACGGCCGACCCGTCGGGCATCCCCGCGGCGTAGACGCCGTCGGCGCCGTCCTTCGCGACGAGCCCGGGCACGCCGGACCCGAACGCGGTGGCGTCCCGACCGGTGCCGGCGACGTGCCACGGGTGGGCGCGCATCGCGGCGGCGACCCGGGCCTGCGGCGACTCGGCGGCCGTCGAGAGCCGCGCGAAGGACCGCGCCAGCCCGACGAGCGTCGTGGAGAACAGCGGTGCCCCGCACCCGTCGACCGTCGCGTGCGCGACCTCGACGCCGGTGAGCTCCGCGACGACCTCGCGCACGGCGACCTGCAGCGGGTGCGCCGCGTCGAGGTAGTCGTCCGTCGACCATCCCTGGCCGACGCACGTCCCGAGCATCCCCGCGTGCTTGCCGGAGCAGTTCTGCGTCAGCGGCGAGCGGCCGTGCCCGTCGGCGCGCCACTGCCACGCGGCGTCGGGGTCGAGCGGCCAGTCGGGCGTGTTCCGCAGGTCGGCGGCCGTGAGGCCCGCGTCGTCGAGCAGCGACCGCACGACGTCGAGGTGCCCGTCCTCGCCGTTGTGGCTCGCGCACACGAGCGCGAGCCGCTCACCGTCGACGTCGAGCCCGGCCCGCAGCATCGCGACGGCCTGCAACGGCTTGAGGGACGACCGCGCCCACACGGTGACGTCGGGGTCGCCGAGCGCGAGCCGCACGGACCCGTCGGGTGCGAGCACGACGACGTGGCCCAGGTGCACCGACTCGACGAGCGCACCCCGCACGACGTCCGCGAGCGGGACGGCCGCGGCGGCGACCGGCGCCACGTCGGCAGGCGTGCCGGCGCTCACCAGCCGCCCGGCGACGACGGCCCCCGCGGGCCGCGGCGTCGTGTGTACGGGGCGACCGCGGGACGCACGTCGACCAGGTAGACGATCGCGCCGACCGCGGCGAGCAGGCCGAGGAACGGCAGGAAGTTCAGCCCGATCGGGGCGGGGATCGCCATGAACGCCACGGCGGTGCTCACGCCGACGACCGCGCCCCAGAACCCCTTGGTGCGCTTGCCAGCGCTCGTGAAGGCCGCGGGCGGGCGGCGCAGCAGGTCGATCAGCGCCCACACGCACAGGGCGAAGATCGCGAGGTAGAAGAGCAGGTACAGCAGGACCTGGATGCGGATGACCACGGGTCGAGCGTACGAGACGGGGCCGCCGCGCAGCAGGACGTCGGCGCGGCTCAGATCTCCGGCAGCACCGCGCGCGCGTCGCGCGACGACACCCCGGCGGCCTCGAGCAGGTCGACGGTGAGCGACCGGTGCAGCAGGACGAGGCTCTGCGCCTGCCAGTCGTCGGGCGCGAGGACGAACGGGTCGAGCGCGGCGCCGACGGCCAGCAGGTGGCTGCGCGCCCGCTCGGGATCGCGCCCGGCGCCGACCGCGGCGGCGAGCTCCTCGACGGCGACGGCCGTCCGCTCGACCTGCTCGGCGAGCCCGCCGACCGTGTGCGGCACGTCCGCGCCGACGACCGACAGCGCACGCCGGGCCAGGACGCGGGTGCTGCGCATCGCCCGCTCGGCCAGCACCGACGTCTGCACGAGCGTCCCGAGCTCGTCGGAGAACCGCCGCGCAGGCGGGGACAGCCGCGACTGGTCGTGCGCGCTCGACGTCGTCTCGGTCCAGCCGTCGAGCGCGGGCTGCGCGGCGCGACCCCGGACCAGCGCGTCCTCCACGTCCGTGACCGACCGGGTGCCGAGCCCGTGCGCGAGCACGTGCAGGACGGCCGCGGTCTCGTCGAGCGCCGCCCGCCCGAGGGCCCGGGTGTGCCGCCGCGGGTCGCTGGGCGTGAGCAGCGCGACCGCGAGCGCGACCGCGCCGCCGATCAGCGCGTCGAGCCAGCGCCCGGTCGGCCCGCCGACGGCGGACGGCAGCCCGACGATGACGATGGCCTGCACGCCGGCCTGAGTCGTGAGCATCGCGCCGCGGTCGAGGAACCGCGCGAGGACCGCGGCGACGAACAGCACCACGCCGACCTGCCAGAACCCCGTCCCGATGAGGTGGACGAGCAGGTCGCCCAGACCGACACCGATCGCGACCCCGACGGTCAGCTCGGCCACCCGCCGCACGGGCCGGTCGCGCGTGAACCCGAGCGCGATCCAGGCGCTCACGGGCGCGAAGAACGGGTAGGGGTGGCCGAGCGCGTAGTGCGCGATGCCGAACGAGATCCCGCCCGCGACGGACGCCTGCAGGATCGGGAACCACGACGCGGCGACGCGCGAGCGCCCCTGCCGGACGCGTGCGCCCACCAGCAGCCCGACGTCGCGGCGGCTCAGGGCGCGCCCGGCGTCGGCCGTGCTCACAGGCTGGGGTGGTGCCCGAGGCCGCGGGTCAGCGGGCCGCGCGCGGCGGGCCGGTCCACGGACACGCCCTCGCCGGGCACGACCTCCTCCTGCGCGGCCGCGACGACCCCGCCCTCGCAGTCGACCACGAGGGGTGCGTCGACCGGCAGCGACCGCTTGACGACGGCCAGCGCGACGGGGCCGATCTCGTGGTGCCGTGCGACGGTCGTCACGTGGCCCACCGCACGCCCGGGCTCGGGCGACGCGGCGTCCCCGGCGACGTCGTGCACGACCGCGCCGGACTCGGGCAGCAGGTGCCCGGAGCCGTCGAGGTGCAGCAGCACGACGCGGCGCGGCGGCCGGCCCAGGTTGTGCACCCGCGCGACGGTCTCCTGCCCCCGGTAGCAGCCCTTGTGCAGGTGGACGGCGGTGCGCAGCCAGTCGAGCTCGTGCGGGATGGTCCGGTGGTCGACCTCGCGCGCAGCGCGCGGGCGGAACGCCTCGACGCGCACGGCCTCCGACGCCCACGTGCCGACGAGCGGCCAGCCCGACGCCTCGCGCGCCCGGACCTCCTCGACGAGCCGCTCCCGCGGCACCAGGACGAGCCGCCACGCACGGTCGGCGCCCGGGTGCTCGTCGTCGGGCAGGCCGTACCGCGTGCCGCCGGGACCGGTCTCGGGCCACGGGTCGCGCCACGTCACGGGCTCGTCCGCGGTGCCCTCGGCGTCGACGGGCTCGCCGATCGCGGCCCACTCGTCGGTGACGTCCGCGACCTCGACGCGCAGCGTGAACCGCATCCGGTCGAGCCACGCCGCGAGCGCGACTGGCGTCTCCGTGAGCAGCCACGTCGCGGTGCCGTCGTCGACGACGCCCGCGGCGTGCTCGACGTGCCCCTGCGGCGACAGCACGAGCAGCTCGGTCGACGTGCGCGGCGGCAGGGCGGCGACGTCCTGCGACGTGATCGAGTGCAGCCACGTGAGGCGGTCCGGCCCGCTGACGCGCACGACACCGAGCTGCGACTGGTCGACGACCGCACCGCCGCGGGTCAGCGCCCGCTGCTCTGCCGTCGGGTCGCCGTAGTGCCACGCGACCCCGGCGTCGGGCCCGGAACCCGCGACCGCACCACGCCGCTGCAGCAGCGGGCTCGTGTGCCGGACGGGCTCGCCGTGCGCGACCGGGACCTGCTCGGTGGCGTCGGTCGTCATCGTCACGCCTCCGCGGGGGCGTCGGCCCGGGACAGGCGCGCGGACGCGTACGACTGCATGGGGTGGCCGAACGCGGCGATGTCGTGCGCCCACATGAGGTCGCCCTGGACGAGCCCGTACAGGCGCTTGCCGGCGGTCACCTCGGCGCCGCTCGCCGTGCGCGCGATGAGGTCGCTCGCCAGGTCGATGCGACCCTTGCCGACCTCGCCGACGTACACCGCGACGTGGCCGGACGGGTCGGAGACGAGCAGCTCGACGGGGTGCTGGTCGCCGTCGAGACCGTCCGGACGCTCCGGCGGGACACGCCAGTAGCCGGACTCGGTGGACCACACCGGGCCGGGACCGTCGGGGGCCTCCGCCGCGCCGGTGCCGTCGGTGCCGTCGACGTCGCCGTCGAGCGCGGCCGCGTCGTCGGGTGCGACGACCAGCCGGATCGTCGACGTGTAGACGAGGTACGGGCCGCCGTCGTGGTCGATGACGACCTCCTGTGTGAAGGCCGTCTCCTCGATGCCGGGGTACCCCACGACGCCCTCGCCGCGCCAGCGGCCGACGAGCCAGGCGAGCGGGTACACCTCGGGGGCGAGCCCTTCGGGCAGGACGAACGCCATGTCAGGCCTCTCGACGGATCAGCGCTGGCCCTTGAAGAGCTTCCAGACGACGAGCCCGGCGACCCAGGCGATGGCCAGGGTCGCCGCGACGAGCAGGCCGATGAAGACTCCCTCGAGCGCAGTCATGCACCGAATCCTAACGACGCCCGACCCCTACCCTGTTCCGGTGACCAGCGACGTGCGCCCCCTCGTGATCAAGACCACGTCCGGACTGGACCGGCCCGAGGCGGCGAACCAGGCGTTCACCGTCGCCGCGGCGGCGGTCGCGGCCGGTGCCGAGGTCAGCCTGTGGCTGACCGGCGAGTCGGCGTGGTTCGCCCTGCCGGGCCGCGCGGCCGAGCTCGAGCTCGCGCACGCCACCCCGGTCGCCGACCTGTTGGCGGTCGTCCTCGAGGGCGGCACCGTGACGGTGTGCACCCAGTGCGCGGCGCGCCGCGACATCACCCCCGACGACGTCATCCCGGGCATCCGTGTCGCGGGCGCGGCGGTGTTCGTCGAGGAGTCCCTGCGCCCCACGGCCCAGGCCCTCGTCTACTGACCCTCGCCGCCGACATCCCCCACCGCCGAGGCCACAGGCCGACGCCGAGGTCGTCACCTCGCACCGAGGTCGTCAGCTCACGCCGAGGTCGTCAGCTGTAGCTCACGAACTCGACCGGAGCTGACGACCTCGGCGGCCCGGCGGGGGCCGGGACGGGCGCGGCAGGGG
>NZ_BIMR01000362.1 GCF_004306155.1 Cellulomonas biazotea
GCGCACGCGGGTGGCCTCCTCCTGCGCGACGCGGGCGGCCTCGCGGGCACCCGCGGCGTAGCCGGTCGCGAAGCCCTCGGCCCGGGCGGCGTCGGACGCGCCACGGTCGAGGACCGCGGGCGCGGCGAGCGGGGACGGGCGGAACGCCAGGACCTCGCCGGACACCGTGGGGGCGGAGGCGGCGAGAGCGGCGGCGGCGGCAGCGGGTGCGGACGTGGCGGTCACGACGGGCTCGGCGGCGGGTGCACCGGCGGGAGCACCGGCCGACGTGCCGGCCGACGTGCCGGTCGACGCGGTCGCGGGTGCCGGGACGGACCCGGCGGCGGCGGACGCGCCGGGACGCGTGACGGCACCGCCGACCACGCTCGTCGCGAGGACGAGCGCGTCGGCCGCCGACGCGGGGCGCTGCGCGGGGACGAAGCCGAGGTCAGGCAACGAGCTCGTCCTCCCCGTCGCGGCGGATCACGATCTGCCCGCTCTCCTCGAGTCGGCGGATGACCTGCACGATCGCGGCGCGGGCGTCCTCGACGAGCGACAGCCGGACGGGGCCGAGCAGCTCGATCTCCTCGACGAGGTTCTCCCGGGCGCGCTCGGACAGGTTCCGCATGACGGTGTCGCGGACGCCGTCGCCGACGCCCTTGAGCGCGACGGACAGCTGCGCGGTCTCGACCTGCCGCAGGACGAGCTGCATGGCGCGGTCCTCGAGCAGCGTGATGTCCGCGAAGACGAACATGCGGCTGCGGACCTCCTCGGCGAGCTCCTCGTCGCGGCTCGCGAGCCCCTCGAGGATGACCTTCTCCGTGGACGGGTCGGCGCGGTTGATGATCTCGACGAGCGGCTGCACGCCGCCGACGGCGGCCAGGTCGCTGGCCGCGAGGACGGTCGACGCCTTGCGCTGGAGGGTCTCGGCGATGACCTGCACGACGTCCGGCGAGGCGCGCTCCATGAGCGCGATGCGGTGGGCGACCTCGGCCTGCAGCTCGGCGTCGAGCCCGGCGAGGATCGCGCCGGCGTGGTCGGGGCGCAGGTGCGCGAGGACGAGCGCGATGGCCTGCGGGTGCTCGCCGGACAGCAGCGAGACGACCTGGCGGGCGTCGGCGTGCTGCAGGAACTCGAACGGCTGGCCCTGCAGGGTCGTCTGGAGGCGCTCCATGACCTCTCCGGCCCGGTCGGCGCCGAGCGACGCGACGAGCAGGTGCTGCGCGAGGCCCATGCCCCCGCCGACGCCGGGACCGACGACGGACACGGCGTGGAACTCCTCGAGCACCTCGTCGGCGAGGCGCTGGTCGACGCGCTCGAGCCGCAGGATCTCCGCGGTGAGCTCCTCGATCTCGGCGACGTCGAGCTGCGCCATGACGCGCGCGGCGCGGTCGCGACCGAGCTGGAGCAGGAGCATGGCGGCCTTCTGGGCGCCGGTGAGCGCGGCCATCAGCGCCGCCCGGCGGGCGTGGCGCTCGTCCCGAGCCAGCCGCGCAGGAGGTCCGCGACCTCGGCGGGCTGGTCGTCGGCGAGGGCGGTGATCTCGGCGCGCTTGCGGGCCACGGGGTCGGGCTCGCCGGGCAGCGGGCCCGGGGGCAGCTCGGGCAGGGCGTCCTCGGGGATGCCCTCGAGCGCGAGGCGCTGCTCGTCGGTGAGGACGGGCTGGAGCTGGCCGAGGTCGATCTGGGTGCGGCGCGCCTTGCGGGAGCGGCGGGTCATGCCGATCGCGAGGGCGAGCAGCAGGACCAGGACGAGCCCGCCGATGGCGGCCTGCCGGATGAGCGAGCTCTGCTCGGCGGCCTTCGCCGCCTCGTCGGCGGCGGCGAGCGCCTCGTCGGCGGCCTGCGCCTGCGTCGTGTCGAACGGCACGGCCTGCACGGCGATGGTGTCGCCGCGCTCGACGTCGATGCCCGCGGCGGCGGCGATGGTCTCGCGCAGCCCCACCATGTCGATCGGCGCGGCGGCCGTCTCGTCGAGGACGACGGCGACGGACTGCCGCTCGATGGCGCCGGGGCCCTGCGTCGTGGTCTCGGTCCGCTTGTTGACGGCGTTGGTGACGTCCTCGGTGCTCGACTCGTACGAGCCGCTCCCGTCGGTCCCGTCGCCGTTCGGCACCTGGATGTTGTCCGGGCCGAGCACGCCCGCGGCGCCGGACGCGGCACCGCCGGTGTACTGCTCGGTCGTCGTGGACGACGCGAGCGGCGGGGTGTCGGGCGTCGCGGTGAACTCCTCGACGGTCGAGTCGGTCTGGCTCTGGTCGACCTCGGCGGTGACGGTGACGGCCGACTTGCCGGGGCCGACGACGCGGTCGAGGAGCGCCTGGACGGACGCGGCGACGCGCGCCTCGTAGTCGCTGGCCTGCTGCCCGGCGGCGCCGCCGGTCGTGCCGGTGCCGACCGCGGACAGGACCTTGCCGGTCGCGTCGACGACGGCGACGTCGGTCGGCTTCATGCCGTCGATGCCGGCGGACACGAGGTGCACGACGGCCTGGATCTGGTCGGCCGACAGGCTCGTGCCGGGGCGGGTCCGCACGAAGACGGACGCCGTCGGGTCGGCCTTCTCGGACACGAAGACGCTGTCCTCGGGCAGGGCGAGCTTGACCGAGGCGGACTCGACGCCGTCGAGCGCGCCGATGGTGCGGGCGAGCTCGCCCTCCAGCGCGCGCTGGTACGTGGTCTGCTGCTGGAACTCGCTCGACGTCATCGGCATGGAGTCGAGCAGCGAGTAGCCGCCGCCGTCGGCGTTGGACGGCAGGCCGGCCGCGGCGAGCTTGATCCGCTGGTCGTACAGCGAGGACTCGGGCACGAGCACCGTCGCGCCGCCGTCGACGAGCTGGTACGGCACGCCGGCGGCGGTGAGCTCGTCGACGACCGCGCTCGCGTCGGCGCCGGACAGGCCGGAGAACAGGGGGCTCATCGTGGGCTTCGACAGCCAGCTCGACAGCGCGACCGCGCCGAGCACGAGGACCGCGATGCCGATGAGGCCGAGCGTGCGCTGCGCGATCGAGAACTGCTTGACCGTCCCGGTGAGCCGGTCGACCGCGGCCTGGACCTGTGCGGGCATCAGGCCTGCATCCTCATGATCTCGGTGAACGCCTCGACGGCCTTGTTGCGCACGGCGGCCGTGAGCTCGAGGGCCGTGGACGCCTGGGCGGACGCGATCGTGTAGTCGTGCACGTCGTCGAGGTCACCGGTGACGGCGCGCAGCGCCAGGTCGGTGGACGTCGACTGGAGCTGCTGCAGGCTGTCGATGCTGCCGAGCACGGACGCGAACTGCGCACCGGACGCGGGGTCGGCGACCTCGGTCGGGCGCACGGCGCCCAGGGCGCCGGAGGGCAGCACCCCGCTCACGGGGGTCACGGCGAAGGTCATCAGGAGCGTCCGATCTGGAGGGCGGCCTGGTACGTCTCACGGGCCCGGTCGACCACCGCGGCGTTCGCCTGGTAGCCGCGCTGGGCCATGATCAGCTGGGTCATCTGGCTGGACATGTCGATGTCGGGGTACCGCACGTAGCCCTCGTCGTCGGCGAGCGGGTTCTCGGGCTCGTACACGAGCCGGCCCTCGGCGCTGCCCTCGACGATGCCCGCGACCTGCACGCCCTGGTTCTCCCCGGCGCTCTCGGCGGCGACGACGTACTTCGCGCGGAACGCCTCCTCGGAGGTCGCACGCACGGTGCTGACGTTCGCGAGGTTGTCGCTGACCGCGTCGAGCCACTTGCGGTGGACGGTGAGCCCGGTGGAGGCGATCCCGATCGCTCCGAAGATCGTCATCAGCTGGTCCTCATGGCGGTGCGGACGGACGAGAACGTGCCCGAGACCGCCTGGGTCGCGAGCTGGTAGCGCAGGTTGGTGTCGACGTTGAGCAGCGTCTCCGCGTCGAGGTTGACGTTGTTGCCGTCCTCGCGCGTCGGCTCCAGCGACCGGGAGGTGCGGGCCTCGACCGCGCCGCTGCCGCCCGCGACGGCGCGGGCCAGCTCGTCCTCGAACTGGACGCGGCGCGCGTGGAAGCCGGGGGTCTGGAGGTTCGCGACGTTGTCGGCGATCGCACGCTGGCGCAGCGCGAGGCCGTCGAGCGCGCTGTTGAGCGCGACGAAGCCCACGGAGTCGAACATGCCCATGCCCGGGTACACCTCTCCCCTGAAGGGTGGGGCGGCCGATCCGTGGCCTGCTGCGCGAGCGATCCGTGCTCCCCCCTCCCATCGGAGGGGGCGGCCGCCGCGTGAGAGGTTTCACGCGAGAAGTTGTGCGACCTCAGGCCTGCTGGTCGACATAGACGGGCAGGTCGGGCGAGGGGGGACGCAACGCCTCGGTCGCCGCGAGGTGCCGACGGCTGCGCACGAGCGCCTGGGCGGTGCGGCGGGCCACGTCGACCTGCCGGTCGAGCAGCGCCTGGCCGCGGACCTGCAGCGACGCGGGCAGCGGTCCGAGCGCGGACGGCGGCTGCCAGACGGCGGCACGCGCGACCTCGGCGACGGGCGCCAGGTGGGCGGTGCGGAGCAGCTCCTCGGCGGCGGCGACGTCGACCTCGAGGTCGTCGAGCGCACGCACCCAGGCGTCGTGGAACGCGGCCGGTCCGGCCGGGGCACCGGCGTCGACGCCGGCCACGGCGGGCATGTCAGCCGACGCCGAGCAGGCCGACCGCGGTCGCGGTCTCCAGCGCGGGCGCGTCCGCCGGGGTCGGGATCGGGACCTGCGCGAGCGAGCGCGCCGCCTCGTGCCAGGCCTCGGCGAGCGGCTCGACGAGCGACCGGCAGGCGCGGGTGCGCTCCACGTCGCCGCGCGAGCCCGCGCTGATGAGCTCGCCGAGCAGGTAGCGGTAGATCGCCATGAGCTGCGGACCGCCGGACCAGGCCTGCTCGTCGAGGCTGACGATGAGCTCGGCGACGATCTCCTGCGCGTGCTGCAGGTGGCCGCGACCGGTGACGACGTCGCCCGCCTCGAACGACTCGACCGCGCGGTCGACGTCGAGCAGCATGCGGTCGTAGAGCATGGTGAGCAGACGTGCGGGGCCGACGGTGGCGACGGCGTCGGCCACGTACCGCGATCGGATGTCAGGCATCTTCGACTACCTTCCGGTGGGCGTCAGGAGCTCGACGACGCGGACAGCGACGAGAGCTGGCCGGCGAGCCAGCTCGACTGCGAGTTCAGGTTGGAGAGCGTGACCTCGAGCGCCGCGTAGGTGCGCTCGAGGTTCTCCCGGCGGACCGAGAGGCGCCGGTCCCAGGCCTCGATCTGCGTCCCGAGGTCCTTGACCGCGGTCTGCTGGCCGGTGATCTTCTTCGTGAGGGTGCCCTCGACCGAGTCGGAGGCCCCCTTCGCGACGTCGGCGACGCGCTGCGCGATGCCCGAGACGACCTTCTCGACCTGCGCCGGGTCGGCGGCGAGCGCGGCGGTGAACTTCTCCTGGTCGAGCGCGAACGACCCGTCGGACTTCATCGTGATGCCCACGCTCGCAGGCGAGACGCCGTCGACCGGGTACAGCGCGGCGGTCTGGAGCTGCTGCTGCAGGCCGCGGACCGTCGAGTCGCCGGAGAACAGGCCGCCGGTGACGACGGACCCGCCGTCGGCGGCGGTCGTGGTCGTGGTGCTGGTGCGCGAGGAGATGTCCGAGAACACGACGCCGAGGGCGCCGACGAGGCCGGACGCGAGCGAGGTGAGCGCGGCGGTGTCGCTCGTGACGGACAGCGTCACGGGGTCGGTCTCGACCTTCGACACGGTGATCGCGGTGCCCTCGAGCACCTCGGAGAACGTGTTGCTCGACGACGTGACCTTCTGCGCGGCCGCGGTGCCGGCCCACAGCGTGATCTCGGCGTCGCTCGCGGCACGCGTGGGGGTGAGCCCGACGGCGGTGGCGGTGCCACCCTCGACCTGCGCCTTGGTGCCGGCGTAGAGCTCGAACGCGTGCGCCTGCCCGCTCTCCTTGCCGGTGAGCTGCAGGCGGGTCGTGCCGTTGGCCGTGACGACGACGGCGTTGACGCCGGCGCCCGACGCGGAGATCGCCCGGGCGGTCGCGGCGGCGTCGGCGCCGATCGCGACCTCGGTGAGCTTCCCGTCGGGGGCCTTGAACGTCAGCGTGCCCGACGCGGGCAGCGAGGCGTAGTCCGGGCTGAGCGCGACCTGGCTGGCGGCGAGCTTGCCGACCGTGAAGGACAGCTCGGTGGGCGTGCTGCCGGTCGAGGTGGTCGCGGTGACGGACGCGGCGGACGCGGTGGCCTTCGTGGCGGTCCACGAGGTCGCGGTCGCGGCCTTGGTCGCGGCGTCGGCGAGCGAGGCGACCTTGGTGTTGAGCGACTGGAGCGCGGTGACGAGGTTGGTCGTCGCCGTCTGCTTGGTCTTGAGCAGCGCCTGCGGTGCGGCCTCGACCTGCATGAGCTGGTTGATGAGGTCCGAGGTCTTCAGGCCGGAGACCAGGCCGTCGATGCCCAGGGTCGCCATGCGCGCTCGCTCCGCTCGTCGTCGGGCCGCTGCGGGCCCGGCCAGG
>NZ_BIMR01000363.1 GCF_004306155.1 Cellulomonas biazotea
AGCCCGGACCGGGCGCTCGCGCGGGCCGCCGGCGCGCTCGCGGCGGCGTGGGGGATCGCGCCCGACGACGCCGACGTCGGCGCCGAGGACCCGGTCGCAGGCGGCGCGTGGCAGCCGGCGCCGCCCGCGTGGGACGTGCCCCGGTTCGACGCGGGCGACGTGTCAGCGGGTGCGCTGACGGCCGCCGCGGCACTGCTCACCGGGCGTCCCGACGGGGTCGTCGACGTCGAGGTCGAACGCTTCCTCGCCCTCGCGAACGCCGTCGCCGGGCAGGACCGCGAGGCGGCGCGGAGCGCGCTCGGCGGGGTCCGGTCGTCCTGGGTCGCCGGGCTGCGCTGCGTGCACGAGTGGGTCCGGGGCGAGCCGCTCCCGCTGCTCGACCGGCGCGCCGGTCGCGACTCGAGCGGGTGGGACCAGCGTGCGCTCGTCTGGGGTCCCGTCGACGCGCGCGAGGCCGCCGTCCTGCAGCGCCTCGGCGAGGTGCCCGTGCTGCTCTCGACGCCCTCGTGGGTGGACCTGCGGGTCGACCCCGCCGACCTCGCGGACCGGCTGACCGCCTACGCCGCCGCCGGTGCGGCCGCGAGCGAGGCCGACCTGTTCCTCGCGCTCACCCGCCTCGACGTCGCGCGCGCGACCGACGACGTGCGTGCCGCGCTCGACGCGCTGCCCGTCCCGGTCGTCCTGCAGGACGGCAGCCGTGCGTCGGTCACGGCCGGCCCGACAGCCCGCCGCTACCTCGACGACCCGGTCCGCGAGCCCGGCCTGCGCGTCGAGGGCACCTGGCGGCACTGGACGCCCGAGGCGTTCGACGTCCCACGGTCGCTCGCCGCCCTCCCCGCGCGGCTGGGGGTCCGCACGTACGACCACCCGGGCATCGAGACGTTCCCGTCCTGGGGCGACGCGGCGAGCAGCGGGATCGGCGCGTCGGACGCGTCGTCGTCGGGCCTCGTCCTGCGCCAGCTCGCCCGCCGCGCGACGCCCCTGACGCCCGGCCTGGCCGTCAACCTGCTCGGCGCCCAGCGTGGCTTCCACCCCGCGGCTGCGGCCGACGGCTCGACCGCCGTCCACGAGGCGTGGGAGCGCGGGCTGCTGCGCCCCGGCGTGCCCGACGTCCAGCTGCTCGACTGGGCGGAGACGCCGTCCAACCTCGCGTCGCTCGCCCGGGCGTGCGGCGACCTCGCGTCCGAGGGGCTGCTTGCCGTCGTCTGGCCCGTGCTCGACGACCTGCTGCTCGCCTCGCTCCGCGCGCCGCGCATGCTCGCGGGGACCGCGGAGGTCGCCGAGACGCAGCAGCGGCTGCTGGCCGCCGTGCTCGCCGCGGTCGCGGCCGGGGACGCCACCCCCGACGCGCTCGACCTGCCCGGTGCGCGTGCGCTCGCCGCCCGCGCGGGGTCGTCCCGGGCG
>NZ_BIMR01000364.1 GCF_004306155.1 Cellulomonas biazotea
GGCGGGGACGCCCCCGCACGACACCGCGGGGCCCCCGCAACGAAGGAGCCTGGGATGGCGCGCACCGCGACCGTCGAGAACCCGCCCGAGGCGCCCGGCACGACCGGCACCTCCCCCGCGCCCGGGACGCGCTCGAAGCGCGACATCCTGCGCCTGCACCGCACCGAGCACCGGTGGGCCGCGATCTTCGTCGCCGCACCCGTCGTCGGCTACCTGCTCTTCACGCTCTACCCCATCGGCTTCGCGGTCTACGCGTCGCTGACGAGCTGGAACGGCCTCGGCCCGATGCGCTTCATCGGGTTGGAGAACTACGTCGACCTGCTGGCCGACGAGTACTTCCACAAGGCGCTGTTCAACACGTTCTTCTACATGATCGGCATCCCGATCGGGCTCTTCCTGTCGCTGCTGCTCGCGCTCGCGCTCAACCGGAAGATCCCCGGCCGCACGGCCTTCCGCACGATCTACTACGTGCCCGTCATCTCGTCGCTCGCGGCCATCGCGATCGTCTGGCAGTTCGCGTACAACGGCGACTTCGGCCTGGTGAACCAGGTGCTCGCGTGGTTCGGCATCGAGGGCCCGGACTGGCTGCAGAACACCGCCACCGTGAAGCCCGCGATCATCATCATGGCGATCTGGAAGGGCCTCGGGTACTCGACGCTGCTCTACCTGGCGGCCATCCAGTCCGTGCCCGCCTCGCTCCTGGAGGCTGCGGCCCTCGACGGCGCCAACGCGTTCCAGCGCTTCCGGTCGATCATCCTGCCGATGGTCCGCCCCGTGACGTTCTTCCTCGTCGTCACGAACGTCATCGCCGGGTCGCAGATCTTCACCGAGATCAACATCATGACGCCCACCGGCGGACCGGAGTTCAGCTCCGCGTCGGTCGTCTGGTACATCGTCCGCAAGGCGTTCAAGTACCAGCAGATGGGGTACGCGACGGCCATGTCGATCGTGCTCGGGATCCTCGTCCTCGTCATCACCGTCATCCAGTTCCGCCTCAACCGGCGCAACAGCTTCGCGATCGACTGAGGCAGGGAGACACCGCCATGACCCAGAACGCCACCCTGCCCCGCCTCGCGCGCCCCGCCGCGAAGCCCGAGGGCCGCGCCCCCTCCTCGCGCACCCGCTCGCGTCGCACCGTCGACGTCGTCACGGTCGCGATCCTCGTCCTCGGCTCGGCCGCGATGCTCGCGCCGCTGCTGTGGATGCTCTCGACGTCGCTCAAGACGAAGACCGAGGTCTTCGCGCTGCCACCCGTGTGGATCCCCGAGGCGCCGCAGTGGGACACGTACGTCCGCATGTGGACCGAGGCCCCGATCCTGTCGGGCTTCATGAACAGCCTCATCGTCGCCGGCACGGTGACCATCGTCGGCTCGTTCACCTCGGCGCTCGCCGCGTTCGCCCTCGCGAAGCTGCGGCTGCCCTACAAGAACGTCATCTTCATCGGGCTGCTGTCGGGCCTCATGGTCCCCTACCCGACGATCATGATCCCGCAGTTCGTCATGTTCTCCCGGCTGCACTGGGTCGACACCCTGCTGCCGCTGATCGTGCCGCTGCTGTTCGGCAACATCATCATGATCTTCTTCCTGCGGCAGTACCTCGAGTCGGTGCCCGACTCGATGATCGAGGCCGCGAAGATCGACGGCGCGTCCTACCCGCAGATCTTCCGCATCATGATCCTGCCGATGATCCGCCCGGCGATCGCCGCCCAGTTCATCCTCTGGTTCATGACGATCTGGAACGACTACCTCGCGCCGATCCTCTACCTGAACACCCCCGAGCGGCAGACCCTGCAGGTCGTCATCGCCAACCTCAACGTGGAGTTCGCCACCCAGCGCGACTACCCGCTGATCATGGCCGCGTCCTTCGTCGCGCTGCTGCCGATCCTCATCGTCTTCCTCATCTTCCAGCGGCAGATCATCGAGTCCGTCGCGCTCACCGGCACGAAGGGCTGAGCCGTGACCCTGCTCGACCCGGTGCCCGACCCCACGACCGGTCCGGCGCCCGACCCGGCGACGCCCGACACCAGCACCTGGGGCGGACGGCACGCGCACGACCCGACCGCCGTGCGGGACGACGACGGCACGTACTGGCTGTTCTCGACCGACGCGTACGCCGACGGCCCCGTCCGGGCCGGCGTGCAGGTCCGGCGGTCCACCGACCTCGTCACCTGGGACTTCCACGGCTGGGCGCTGCCCGGCGTGCCCGCCGACGGCGCCGCGTGGACCGGCGCCGAGGGCCTGTGGGCGCCCGAGGTCGTGCGGGTCGGCGACGAGTGGCGCATGTACTGGTCCGCGTCGACGTTCGGCTCCCGCACCTCCGCGATCGGGCTGGCCGTCGCGCCGCACCCGTCCGGGCCGTGGGAGGACCGCGGGCTCGTCGTGACCTCACGGCACGACGCCGACGGCCCGAACGCGATCGACGCGAACGTCGTCGTCGACGGCGACCGGCACTGGATGGTCTACGGCTCGTTCTTCGGCGGCATCCACGTGCTCGAGCTCGATCCCGCGACCGGCGGCGCGCTCGACTCGCCCGGCCCCGGCCGCCCCGCGTGGGGCCCGGGCTGGCTCGTCGCGCGGCGGCCCCGGTCCGTCGAGGGCGCGATCGAGGGCGCGTTCGTCCTGCCCCGCCCCGGCGGCGGCTGGGCGCTCGTCGTGTCGTACGACTCGCTCTTCTCGACGTACCACGTGCGCGTCGGCGTCTCCGACTCCGTGACCGGCCCGTACGTCGACCGAGCCGGACGCGACCTGCGCGACCTCGACAGCGACCCCACGGTCGTCGGGACGCCCGTGCTCGCCGGGCACCGCTTCGCGGGCGGCCGCACCTGGCTCGCCCCCGGGCACGCGTCCGTCCTGACCGACGGCGACCACCAGCTGCTCGTGCACCACGTGCGCGACGGCGACGACCCGACCCGGCACGAGGTGCAGGTCCGCCGGCTCGTCTGGACGGACGACGGCTGGCCGCTCGTCTCCCCCCAGCCGTGGGCGGGCGACGCGGAGTCCGACGACGTGTCGTCGTGGCCCGCCGACGTCGCCGACCTGGCCGGCACGTGGGAGGTCGTGACGTTCGAGCCCGGTGCGGCGAGCGGCGTCACCGCGTCGCGGCCCGTCGAGGTCTGCGCCGACACGCTCACCGGCGTGCGGTCGCTCGGCGCGGGCCGGTTCGTCCGGGACCCCGCCGGCGACGGCTCACCGTCGTTCCACGCGGTCGTCTTCCCGTCGCGCGACGCGGTCGGCGGCCGCCCCGCGCTCTCCTTCGCGGGCACCGACGACACGGGCCGCACCGCCTTCGGGACGCGGACGGCAGGATGAGCGTCGTGCCCGTCGACGACCGCGACGTCCCCGCCCGCCACGCGCCTCCCGCGCGCCCGCGGGGGGACGGCACGGCCCCGACGGGCACGACCGGTCGCGCCGGCGACCATCCCGGTACCGGCGGCGAGACCGACGGTCAGGTCGGCGGCTGGGCCGGGCGCGTCATGGGCGTCCTGCGCGTCGTCACGCAGGTCGTCGGGATCAACGCGCTCGTCCTGCTCGGCACCCTCGCCGGGCTCGTCGTCCTCGGCCTGTTCCCCGCGCTCGACGCCGGCGGGCGGCTGCTGGCGCGCCTCGTCGCGGGCGAGCCGTCCGAGCACCTGTGGCGCGAGTTCTGGTCGGCCTACCGGTCCGGCTGGCGCCGGCTCAACCTGCTCGGCGCCCCCGCCTGGCCGGTCGGAGTCCTGCTGTACCTCGACCTCGCCGTCGTCCGGTTCGCGCAGGGCCCGGTGTCTGCCGTCCTCACGGCCCTGGTCCTCGCCCTGGGCGCCTGGTTCGCGGTCGTGGTCGTCACGCTCGTCGCGGTCGCGCGCCGCTACGACGAGCCCTTCGGCCGCACGTGGCGATTCGTCGCGCTGTTCCCGCTGCTCTCCCCGGGCGTCTCGCTCGGGGTGCTCGTCGTCCTGGCCGCCGTCACCGTCTCGGTGCTCGCCCTGCCGGTCCTCGGCCCCCTCGTCGGTGTCGCGCTCCC
Source organism: Cellulomonas biazotea (assembly GCF_004306155.1). Classification (GTDB taxonomy): domain Bacteria; phylum Actinomycetota; class Actinomycetes; order Actinomycetales; family Cellulomonadaceae; genus Cellulomonas; species Cellulomonas biazotea. Next base: position 4,000 of record NZ_BIMR01000364.1, read on the forward strand.
CCTGCTCGCGACCGGCTGGCTCGTCGACCACCGCCTCGACCAGCTGGACGCGCGGACGGTCTGACCCGGCGTCGCCCGACCCGCCTGCGCCTCGGCTCAGCGCACCTCGACGGTGACCTCGTCCGACCGCACGGAGCCGCGCCACACGCCCGTGGGCAGGCCCGCGTCGCTGTCGTCCTCCTGCTCGGCGCCGGCACCACCACCGCCCGCGCCGCGGTAGGTCGCCACCACCCGGTAGGCACCCGGGGCGTCGACCGGGTGGTAGTCGCCGAGGTCGACGGTCGTGCCGACGTGCACCGTCGGGCGCAGTGTCGCCGTGTGCTCGCCCCGCGCCCGCCCGAGGTTGACCCGCGCCGCGAACGGCACCTCGTCACCGTCGGGCCCGACGACCGCGAAGGCCAGCTCGCCCGGGCCGTGCTCGGCGCTCACCGCGAGCCGCGCGTTGACCGTGACGTCGTCGTCCCCGTCGTTGACGAGCAGCACCCGCACCGCGAGCACCGCCTCGTCGTCCTGCACGGGCTCGACGACCAGCCGCAGCGTCCCCATCGGTCCTCCCCTCACCGCACCGGGCTGAAGCCCAGCCGCACGTCTGGCCCCACGGCCTGCCGCACGATCGCGTGCGCAGCAACATAACGGTCGTTGAGCGCGCGGCGCCCGGCGCGGTCGACGCCGATCCAGTGCTCGAAGTGCAGGCGGCGCCAGACCTCGCGCATCTGACGCGCATCGGCGAACAGGCCCGTGGTGCGCGACGTCTCGACCTCGCGCAGGTAGGCGTCGACCTCCTGCCGCTCGACGAGCCAGTTGTTCTGCCCGTGCAGGGGGTCCGCAGCGGAGTTGATCCGCTGGAACTGCTCGACGTGCCGGTACTCGTGCAGGACGCTGCTGTACAGCACCGCGAGTCCGCTGCGGAACGCGGCCGGACCCAGCCGCACCCGGCTCGGGTTGGCGACGCGCGCGCCGTTCACGAGCCGGAACCCGGGCGGCATGACCGCGCCCTCGCCCGCGAGGCCGGCGTCGTACCGCATGCGCCCGTTGCGCAGCAGGTCACGGTTGATCGTGCCGTCCTCGACGAGCGCCCCCACGACGAGGTCGAGCGCCTGCTGCCGACGGTTGAGCCGGAGCGCCTCCCGCACCTGGTTCGCGACCGCGAGCGTGAGTCCCGGCGAGGCGGCGTCCTCGATGAACTCGCTGAGGTCGACGGCGGGCGCAGGTGCGGGGGCGGGCGCCGGGCCTGGTGGGGCGGGCTGGCGCTGGGCGACGAGCTCCCCGACGACCGCGTTGCCGACGGCACGCTGCAGCGCGACGAGCTCGGGCGGCGGGAGCCGGTCCGGGGCGGCGCGGGCGTGGTCGACGCCGGTGGTCAGACGTGCCTGCGCGTCGTCGTGGACGGCAGGTGCCGGACCGGTGTGCCGGGTCCCGCGGTCGCGCTCGCGGCGGGCTCGGTCCCGTTCGCGCATGGCGGCCTCCCCGGGGCGGGACTCGGCTCACGACCGTGCCAGAGCGGCCCGACGGGCGCGTGCCCGGTGGGACCGTCGTGGGGGCACCGGCCGGTGCCCGTCCGGCCCCCGCCTGGCCCCCGCCCGGCCCCCGCGGCTCGGCGCGGCTCGGTGCGGCTGCTAGCGTCGGCGG
>NZ_BIMR01000365.1 GCF_004306155.1 Cellulomonas biazotea
CGCCCCCGGGACCGGCGCGACGCGGTCAGCGCCGGGCCGCGGTGGCCGAGCGTCGCTGCGGGGCGGCCTGTGCCTCGGGGTCGTGCGAGACGGCGAGCGAGCACCGGACGACGTCGTCGTGCTCGACGGCGTCCGCGAGGACCCGCCCGACCTGCCTGCGCGACACCTTCATCGACCGGATCTCGCCGTCGGGCGACGCGAACGGTGCCTGCGGCACGTCGTCGTCGGTGAGGTAGACGGGCTGCACCTCGACCCAGTCGAGCCCCGAGGCGCGCAGCTCGGACGACATGCGCTCCTCGTCGGCGATCTGCGGTGCGAGCAGCAGCGCGAACACCAGGCGCGTGCCGAACGGCAGGCGGTCACGCGTGGACCCGACGCCGTAGGACGACTGGACGACGACGCGCCGCACGCCGTGCCGCCGCATGGCGGCGACGACCTCGCGGGTGGCGCGCGAGCGGACGTCGATCGGGGTGCCGGCGGGTCCGCGCAGGCGGACCCGGACGGGGTTCTCGCTGATGCCGATGGTGACGACGATCGCGTCCTGCCCGGCGACGAGGGCGTCGACGGTGGCGGGGTCGGTCGCGTCCCCGTCGACGCCGCGGACGTGCGGCCCGGTGAGCGCGGCGGCGTGGCGGGAGACGGCGGTGACCTCGTGGCCGCGGCGGACCAGCTCGGCGACGGCGGCGCGTCCGGATCCTCCGG
>NZ_BIMR01000366.1 GCF_004306155.1 Cellulomonas biazotea
GCCGAGCGTGGGCAGGCCGGACGACAGGGTCGCGGACGTGCCCGCGACCTCCTGCGCACCGACGTTGCGGCCGTCGACGAAGAACGTCGCGCGGTAGCGCTGCCCGCTGCCGCCACCCCACGCGGAGATGGCGCCCCACGAGGCGGTGATCGACGTCGGCTGCCGGTCGCCCGACCACGTCGGGTCGCCGAGCGTCACGCCGCCGACGGCCACGGGACGGGTCACGGGTACCGCGGTCGTCGCCGCCGACACGTCGCCGCACCCGGCGACGTTGCACGCCTGCACGGCGAACGACACAGGGCGCCCGCCCTCGCGGCCCGTGACGTCGTAGCCGGTGCCGGTCGTGACGATGCCCTGGTCGACGCCGTCGACCCACAGGTGGTACCCGGTGACGGGCGACCCGTTGGGGTCGGCCGCGGTCCAGCGCAGCGCGACGGACCCGTTGCCCGGGTCCGCGGTGTCGGACGGCGTCGCGGACGTGATCCGCGAGGTGCCGGGCGTCCCGAAGGCGACCGCGGTCGCCGTCCCGGACGTGCCCCAGCCGGCCTTGTTCCGTGCGCGGACCGCGAACTGGTACTCGACGCCGTTCTGCGCGCCGGTCATCGCGTACGACTGCGTGGACGCCGAGACCTCGAACGTGCCGGAGCCAGGCCCGCCGCTGATCGTCAGCTCGTACGCCTTGACGGCGTCGCCGTTGTCGCCGGGCGCCTGCCAGCCGACGTTGATCTGCCCACCGAGCGGCGTGTCGACGCGGGACGCGACGACCCCGCCGGGCGCGGCGGGCACGCCGGCCGGCACCTCGGGCGCGGACGACAGCGACCACGGGCTCGGGTCGGGCGCCTTGTTGTGGGCCCGGACGCGGACGGTGTACGCGGTGCCGTTCTTCAGTCCGCGGAACGTCACGCTCGTGGTGGGCGACGGCACGGCCGACGGCCCGCTCGGCGGGGCGGGCGAGATCTCGACGGTGTAGCCGGTGACCGGCGAGCCGGTCTGCGGGGGCGCCGTCCACGACGCGGTGAGCTGGCCGTCGCCGAACGCGAGCGTCGGCGTCCCGGGCGCGTCCGGAACGGCGTCGGGGCGCGCGGGCGCGGACGGCACGCTCGGGTCGGACCAGTCGACGGCGTTCTGGGCGGCGACGGTGAACGTGTACTCGACGTCGTTCGTCAGGCCGTCGATCGTGCAGGTCGTGCTCGCGCACGCCCGGCTGATCGCGCCCGGGCTCGCGACGACCCGGTAGCCCGTGATGGGGGCACCGCGGTTGTCGGGCGCGTCCCACGACAGCACGACGGTCTTGTCGCGGACCTCGACCACGCGGGGCGGCACGGGTGTCGCGGGGCGTCCGCGCACGATCAGGGAGATGCGTCCCTCGACCTCGCGGTCGGGATCGCCCGTGGCGTCGCGGACGACGTAGCGCACGACCATCGGGCCGACGTAGTCGGCGGCCGGACGGACGGTGACGGTGCTCGCCGTCGCCGAGGCCGTTCCCGCACCGGGCGTCTCGACGACCGCGCCGACGACCTGCAGCGGCTCCGGGAACGGGTTCCACGAGCCGTCGAGGACGGAGACGGTCCGCTCGCGGCCCTGGGCCCCGTCCGCGACCTCGAAGTTCTGGACCTTCGCCTTGTTGCGGGTGGACGCCGCGACCTTGAGGTCGATCGCGATGTCCATGGAGCCCGTGCGGCCGAACCCGAGCCGGCCCTCGAGCCGCCCGGTCGTGCCCTTGGGCGTGGTGGTCGGTGCGGACACGGTGAGGACCGAGCCGTCGAGCGACGCGGTGAAGCCGGCAGGGATCGCGGAGGTCAGCGTGTAGGAGTAGGTCTGCGGTCCGCCGGCGCTGCCGTCGGGGCCTTGCGTGAACGCCGCGAGGTCGACGCTCGTGGCCGGCTCCCCCGGGACGACGGCGATGGTCGACGGCGCGAACGTCGGCGGGTGGTCGTCGACGGCGAACACGGTGACCTGCAGGGAGATGACGGCCGAGCGGGCGGTCGTGTCGCCCGGCCCGGACGCGTCGGTCACGGGCACGGTGATCGAGGCCGGTCCCGCGTAGCCGGGCGCCGACACGAACCGCAGGCGGTCCTTGTCGACGACGAGCTGCGAGCCGTCGCTCTTGGTGGCGCTCACGGCCGTCGGGTCGGCGATCGACGCCGACCGGCCGGGCGCGACCTGGACCTGCGCGTTGAGGTCGATCGTCAGCTCCGCCCCGGACGCGACGCGCAGCTCGGGAGCCTTGGGGCGAGGCGTCGGCGGGAAGAAGCCCAGCGCGGGCACGGTGATGAACGCGTACGACGCGCGCCGGTCGGGGTCCTTCTGGTTCCGCAGGATGTACGGCACCGTCTGCGCGTGGTCGACGAGCGTGACGACGACCTTCGGCGACGCACCGGTCGTGACGCGGGCGACGTCGGCGACGCCCGCGGGGACCGCCACCTCGAGGTCGGACAGGGGCCCGCTGGGGTTCTGCGCGACCGCGAGCACGTCGACCTCGACCTCGGTGCGCCCGATGGTCTCGGTCGCGGCCACGACGACGTCGCGCGCGACGGGCGGCACGACGGGTGCGTCGTCGCTCACCGTCACGGTGAGCACCCCGTCGTCGCGACCGCCGCGGGCGTTCGACGCGACGTACACGATCGGGTAGACGCCGGCGACCCTGGGCGCGGTGACGACGATGCGCCGCCCCTCGACGCCCGCCTCGATGCCGTCGGGGACGTCGAGCTCGTCGTCGAGCGTCAGGTCGCCGCCGCCGGAGTCGACGTCGTTCGCGAGGACGCGGACCTCGACGCGCTCGCCGGGCCGGACGGTCACGGCGTCGTCGCGCGCGACGACGGTGGACGCGTCGGTGGGACGCGGTGCGATGCCGACGCGGACGGTCGCGACGGCACGCTGCCCGGTCCAGTCCTCGACCGCGTAGGTGAAGGTGTCCGTGCCGGACTCGCGCGAGTACGCCTGGTACTCGAGCCAGTCCGGACCGACGGCGGTCACGCGGCCCTTCGTCGGGCCGCTCGCCTGGCCGAGGAGCGTCACGCCGTCGCCGTCGGGGTCGATCCCGACGAGCGGCACCTGGATCCGCACGACGTCGCCCTCGAAGGCGCGCGCCTCGAGGTCCCGCGGGCGCGGCGGGGCCTTCGTCGAGGAGTCCGAGGCGTGCACGCGCACGGTGACCTGCGCGGCGGTCACGTTGCCGGCGGGGTCGCTCACGGCGAACGTCGCGCGGGCGGTCATCGGCGAGGTCGGCGCCTGGTACCGCAGCACGTCGCCCGACACGAAGAGCAGCCCCTCGCCGTCGCCGAGCGGCTCGGGCAGCTCGCGCTCGAGGGTCAGCCGGTCGCCGTCGGGGTCGGACGCGGACTCCAGCACGGGGATCGTCACGACGCCGCCGGTGCGGACGGACACCTCGACGTTCTGCACGACGGGCGGCTGCGACGACCCGGTGGCGGGGATCGGCTGGACGGTGATCTCGCCGACGGCGCTCGTCGGGCCGTTCGACACCGTGTACCGCAGCACGACGGGCTGCTCGAGGGTGCGCTCGGACCACACCTGCACGTACCGGTGCTCGACGACCGCGACGCGCAGCCCGGACCCGGCCGGCACCTCGACGGACTGCAGCACGAGGACGCTGCCCGCGGGGTCGCTGTCGTTCTCGAGCGGGTCGACCGTCACCTCGCCGCCGGGCGGCAGGTACGCGCGGTCGCGGACGGCCGTCGGCGGCTGGGTCTGGTCGGGCCACTCCAGGACGTCGATGCGCGCGAGGCCGGTGGCCTCCTGCGGCGGGACGGTGACGAGGAACGGCACGTAGTAGGTGCCCGCGCGCGGCGCGGAGAACGAGAACGTGCCGGCCTGCAGGTCGCGCGACACGGTCGCGCCGGGGACGTCGTCCACCCCGGCGAGGCGCGGCGGCTCGGCGCTCGAGCTGCGCACGGCGTCGAGCGGGCGCAGCGTCGTCGCCTGCCCGACGTAGGTCACGGCGTGCACGGGGTCGATCTGGGGCGCGAGCGAGCCCGCGGGGCGGACGTCGACGTCGAGCACGCCCTGCACGGTCTCGGTGCCGTCGGACACGACGACGTCGACGCGCGTACGCCCGAGCCGGCCGCCGTCCGCCTGGAACGTCAGCGTCCCGTCCTGCCGCGACCGCACGGTCCCCACGGCGGGGTCGCTCGCGGCGGACAGCAGCACGAGATCGTCGCCGTCGGGGTCCTGGAAGTCGGACAGCACGAGGTGCTCGGCGCGGCCGCCCTGCTCGACCTGCAGCTCGCCCGTGCGCACCTGCCGCGGCGCCTCGTTGCCGCCGTCGCGCGCGGTGAGCGTCACGGTCGCCTGCGACGGCGCGTTGATGCCGCGGCCGTCGTCGATCGTGTACGTGAAGGAGACCGACCCCGTCGCACCCGGTGCGACGGCGACCTGCAGCGCACGCCCGCCGTGGATCGTCTGCACGCTGCCGAACTCGGGCGGCAGCGCGTCGAGCTTGGTCACGACGAGGATGCCGCAGTCGGCCGACGAGTCGTTGTCGATGACGGGCAGGATCGTGGTGCGGCCCGGCCGGACGCCGAACGCGTCGTCCGCGGCGAGCGGGGGCGCGGCCGTCTCCGAGCACTCCGTGACGAGCTCCTGCGTCGTCTGCGGGGTCTCGGACTCCTCCTGGGCCTCCTCGGGCGCCTCCTCCGGGACGACGTCCTGCCACTCGGGCGTCCGCAGGTCGGTGTCCTGCGTCGGCATCCAGACGCGGCCGCGCAGCGTGTCGTTCAGCAGGACGACGCCGCGGTTGACGCGGAAGACGAGCTCGTCCTGCGCGGACATGCCCTCCAGGTCCCGGACCTGCGGGTCGGCGCCGGCGCACAGCCGCAGGTACGACCCGAGCGTCGACGCCCACGCGGCGTGCGCGCACTCGCCGACCTGCACGGGCGCGGCCGGGCGGCCCTCGCCCGGCGTGGCGTGCTCCACGACGTCGCCGCCGCCCAGCGGGACCTCGAGGAGCGCGTCCCGGGTCGCGACGAGCACGCGGTCCGACGCGGGGCCGGGCTGCTGCAGCACGAGGCCGTCGCCGTCGAGCTCGACGGTCCCCGACCGGGTGCGCAGCGTGCTGCCGGACAGCACGACCGGCTCCTCGCCGACGGCGGTCAGCTGGTCGACGTCGCCGTCGCCGGCCAGGTCGCCGTCGTCCTCGGGGACGGGCGCGCCCTGGGCGACGTCCACGCGCGTGACGCCCCCCGTCTCGTCGACCGCGAGGGCGACGCCCGTGCGGGCGACCACGACGGCGCCGCCGTCGCCGAGCTCGACGTCCGGGGCCTCCTGCGACACGTTCAGCCCGTCGAGGCCGGCGAGGGCGCGGACCCAGGCGGACCCGTCGGACGCGACCGCGAGCGTGCCGGCCGCCATGGACGCCTCCGTGCCCGGCGCCGCGATCTGGGTCGTCAGCGTGACCGACGCGGGGTCCACGACGGACACGCCGGTCGGCTCCCACAGGACGACGTCGCTGCCGTCCTGGAGCACGTCGAACGTGCTGCCGTCCGTGACCAGCCCGGCGTCGAGCTCCTCGACCTGGGCGTTGAACCGGCCGAGCTTGAGCTCGCTCGTCGCGGTCAGCCACACCCCGCCGTCGTTGAGGTCGACGCGCGCGAGCGGGAAGCCCCGGTCGACGAGGGCGAGCACCGCGACGACCGCCGGCAGCGTCACGACGGCGGCGGTCCTGGTGGTGCGGCTCCGGACGGTCCGCCAGCTCACGGCACGCACCCCTGCGCGGGTGCGGCGGACGACGAGCGGTCGGCACGCACGATCGACACCTCGACGCACACGGCGCCGCCGGGCGCCTGGTCGGCGGGCACGGTCACCGTCGCGGCCTCGACGATCTCGGGCGTCGACTCCCCCGTCGCGGTCCGCACCGCCCACAGGTACCGGTCGCCGTCGAGCGGCGCGGGGTTCTGCCACGTGAAGACGACCGACCCGTCGGCCTGCACGACGCCCTCGAGCGCACGGGGCGTGGGCACGACCTGCCCGGAGGGCGCACCGACGGTCCCGCCGCCCAGGTCGTCCGTGGGTCCGGGACGCGGCGCCGGGTCGCCGTCGAGCGTCGCGAGCGCGACGGCGCCGACGGTGACGAGCAGCACGAGGGCCGCGCCGATCCCGGCGAGCGCGCGCAGCCGCGGTGAGCCGCGGCGCTCCTCGTCCTGGTCCGCGCCGTCGTCGCCCTGCGCGGGGACGACGACGAACGACTGCTGCCCGGGCGGCGTCGCGGGCGCTGCGGGGGCCGTCGTCGCGACCGGCACGCCCGGCACCGGGATGACCTGCACGCCGCGCAGGCGCGTCGCGTCGTCCGCACCCGCGGCCCGGCCCGCGTCGGGGTCGAGCGTGACGACGGACCGCACGCGCGTCGCGTCCTCGACCGCGGCCGAGGGCCCCACGGGTGCCGGACCGGAGTCGGCGCCGACGCCGAAGCCCGCGTCGGGCAGGTCGAGCGGGGTCACGGGCAGCCGCAGCTCGGCCTCGACGGCCTGCAGCGCACGGCCCATCGCGGCCGCCGACGGGAACCGCCGGACCGGGTCCTTCGCCATCGCCCGCTCCAGCACGTGCTGAAGGCTGACCGGCACGTCGTCGCGGCCGGTGGGCGGCAGCGGCGAGCGCTCGATGCGTGCCACGAGCTGCTGCGCGCCGTTGGGCGCACCGGGGATCTCGAACGGCGTCCGCCCCGCCAGCAGCGAGTAGACCGTCGCGCCGAGGGAGTAGACGTCGGACCGCTCGTCGCCCGTGGGCCGGTCCCCGAGCAGCTCGGGCGGCGACCACGGGATCGACATGCCGACGGTCGCACCGCCGCCGTGTCCGGTCGTGGCCGCGATCCCGAAGTCGGTCAGTGCGGGCCAGCCGAAGTCGGTCGTCAGGACGTTCGCGGGCTTGATGTCCCGGTGCAGGATGCCCGCACGGTGCGCGGTCTCGATCGCGGACGCGAGCCGGACCGCGATCCGCAGCGACTCGGCGACGGGGATCCGCTCCTGGCGGTACCGCTCGGCGAGCCCGGGGCGCGAGCAGTACTCCATGACGAGGAACGGGCGGCCGTCCGCGGCGATCGCCGCGTGGTGGATCGTGACGATCGAGGGGTGGTGCGACAGCTGGGCCATGAGGTTGGCCTCGGACTGGAACCGTGCGCGCACCTCGTCGTCGAGGCTGCCCGCGAGCAGCACCTTGACGGCGACCTCACGCCGCGGCAGGTCCTGCTGGTACAGGAAGACGTCCGCGAAACCGCCCAGCCCGAGGACCCTCTGGTACTCGTAGCCGGGCAGTCGCGGCGGTGCGGAGGCTTCGCGGCGTGCGGTCACGACCCCCGCTCCACGGTGAACGTGACACCGTCACCGAGGTCGACGACCTCGTCCACGCCCACGACGCTCGGCTCCCC
>NZ_BIMR01000367.1 GCF_004306155.1 Cellulomonas biazotea
CGCGGACGCCGCGACCGCTCTGGCGGCGGCTGCTGTCCGCCGCGCTGTGGACCGTCGTCGCCGTGTGCGGGACCGCGTACGCGCTGTCGCTGCTCGTCCCGCTCTGGTACCAGGTCAACGACGAGCGGCTGCTCATCGTCACGTCCGGCTCGATGGCGCCCACGTTCGAGGCGGGCGACGCCGTCGTGCTGCGGGCCATCAGCCGGGAGTCCGACCTCAAGGTCGGCCAGGTCGTCTCGTTCTGGCCCGTCGGCTCCGACCAGCTCGTCACGCACCGCGTCGTCGCGCTGCGGCACCTGCCGGAGCTCACCGACGACCCCGAGACCGGCGAGCGCGTCCCGAAGGTCGACGCCGACGGCACGACCGTGACCAAGCCGTACGTCTTCACCAAGGGCGACGCGAACGCGACCGCCGACCCGAACGCCACGCCCATCACGCGCGTGCGCGGCGTCGTCCTCGGCGTCCACACCGGGTGGGGCTGGGTGCTGCAGTGGTCCACGTCGGCCGTCGGCCGCGCGGTCATGCTCGTCCCGCCGCTCGTCGCCGTCGCCGTCCTGGAGGTGCTCGCGGTCGTCGACTCCCGGCGCGACCGCCACCGCGCCTCCCCTGCCGCGGACGGGAGGTTCGATGACCTCCTGCTCGACTGACCAGCGGCCGGGCCCGCGGGCCCGGCACCCGTTCCTCGCCGCCGACCGCGGCGCGTGGGTGCGGCTCGGCGTCGTGGTCGCCCTCGCCGTCGCCGCGCTCGCCGCACCCGTCGCGGACGCCACACAGGCGCAGTTCACCGACAGCACGACCGTCGAGCTCGTCTACCAGGTGCGCCCCACGCAGACGCCGACGCCCACCCCGACGCCCTCCGAGGAGCCGGCCCCGCCGGCGGCCCCGGCGGCGTCGGCCCCGGCGCCCGAGCCGACGACGACGGCCGCCGAGACGTCCGGCGACGGGTCGGGCTCGCGCGGGACGGTCGGGCGG
>NZ_BIMR01000368.1 GCF_004306155.1 Cellulomonas biazotea
GCCCCGGGGCTGGTCGTGGCGGTCGGCCCCCCGACAGCCGGACCGGCGTCGGGCCCGTCGGGCTCGGCGGTGCTGCCGCTGCTGGCCGACCGGCCGCTCGTCGGCGGCCGCCCCGCCGCGTACGTCTGCCGCGGGTTCGTGTGCGACCTCCCGACGACGGACGCGGCGGCCCTCGCCCGGACGCTCGCCGCACCGTCCGGACCCGCCTGACCGGGCCCGTCGGGCCGCCGCCGTCGCCGCCGCGCACGTCCCGCTGAAGCGATTCGGACAACCGGTGCCCGACCACCCCCAGCGGATGCCCAGGAAACTCGCGTACCGTGCGTGGGTCCGCCGCCTGACCGGGCGGGACCCGAACCGACGGAGGACCCTCGTGCGCCGCACGACCACCGCCCGCGCGATCGCCGCCGCCACCACCGCGATCGTCCTCTCCTTCTCCCTGGCCGCCTGCTCCGGCGACGGCGGCTCCGACGACTCCCCGTCGGCCGACGCCACCGCGTCGGTGAGCGCCGCCCAGGCCGCCGACCAGGCGCTGCTCGCCAAGGTGAAGGTCGAGGGCGAGCCCGGCCAGGAGCCGACGGTCACCCTGCCGAGCACCCCGTTCAACGTGACGACGTTCGTCGCGCACCTGGTGGAGGACGGTGACGGCGCCGCGATCGAGGAGGGCCAGAACCTGTCGGTCCACATGCTCATGGTCAACGGCCAGGACGGCGCGACGATGGGCTCGACGTACCCCGACAGCCCGGAGACGGTCACGGCCGGTGCGACGAGCATCTCCGAGCTCGACGCGGTCCTGAAGGACGCGCACGTCGGCGCCCGGGTGCTGGTCGCCCTGTCGTCGGGCGAGAACGCGACGCAGGTCTACGCGATGGAGGTCGTGGACGCGGTGACGATCCCGGCCCGCGCCGAGGGCGAGGCCGTGGCACCCGTCGAGGGCCTGCCGACGGTGACGCTGGGCGAGGACGGCGCGCCGTCGATCACGCCCGCCGCCGGTGACGCCCCGACGACGCTCGTCGCGCAGCCGCTCATCAAGGGTTCGGGTGCGGTCGTCGAGGCCGGCCAGAACGTCACCGTGAAGTACACCGGCTGGCTGTGGGACGGCACGGAGTTCGACTCCTCGTGGACGTCGGGCTCGACGTTCCCGTTCGTCGTCGGCGCCGGCCAGGTCATCGCGGGCTGGGACACGGGTGTCGCGGGTCAGACCGTCGGCAGCCAGGTCCTGCTGGTCGTCCCGCCGGACCAGGGCTACGGCGACGAGGACAAGGGCACGATCCCGCCGAACTCGACGCTGGTGTTCGTCGTCGACATCCTCGACGCCCGCTGACGCGCCGCTGAGCCGGCACCGCTGACCCGGCACCGCTGAGCCAGCACCGGACCAGCCCGACCAGGGCCCGGGACCACCTCACGACGAGGTCGGTCCCGGGCCCTCGTCGTGCCGCCTGCGGACCCCGCGCACCCGCCGCCGCGGCGCCAGGGTCTCTCGTCCTGCCACCCCCGGGCGGGTCTGGCTAGTGTGGTCGCACGTGCCCCCGGGGAACCGCCGGGAGGCGGCCGGGAGACGACGATGGACCAGGCAACGACGCCGAGGACCCGGACGGTGGCCCTGCTGGGCGCGTCCGGCGCGGGCAAGACGACTCTCGTCGAGGAGCTGCTGCACCAGGCCGGGGTCCTGACCCGACCAGGGCGCGTCGAGGACGGCTCGACGGTCAGCGACCACGAGCCGGAGGAGGTCGCACGGGGCATCTCGCTGGGGCTCGGCGTCGCGCCGTTCCCGTGGAAGGCCCCGGACGGTCTGACGTACGACGTGACCCTGCTGGACACCCCCGGGTCGGCGGACTTCGCGGGTGCGGTCGACGCGGGCCTCGCGGCCGCGGACCTCGCGCTGCTCGTGGTGAGCGCGGTCGACGGGGTGCAGGCGGGGACGCACGCGGCGTGGCGGCTCGCGGCGGACGCGGGGCTGCCGGTGGTCGTCGTCGTCACGAAGGAGGACAAGGCGCGGGCCGACTTCCGGCACGTGCTGGCGGACCTGCGGGAGGCGTTCGGCGACGGGTTCGTGCCGCTCGAGCTGCCGCTCGGCGAGGAGTCCGCGTTCACCGGGGTCGCCGACGTCCTCACGGAGGAGGGGCTGGCCTACGACAAGGACGGCCACCACCACACGGAGCCGCTGCCGGACGGGGTCGCCGAGGAGGAGCATCGCCTGCACGACGAGGTGACGGAGGAGATCGTCGCGCACGACGACGAGCAGCTGGAGCGGTACCTCGCGGGCGACGTACCGACGGCGGCGGAGCTGGAGCGGACGCTCGCGCACGAGGTGGAGGACCGGGAGGCTTTCCCGGTCCTCGTCGTCTCCGGGGTGACCGGTGTCGGGGTGGACCGGCTCGCGGACCTGCTGTGCGAGCTGTCGCCGGACCCCGCGGACCGCACGGCGCGGGTGCTGGCGGGCTCGACGGTCGTCGAGGTCGCGGCCGACCCGGCCGGCCCGGTGCTGGTGCACGCGTTCCGGACGCTCGCCGACCCGTTCGTCGGGCAGGTCACGCTGGTGCGCGTGCTGTCGGGCACGCTGCGCCCCGGCGACCGGCTGGTCAACACGGCGACGAAGACCGACGAGCGCGTCCCGGGCCTGTTCCGGCTGCGCGGCAAGGAGCACCTGCCGGTCGACGCGGTGCCCGCGGGGCACGTGGCGGCCGTCGCGAAGCTCACGGGCACCCCGTCGGGCTCGCTGCTGGCCGACCGCACCGGGCCGGGGGCGTCGATGACCGCGGTGCCGCCGCGCGTCCGCCCGCCCGTCTACGGGCTGTGCCTGGAACCCGTCACGCAGTCCGACGACGACCGTCTGTCCGCCGCGCTGGGCCGGCTGGTCGCGGAGGACGTCACGCTGAGCGTGGACCGGTCGAGCGACAAGACGGTCCTGCGCGGCCTGGGCGACACGCACCTCGCGGTCGCCCTGGAGCGCCTCGCGCGGGTGTTCGGCGTGCACGTCAGCACGTCGCCCGTGCCGGTCGGGTACCGGGAGACGATCCGCAAGCCCGTCGAGGCCGAGGGCAAGGTCAAGAAGCAGTCGGGCGGGCACGGGCAGTACGCCGTCGTGCAGCTCCGGGTGTCGCCGCTGCCGCACGGGTCGGGGTTCGAGTTCGTCGACAAGGTCGTCGGGGGGGCGATCCCGCGCTCGTACCTGCCGGCGGTGCAGCGCGGCGTCGTCGAGGCGATGGAGCACGGCGGCCCGCACGGGTACCCCGTCGTCGACCTGCGGGTCGAGGTGTACGACGGCAAGTCGCACTCGGTGGACTCGTCCGACATGGCGTTCCGGACGGCCGCCGCGACGGGCGTCAAGGAGGCGCTGGCCGCCGCCGGGACGGTCGTCCTGGAACCCGTGAGCCACGTCTCGGTCGTCGTGCCGACCGCCGTGCAGGGCGACGTCATGAGCGACCTGTCGTCGCGGCGCGGCCGGATCACGGCGACGGCGTCTCTCGACGACGGCACGGTCCGGATCGAGGCGTCGGTGCCGCAGGCGGAGCTGTCCCGGTACGTGCTCGACCTGCGGTCGATCACGGGCGGCCGCGCGGAGCTCGTCATGAGCCCGGACCGGTTCGAGGTCTGCCCGGACCACCTCGTCCCGGCCTGACCTGCCACGGGACCGCCGCCGCTCTACGGTGGGCGTCATGGCCCGCTACTTCGACGTCCACCCCCACGACCCGCAGCCCCGGGCGATCGGGCAGGTCGTCGACCTGCTGCGCGGCGGTGCGCTGATCGTCTACCCGACGGACTCCGGGTACGCGCTCGGGTGCAGCGTCGACAACCAGGAGGGTGCCGAGAGGATCCGCCGCCTGCGGCACCTGGACGACAAGCACCACTTCACGCTCGTGTGCTGCGACTTCGCGCAGCTCGGGCAGCTCGTGCACCTGGACAACGCCGCGTTCCGCGCGATCAAGGCGTCGACGCCGGGGCCGTACACGTTCATCCTCAAGGCCACGCCCGAGGTGCCGCGGCGGCTGGCGCACCCCAAGAAGCGGTCCGTCGGCGTGCGCATCCCCGACAACCGCGTCGCGCAGGCGATCCTGCACGAGCTCGGCGAGCCGCTGCTGTCGTCGTCGCTGCTGCTCCCGGGTGCCGAGCCGTTCACGGACGGCTGGCAGATCAAG
>NZ_BIMR01000369.1 GCF_004306155.1 Cellulomonas biazotea
CGTGGCGAGACGGCCCGACGACGGCGCCCCGGGGGCGTCGGGCGCGTCGACCTCGACCTCGACCACGTCCCCGGGGGCGAGGACCGACGAGCCCGCGGGCGTCCCCGTGAGGACGACGTCGCCGGGCTCGAGGGTGAGGTGCTGGGACAGGTCGGCGACGACCTGCGCGAGCGGGAACAGCAGCCCGGAGGTCGTGTCGTCCTGCCGGAGCTCACCGTTGACCCACGTGCGCAGCCGCAGCGCCCCGGGGTCGAGCGTGCGTGCGTCGAGCAGGCCCGGCCCGAGCGGGGTGTACCCGTCGCGGCCCTTGGAGCGGACGTTGCCGCCGCGGTCGGCGGCCCGCAGGTCGTAGAGCCCGAGGTCGTTGGCCGCGGTGACCCAGGCGACGTGCTCCCACGCGCGGTCGAGCGGCACGTGCCGGGCGGTGGTGCCGATGACGAGCGCGATCTCGCCCTCGAAGGCGAGGAGCTCGGTCCCGGCGGGGCGCTCGACGGTCCCGCCCGACGTCGCGACGGAGCTCGACGGCTTGAGGAAGTACGACGGGTGCGCGGGGCGGCGGCCGCGCTGGTCGGCGCGCGAGGCGTACGCGAGGTGGACGGCGACGACCTTCCCCGGGCGCCCGGGGAGGGCCGTGAACCTGTGGTCCGGTGCCTGTGCCGACATCTGCTCCCTCGCAGTGAGTCGTATCCGAGATCGTATGCGATCCGCCCGCAGCCCGACCAGGTGCCGGGTCTCGGCCGGTCGGCGCTCAGCCGCTGGCCCGCACGATCTCCTCCCAGTAGGGCGCGACGACGTCGGGGGAGACCAGCAGGTCCAGCAGCAGGAACGGCCGTTGCGACGCGGGCCGGGCCGCCCAGACGGCCAGCGCGTCGAGGTCGTCGAGCGTGCGGACGGTGACGCCCTGCGCCCCGACGGCCGTGGCGAGCCCCGCGAAGTCGACCGCCGGGATCAGCATGGGCTCGCGGACCAGGCCCTTGCGCCCGTAGACGTGCACCTCGGCCCCGTACTCGGCGTCGTTCCACACGACGGCGACCCCGCGCCCGCCCGCGACGCGCACCGCCGACTCCAGGTCGGCCAGCGCCATGAGCCCGCCGCCGTCACCGGTCGACAGCACGACGGTCGACGCCGGACGCGCGAGCGCCGCGCCGAGCACGCTGGGGAACCCCAGCCCGATGGCCTGGAAGGCCGTCCCCACCATGACGAGCCGGTCGGGCGCGGCGACCGGCCAGTACATGTTCGCCCACGCGATGAAGTGCCCGCCGTCGGACACGACGACCCGGTCGTCAGGCAGGAGCTCGCCGATGCGGGCGGCCGCCGACCGCGGGTCGAGCCGGCCGTCCGGTGCCGACCCCGTGCCCGGCTCGTAGCGGCGCGCGGTGGCGACGTCGACGGACTCGCGCCACCCGCTGGGCGTGCCACCGTCCCGCGTCTGCAGGTCGGCCAGGTCGGCCAGGACGGTCGACGCGACCGTCGCGGCGTCGCCCCGCACGTACCCGCCGACGTGCGGGTGGGTCGCCGAGGGGGCGACGTCGACCTGGAACACCCGGGTCCCGGGCGCGAACAGCTCACCGAACCGCATCGTGAACTGGTTGAGCGACGCCCCGACGACGAGCGCGACGTCGGCCTCCCGCACGAGCGCCATCGCGCCCGCCGCGCCGAACCCGCCCGCCACGCCGAGGTCGAACTCGGGGCGGGGGAACACCCCGCGGCCGAGCGCCGTCGAGACGGTGAGCGCGCCGGTCGCGTCGGCGACCGCGCCCAGTGCTGCGCCGGCCCCCGACAGCCACGCGCCCCGCCCCGCGAGCAGCAGCGGCCGCCGCGCCGACGCCAGGGCCGCGGCCACGTCCCGCA
>NZ_BIMR01000370.1:0-229 GCF_004306155.1 Cellulomonas biazotea
CGCGCACCGAGGACCCGTGCGTCGAGCCGCCGCTCGCCGGGTGGTTCACCCTCGCGCCCGGCGTCGTCGTCGACCGCGACACGTTCTACGACACCCTCGGCGTCCCCGCGGAGGTCGACCTCGGCGGGGGGTTCGTCGTGGGGACGACCGCGACCACGCAGCGGCTCCGCGCGCTGGACGGTCACACGGAGACGACCGTGCTGGGCGACGCGTGGATCCTCGTCGACGA
>NZ_BIMR01000370.1:239-5137 GCF_004306155.1 Cellulomonas biazotea
CACGTCACCACGCCCCCGCCGAGCCCCGCGACGAGCCCGGCGCCCACGACCACCCCGACGCCCGACCCCGACGCCGGGCCGGTGGTGCGGCAGGCTGCGACGGACGACACGACCGTCCTGCGTCGGCTGCAACGCTCCCGGACGGGCGAGGTCTGGGTCGACCCTGTGCCCGCCCCGGACGCCCCCGCGCTGCTGACGACGGGCGAGGGGGGCGAGGTGCCCGTCCCGGTGCGGGTCGGCACCCGCGGCGACGCGACGATCTACGCGGTGTACCAGGAGGTCTTCTACTGGGACGCCGAGGTCGTCGGGCTCTTCGAGGTCGACGCCGCGGGGACCCGGTACATCGCGTGCCCCTCGCCGCGCACCGAGGACCCGTGCGTCGAGCCGCCGCTCGCCGGGTGGTTCACCCTCGCGCCCGGCGTCGTCGTCGACCGCGACACGTTCTACGACACCCTCGGCGTCCCCGCGGAGGGCGACCTCGGCGGGGGGTTCGTCGTGGGGACGACCGCGACCACGCAGCGGCTCCGCGCGCTGGACGGTCACACGGAGACGACCGTGCTGGGCGACGCGTGGATCCTCGTCGACGACCAGGAGCAGCACGAGACGGTCGTCCTCGCAGGCTACGGACGTGCCGGGCTGGTCGAGGTCCGCGCGACACCGACGCTGCCCGACCTGACGCCGACGTTCCTCGCCTGGCGGTTCCCGTTCGGCACCACCCTGCGCCTGGCCACGCCCGACGTCCCCGGGAGCGACGTCAACGCGTTCGTCTGGGACGACGGCGTGGACCGCAGCCTGCCGCCCGAGCAGTCGTGGGAGGGGCGGGCCGAGGCCGTGGCCCCGGGTTCGCCGACCTGCTCGCCGAACATGTTCTCCGTCGACACCGCCCTCGACCCGGCGGACTGGCGCGCAGCCGGCAGGACCGCCGAGGGACGTCGGGTCTGGGTCCCCGTCGAGGGCGGCAACGACCGGTCCCGCAGCGTCCGTGCCTGGCACGAGGAGCAGTCGTGGACCGTCGATCTCGAGGTCGACGGCGGGACCAGGACCGGCGCCGACGTCTACGCCACGACCGGGTTCGGCACCGACGCCGCCTTCCTCGCCGCGCACGCGCTGTACGCGACCGAGCGGCCCGGGGGTGGCTGGTACCTCGGGATGATCCCGACGGCGGGATCGGTGGTCTTCGAGTGCGCGTGAGGCCGGGCGGGCGGGACGCGGCGGTGAGGCCTTCCGACGCCCTCGGGCGGGTGCGCGGAAGGTCTGTCGCGCGTGCCGTGACAGACCTTCCCCACCACGCCCGCGACTCCGGCGAGACTCACCCCAACCTCGGACGCAGCCACGCCGTTCTCCCCGCGTAGGACGTCCGTCGACGAGAGGGCACACGGTGGGACGAGCGTGGGAAGGGCTGCTCGCGCAGCTGGTCGAGCAGAGGTGGGGGCGCCTCGTCGGCCACGCGATGCTCGTCGCGACGTCGCGGGACGAGGCGCAGGACCTCGTGCAGGAGGCGCTCGTCGCCACCTTCGGCAGCCGCGCCCGGTTCACGACGATCGCCGAGGCCGAGCAGTACGTGCGCCGCGCGATCGTGTCGCGCTCGGTCGACGAGCACCGTCGCCGCACCCGTGAGCGCGCC
This sequence comes from Cellulomonas biazotea, assembly GCF_004306155.1. Lineage (GTDB taxonomy): Bacteria > Actinomycetota > Actinomycetes > Actinomycetales > Cellulomonadaceae > Cellulomonas > Cellulomonas biazotea. The sequence continues at coordinate 1,864 of NZ_BIMR01000370.1, forward strand.
GCCGTGGGACGGCTCGCGGGTCACCCGGCGCCCGTGACGGAGGTCGTGCCGCGGGGTCTGGGAGCGGACGTCGTGCGGGCGCTCGCCGGCCTGACGCCCCGCGAGCGGGCGTGCGTCGTGCTGCGGCAGGTCGAGGACCTGTCCGTGCACGAGACCGCGTCGGTGCTCGGGCTCAGCGAGGGCGCGGTCAAGCGGTACACGTCCGACGGCCTACGGCGCCTCGACGCCGCGCTCGGGACCCGCACGGACGACCCCGAGTCGGTCCCCGTGCGTCCGGTCGCCGCGACCCCGACCAGTACGTCGACGAACGGAGGGGAGGCACGATGAGCGACCTCGGGAACATCCTGTCGCGGGCGGGCGACGAGCTCGGAGCCGACGTCGGCCGGCTCGACGACGCGACCTACCGGCGCATCGTCTCGAAGGCCCGCGGCCGCCGCGTCCGCCGGCACACGGCGCAGTCCTTCGCAGCCGTCGGCGCCGTGGCCGTCCTCGGCACCGTGGCGTGGCTCGGCCTGCACCGGGCCGACACCCCCCAGCCTGCCGTGACGCCCACCGTCACCCCGAGCCCGACGTCGACGCCGTCGAGCACGCCCGCCCCGACCGCGTCGAGCGCCCCGGTCGCCGTCGAGCGCTCCGGGATGCCGCCGATGCTCGCGCTCGACGACGACGTCCTCGCACGCGTCGGGTCGGGATGGACCGTCGTGCAGTACGGGCCGACGACGGGGGACGCCGAGCTCGCCGACGGCACGCGCATCGTGCCGGTCCTCGCGCTCGCGTCGCCCGAGGGCGACCTCTACCACGTGCGCGACGACGTGTACCTCGGTCTCGACAGCTTCGCGTGGGACGGGTCGCCGACCGTCCCCGTGGCCGTGCAGCCGGGCATCCGTGGGCTGCTCGACCTGCGCACCGGCCAGGTCGTCGAGGCACCGCGCACCGGCGTGGGCGCCGGTGCGTACCCGCATCCCTCCGACGTCGTCGAGCTCTGGATCGAGGACGGCGAGGACCGCTCGCGGATGTGGGTCGTCCGGCCGGACGGCGAGGCCCACCTCGTCACGTCCGACCTCCCCGGCTTCGCCGGGGGTGGGACGACCGTCAACCCGGACGGCACGCTCGCCCTCGTCGAGGGAGCCGACCGCACGGTCGTCGTCGACCTGGTCGCCGGTGGCGCACGGCCCGTCACGCTCGCGCCCGCCGGGACGACCTGCGCGACCGTCGGCTGGCAGAGCCGCACCGACGTCCTGCTGGTCTGCGCCGAGGGGGACACGCCCCCGTGGGGTGCGACCTTGCCGGACGGGCTGATGCTCGTGAGGGTCGATGTCGCGGCGGGGACGGCCCCCGTCGTCCTGCGTGACCTGCGCGCCGGCGACCTCGTACCGTCCGACGGCGTCCTGCTGCCCGACGGGCGCGTCGTCGCCAAGGCCTGGGTGCACGGCAGCGCGCCCGAGGGGTACCTGGACTACGGGTGCCGCGAACGCGTCGCGGCATGGCGTGACCGCGTCGAGGAGGCGGTCGACCTCGCCCTGCCGTTCCGGTTCCAGCGGGTGGCGACGTCCGGCGGGCGGCTGCACGTGGTCTCGTTCGACGCGTGCGGCGGTGACGGCGGCCCGATCGGCCTGGTCGTCCACGACCCGACGACAGGGATGACCGCGACCCTGCTGCCCGGCCCGGACGGTCCTGGTCAGCTCTCCCCGCTGTCGGCCGTGACGGCGCGCTGACGGGCAGGCGACGGGCGTTCGCCGGCTCTCGTGCCGCGCCGGCGAGGCGTGGTGTGGAGGGTGTGTCGCGTTCAGCGCGACAGAGTCTCCACGCGAGACCCGAGGCGATGCGGGCGGACGCGGCGGAGGGCGGCGGGTGGTCAGTGGGGGAGCGGGCACGTGCTGCCGCAGGGGGTCGCGCGCCCCTGCCAGCCGCGGGCCGTCAGCGCGGCGGCGACCTGGCCGGCCGTCCGGCACGGCTCCGCGACGACGTGCCGCCAGCGGTACCGCAGCGTGAGCTCCGTGCGTTCGACCGCGACGGTGTTGTCGCGCCACACGTCCTCGTCCGTCCGCCCGAGCGGGTGCGCGAGCTGACCGTCGAGCTCGACCCGCACACCGAGACCCACGTGCACCCGGTCGGCCCGGATCCACCGCCCGCCGACCCGCTGCCGCACCTGGGCGGTGGCCGCGGGCAGGCCGTGCGCCCGCTCGACGTCCCGCGCGTACCGGTGCTCGAGCGGCGACTCGACACCCCGGTCGACCGCACCGTCGGTCCCGAGCAGCGCGGTGAGCAGGGCGCGGTTGCGCAGCCCTCGCCGCTCCTCCGCGTGCATGAGGACCACACCGGGCCGCACGCCCGCACGCACCGCCTCGCACACCACCCCGACGACCTCGTCCGCCGAACGAAGCCCGTCCACGACGTCCAGCACCGTGACGTCCTCGCCGACCGTGCGCAGGCGTCCCGAGGCCACGGGCATCCGGCGGCGTCGGTGCACGACCAGCCCGGGCTGCGGCGCGACACGACGATGAGCGGGGATGCTCACGTGCACCACACGTCCGGGGTCGACCACGATCCCGCGGAGGAAGGCCGCCGACCGGTGTGACAGGGCAGCCCCGGGCCGGCGTACGCGAGGGCGGCCCGCGCGACCTGACGCCACGACAGCGGTCCGGGGTGCGTGACGACGACGCCGGTGAACGGACGGCACCACTCGCCGGCGGCGACGCGACGGCTCACGACGGACCTGCTGACTCCCCAGGCGCTCAGCCGCGCGGTCGTCGCGACGAGGTCGGCGCGGACCAGGGCGTCGTGCGCGTCCGGCAGCGCCGAGTCGGGGAGGCGGACGGGCCTGGGGACGTGACCCTGGCCGGGGAGCCCGACGGGGGTCCGTCCTGCGGGGGTCGCGACCTGGGGCCGTGGACGTCGGGGGGCTGGTCGAGGGCCGCTTCCGGGAGGCATGCGGGTCAGCATGGCGATGCCGGCGCGATCGCGGCGCAGACCCTGTGGACGACGCCGACCGGCGACGTCGACCGGGTGCCGCTGACGGGGGCCCGGTGGGCGAACGGCCGTCGGGCCTGACGTCGGCCGGTCGTCAGGTCGGACCTCGGGCCGGCCGTCGCGGTGTGGAATCTGTGTCGCCGCTGGTGCGACAGACCTTCCACACAACCTGGCATCACGAGGTGGGGAGACGGCCGAGAGGGCCGGTGCTGACGCACCGACCCTCTCAACCTGCGTTGCGCTCCAGATCAGCGCTCGTTCCTGTGGTCGCGCTGGTCTTGCGCTCCACTACGGCCGAGAGGGC
>NZ_BIMR01000371.1 GCF_004306155.1 Cellulomonas biazotea
GCGCAGGAGTCGGCGACGCCGGCCCCCGTCCCGGCCGCGGCCCCGGCTCCGGCCGCCCCCACCGCGGCCGCACCTGCAGCCGCGGCACCCGCCGCTGCGGCGCCGTCCGTGTCGGGCAGCTACCTGACCCCGCTCGTGCGCAAGCTCGCCGCGGACAAGGGCGTCGACGTCGCCACGCTCACGGGCACCGGCGTCGGCGGTCGCATCCGCAAGGAGGACGTGCTCGAGGCCGCCGCGAAGGCCGAGGAGGCGAAGAAGGCCGCCACGGCCCCCGCCGCGTCGGCTCCGGCTGCCCCGGCCGCCAAGGCGCCGTCGGTCCCGTCGGTCTCGCCGCTGCGCGGCACGACCGAGAAGGCCAGCCGGCTGCGTCAGATCATCGCCGAGCGGATGGTCGAGGCCCTGCACACGCAGGCGCAGCTCACCACCGTCGTCGAGGTCGACGTCACCAAGGTCGCCCGCCTGCGCACCCGCGCCAAGGACGACTTCAAGGCGCGCGAGGGCGTCAACCTCACGTTCCTGCCGTTCTTCGTGCAGGCCGCGGTCGAGTCCCTCAAGGCGTTCCCGAAGATCAACGGCGTCCTCGAGGGCAACCAGATCACCTACCACGGGCAGGAGAACGTCGCGATCGCGGTCGACACCGAGCGCGGCCTGCTCACGCCGGTGATCCGCGACGCGGGCGACCTCAACCTCGCCGGCATCGCGCGCAAGATCGCCGACCTCGCATCCCGCACGCGCGCCAACAAGGTCACGCCCGACGAGCTGTCCGGCGCGACCTTCACCGTGACGAACACCGGCTCGGGCGGTGCGCTCATCGACACGCCGATCGTCCCGACCGGCACCTCGGCCATCCTCGGCACCGGCGCGATCGTCAAGCGCCCGGTCGTCGTCAAGGGCGAGGACGGCGAGGAGGTCATCGCCATCCGGTCGATGTGCTACCTGTGCCTGTCGTACGACCACCGGCTCGTCGACGGCGCGGACGCGTCGCGCTACCTCTCCGCGGTCAAGGCCCGCATCGAGGAGGGCGCGTTCGAGTCCGAGGTCGGCATCTGACGAGCTCGCACCGACGACGGCCCGGGTCCCCGCGGACCCGGGCCGTCCTGCGTCCGGGGCCGCGTGGCGTTGCCCGAGCACTCCCCGGCACCCGCTCGGCACTCCCCGGCGCTCGCCCTTAGCCGGCCAGGCGCCTGGGACGGCGGCGGTGCCGACGCGACCCTAGGGTGGCCGTCATGCACGTCGTCGTCGCGGGTTCGAGCGGGTTCATCGGCAGCGCCCTGGTCCCCGCGCTGCGCGGGCACGGCCACACGGTGCGGCTGCTCGTGCGCCGCCCCGTGCAGCGCGCCGACGAGATCCGCTGGGACCCGGCCGAGGGCCGCCTCGACCCGGACGACCTCGCCGGCGTGGACGCGGTCGTCGACCTCGCGGGCGTCAACGCCGCCTCCCGACCCCTCACCCCCGCGCGCAAGCGGGAGGTCGTAGCGTCCCGCGTCGACTCCGCCGGGCTGCTCGCACGCACGCTCGCCGCGGAGACCGGCGTGGGTGCGGGCGGCAGGCCCCGGATCCTGCTCCAGGCGTCGGGCATCGGGGCGTACGGGGACCGCGGGGACGACGTGCTCGACGAGCAGGAGCCGATCGGCGACACGTTCTTCGCGGGGGTCGTGCGGCAGTGGGAGGCCGCGACCGCTCCGGCAGCGGACGCCGGCGTCCGCGTGGCGCTGCTGCGCACCGGCATCGTCCTCGGACCGTCGGGCGGCGCGCTCGGTCGTCTCCTCCCCCTCGTCCGCCTCGGGGTCGGGGGGCGCCTCGGCTCGGGCCGGCAGCTGTGGCCCTGGATCACGCTCGTCGACGAGGTGCGGGCGATCGAGCACCTGCTCACGACGCCCGTGCACGGCCCGGTGAACCTCGTCACCCGCGCGGACCGCAACGTCGACGTCATCCGCGCGCTCGCCGACGCGTTCGGGCGTCCCGCGGCGGTCCCCGTCCCCGCGTGGGCGCTGCGCACGGTGCTCGGCGACTTCTCCTCCGAGGTGCTCGGCTCGATCGGCGCCGTGCCCGCGGTCCTCGCGGCCAGCGGCTTCCGGCCGGTCCACGCCGACCTGCCGTCCGCGGCGAGGTGGGTCGCCTCGGGCGTCTGACGCGTCTCACGCGTCTCGTGCGCGTCCCGCCGTGTCCGGCGCGTGGCGCGCCTACCCGTGCCGAGCCGTCACGCGGCGATCACGTCCCACACCCGCCAGCCGTCGTCGGTCCAGCGCAGCACCAGGACGACGGTCCTCGTGCCGGTCGCGGGCACGTCCACCGCCGCACCGCCGTCGGCGGGCAGGCGCCGGTGCGCCGACATCGCCGACGCCACCCGGACCGCGACGTCCGGCCCCGCCGCCGATCGGGTCGGCGGTCCCGACGGGGCGGGTCCCGGATCCGCACCGGCACCAGCACGCGAACCGACCCCGGTGCCGGTGTCTGCGCCGCTGTCGGTGGACGCGACGCGCTCCGCGTGCGCGACGTCGACCACCAGCCCGTCCAGTCGGGCTCCCTCCAGGGCGCCGACGAGCGCGGCGTCGGCGCGGTGCGCGGGCCCGTCGACGACCTCCACCTGGCCGAGCAGCGTCGGGTCGCCGGTCGCGACGACCTCGGCGCGTCGCACGGTGAGGGCGACGGCGGCGTCGACCGGGTCGGGGCGGGCGGGCGTCCCGGTGGCCGGTCCCGGGCGGTCGTGCAGCAGCCCCACGGTGACCGCTCCGGCGACGAGCACCCCCGCGACCCCGGCGGCGACGAGCAGGCCCGGACGTCGGCGCCCTCCACGACGCCGTCGACGGATCGCCGGTACGGCCGCGCCCGCGTCGTGCCGTGCGACGTCGAGGGCAGCCCGTGCGCCCGCGTCGGGCAGCCGGACGGGCTCGGGCTCGGCGACGGCGAAGCAGCGGCCGACGAGCCCGTCGGCGTCGAGCGCCACCGTCGAGACGGCGTCCTCCAGGGTGTCGCGCAGCGTCGGTCCGGGCGCGGCGGCGAGCAGGTGCACGTCGGCGTCGGGCACCTGCGCGAGCACCGTGGCGACGAGGCGTCGGACGTCGCCGTCGGGCGTCCCGGTCCCGACGAGGACGCCGCGCAGGTCGACGAGCGCGGGGCGACCCTCGGGCCCGACGACGACCGTCGCGGGGCTGACCGCGCCGTGCGCGAGGCCCGCCGCGTGCAGGGCACCGAGTGCCGACGCGACCGGGATGGCGACGGTCGCCGCCTCACCGTCGGACAGGGGCGCGCGCTGGGTGCGCAGCTCGGCGAGGGTGGGCCCGGGGACGTGCTCGACGACGAGCGCGGTCCGGCCCGGCCCGATCTCCACGACGTCGTGCACCCGCGGCAGGTGCTCGTGCTGCAGGAGCCGCAGGCGTTCGGCGCGCGCGGCGACGACGTCGTCGAGGACCGTGGCGACGACGTGCACCTCGAGCCGCCGGTCGGTGCCGTCGGTCGCGGCGGCGAGCCAGCCGGTGCCGTCGGGACCGGCCGGCGCCGTCACGCGGAACGCGGACCCGTCGAGCAGCGCGCGGACGTCGGCGGGCACGAGGAAGGCGTCCATGGCCCCATGCAAGCGCGCGCACGTGCGCGCTCGTCAGGCCCGTCCACAGGTGACGCCGAGGCGGGCTGTCGGGGCCGGCCGGTCAGAGCCGGACGACGGTCCCCTCCGCGGCCGACTGCCGTGCGGCGTCGAGCACGCGGGCGGTGCGGACGGCGTCGGCGGGGTCGACGGGCGGCGGCCCGCCGTCGAGCACCCACCGCACGACCTCCCGGTACAGGTCGACGTGCCCGCCCGCGGGCATCGGGACGGGCTCGCGCGTCGCCCCGCGCACGAGCCAGCCCTCGTGCGCGGGCTCGCCGGGTCGTCGGCCCTCCTCGTAGGCGTCGTCGAGGACGGCGAACGGCGTGGGCTCGCCCTCGAAGCTCGTGACGAGGAAGGCGGCCTGGTCGCCGAGCACCCGGGTGCGCGGCCCGGGGGCGCCGACGACGGACCCGGCCTGCAGGTGGCTGACGACGCCGGGCGTGCCGTCGTGGCCGTCGGCGTGGACGAGCGCGAGGAAGACGTCGTCGACCGCGGGCGTGGAGCGGGCGGCGAGCTCGGCGTACACGGACCGGACGGGCCCGAAGAGCTGCACGGCCGAGTCGACGAGGTGCGCGCCCAGGTCGAGCAGCAGGCCGCCCGAGGTCGGGTCGTTCTCCTTCCAGCGGTCCTGCGGCACGGGGCGGAACCTCTCCCAGCGTCGCTCGAACCGGTGCACACGGCCGAGGGTGCCCGCCTCGAGCAGGCCCCGCAGCGCGAGCTGCTCGGTGTCCCACCGCCGGTTCTGGAAGACCGTGAGCCGTCCCCCGGCGTGCAGCGACGCGTCGACGAGGCGCTCGGCCTCGGCGGTGCTCGTCGCGAGGGGCTTGTCCACGAGGACGTGCACGCCTGCGGCGAGCGCGGCCAGCACGTGCGCGGCGTGCTCACCGGTGGGGCTCGCCACGACGACCAGGTCGAGCTCGCCGACGTGCCGCAGGAGCGCGTCGACGTCCGGCACGACGACCGCGCCCGGCCAGTCCTGCTCGACCTGTGCCGCGCGGCTGCGGGTCACGACGTGCGTGACCCGCTGCCGCGC
>NZ_BIMR01000372.1 GCF_004306155.1 Cellulomonas biazotea
GTCCCGCACGCTCCGGGTGCGGGACCGGCCGGGCCGGGGTGCGTCAGCCGTTCGCGGCCAGCGCCTGGTTGTACGTGTCGACGTACTGGTCGACGTTGAGGCCCTGCAGCTCGGTCATCCACGCGTCCCACTCGGACAGCGGGCGGCTGCCGAGGATGAACGCCGCGGTGTTCTGCAGCACCGAGTCGTTGAGCGCGGACTGCCAGAGGGTGACCTGCTCCTGCTGCATCTCGTCGAGCGGCGCCGTGGGCGCGAGCGGCAGCTCCTCCTTGTCGGACATCGAGCCGACGAACTCGCGCGTCGACTCCGTCTGCATCGACCCGATGAGCTCGTCGGTCGTGCCGTTCGCGAACATGAACACGCCGTTGCTGAAGCCGAAGTCGGCGTTGAGCTTCTTCGTGCCCGTCGGGTTCAGTCCGTTCCAGTCGACGTCGGCCGCGAGCGTGCGGGTGCCGCCGTCGTTCGTGTACGTCGTGCCCTCGACGCCCCACTGCGCGAACTCGATGCCCTGGTCCGAGTAGTACAGCCAGTCGATCCACTGCAGCAGCGCGAGGAAGTGCGGCTGCTCCTTCGCGTCGGCCGACAGCATGAAGCCGGACGCGATGCGCGAGCCCGCGGCGACGTTGTCACCGGCCGGGCCGCCCGGCACGCGGATGAGCTTGACCTGCGCCGCGGTGTTGCCCGCGTCGGTGAACGTCTTGCGGTACGTCGTGACCTCCTGGGTGTTGCCGGAGATCGCGAGCGACTGGCCCGAGCCGAACTTCTGCACGGCCGTCGCGTCGTCCTGCGTGAGCGACTCCGGGTCGAGCAGGCCGTCCTCGACGAGGCTCGCGAAGTACTCCACGAGCTCCTTGTAGCCGTCGGTGGTCGGCGCGTACGCGAACTGCTCCTCGTCGGCGTCCCACCACAGGCCCTGGCCGAAGCCCCAGCCGGCGATCGTCCCGAAGTTCGGGGCGGCGAGCTGCAGCGTCGCGCCGAGCGGGCTGTTGTTCGTCGTCGACCAGCGGTCCGACATGGGCCACGCGTCGGGGTTCGCCGCCTTGAGCTTCTTCAGGTCGTCCCGGAAGTCGTCCCACGTCGCCGGGTCCTCGGTGATGCCCGCCGCGTCCCACAGGTCCTGCCGGACGGCGATCGAGTACTGCGGCTGCGGCGACTGGTACAGGCCGGGGAGCATGTAGACCTTCCCGTCGGCCTGCTCGAGGCTCTCGAGGTAGTCCTGCATCCCCCATTCCTCGATCTTCTGCTGGAAGTTCGGCATGTACTGGATGTAGTCGCTCAGCGGCAGGATCGCGCCGCCGGAGACGAACTGCGTCTCCTGCCCCTTGTACGTCACGGGGATGAACTCGGGGGCGTCGCCCGAGCTGATGATGAGCGACTTCTTCTGGTCCCAGTCGGACAGCGGTGCGCTCGTGACGTCGAAGCTCACCTTGTTCTTCTCCTCCAGCTCGGAGAAGAACAGCCAGTCCTCGTTCAAGGGGTAGTTCGGGTGGTCGCGGTACAGCAGCCCGAACGTCACGGGCTCGGTCGCGACGAACTCCGTGCCGGCCGCGAAGTCCTCCATCGCGCCGACCCGGTTCGCCTCGGGGATCTCGGTGCCCTGGCCGTCGCCGGTCGCCTCCGCCGCCGGGTCGTCGCCGCCCGACGAGCACGCGGCCGTCAGTGCGAGCGCCAGAACCGCGACCGACGCCGCGGCGCCCGCTCGCTGTCGTGCTGACCTCATGATTCTCCTTTTCGTGGAACTTCGTCGTCCTGCACGGGAGGGGATGGAAAAGCGCACTGCTGGCAGAGCGCGGGGGGACTACTGCTTGACCGCGCCGAGCATCACGCCCGACACGAAGTACCTCTGGATGAAGGGGTAGAGGCAGATGATCGGCAGCACCGTGAGGAGCATCGTCACGGACTGCACGTTCGCCGCGATCTGCGTGAGGTTGTCCGTCGAGCCGCCCTGGATCGACGTCCCCGACGTGACGCCGGCGAGGAGGTTCCGCAGGTACATCGTCACGGGGTACAAGCGCGGGTCGTCCATGTAGAGGAACGCCCCGAACCACGCGTTCCAGAACGACACCGCGTAGAACAGCAGCATCGTCGCGACGACCGCCTTCGACAGCGGCAGCACGACGCGGAAGAACACGCCGTACGTCGTCATGCCGTCGATCGCGGCCGCTTCCTCGAGCTCGCTCGGGAAGTTCTCGAAGAACGACTTCATCACCAGCAGGTTGAACACGCTGATGGCGTTCGGGAGCACGATCGCCCAGATCGTGTTCCGCAGCCCCAGCTCGCTGATGAGGACGTAGTTCGGGATGAGCCCGCCGTTGAAGAACATGGTCGCGACGGCGGCCCCGATGAAGAACTTGCGGCCCTTGAGCCCCCGCCGCGACAGCGCGTACGCGTACGTCGTCGTGAGCGCCATCGCGATCGCGGTGGCGACCACCGTGTAGACGACCGTGTTCCGGTAGTTCCGCCAGAACATGTCGTCGCCCAGGACCACCTGGAACGTCGTGAGGTTGAACCCGCGCGGGACCAGGTTCACCGACCCCGAGTTGATCGCGCCCTCGGAGCTGAACGCCTGCGCGACGATGTTGACGAACGGGTACAGGACCAGCCCGCACACGACGATCAGGACGAACGCGTTGACGAACCGGAACGAGCGGTACGCGCGCGAGTCCTTGACGACGCGCGGCTTGCCGCTCGTCGGGGCCGGCGGCTGCGTCGGGGCAGGCTGCGTCGACAGGTCGGTGGTCACCACAGGCTCGCCCCCACGGTCTTGCGCGAGATCGCGTTCGCGGACAGGACGAGCGTCACGCCGATGAGGGCCTCGAACAGGCCGATCGCGGTGGCGTAGGAGACGCTGTTCGAGACGATGCCGACCCGGTACAGGTACGTCGAGATGACGTCGGCCGTCGAGTAGATCAGCGGGTTCTGCAGCAGCAGGATCTTCTCGAAGCCGACCGCCATGAACGTGCCGATGTTGAGGATGAGCAGCACGACCATCGTCGGCCGGATGCCCGGCAGCGTGATGTGCCACGTCTGCTGCCAGCGGTTCGCGCCGTCGATGCGGGACGCCTCGTAGAGCTGGTCGTCGATCGTGGTGAGCGCCGCGAGGTAGAGGATCGTGCCCCAGCCGACGGTCTGCCAGACCTCCGAGCTCAGGTAGATCGTGCGGAACCAGGACGGCTCCTGCATGAACGTGACCGCGTCGCCGCCGAGGCTCGTGATGATCTGGTTGATCGTCCCGTTGACCGACGTGAGCTGGAAGACGATACCCGCGACGATGACGACGGACATGAAGTGCGGCAGGTAGGAGATCGTCTGCACCGACCGCTTGAAGCGCCGCGAGCGCAGCTCGTTGAGCATGAGCGCGAGGATGATCGGCAGCGGGAAGACGATGACGAGCGTCAGCAGGCCGAGCACGACCGTGTTGGTGAACGCGTGCCAGAACTGCTGGTCGTTGATGAACATCCGCACGTAGTAGAGGCCGACCCACTCGTCGCCGAAGATGCTCGACCCGGGCCGGAACCGCCGGAACGCGACGACGTTGCCGAGGATCGGCAGGTACCGGAACACCAGCAGGAACAGCAGCGGCAGGACGAGGAACGAGTACAGCCGCCAGTCCCGCTTGAGGGCCTGCCGCCAGGTGGTGCGCGGCGGCCGGACGACGACCCCGCCGGGTGTCGTCCACTCCTGGTTGCGGCGTCGCCGGGGCTGCCGCGGGGGCTTCGTGCCGACCGGCGGTGGCGCGTTCTCGGCGACGCCGACGGGCGGCGGTGCGCCCGGCGGGGCGACGCCCGCGACGACGGGCTCCTGCACGCTGCTCACGCGGACACCACCTCCGGGACGACGGCCGGGACGGGGACGGTCTGGGAGTCGGGCGTCTGGACGGCGGGCGTCTGGACTGCGGGCGTCTGGACGGCGACGTCGGTGACGAGTCGGCGGGTGTGGTCGACCTCGCGCTCGCCGCCGACGAGGCGCGCGGGGAGCGTCACGGCGTGGTCGGCGCTGGACCGCGACACGCGCAGCTCGACGTCGCCGGGCTCGACGACCCGGCGGCCGTGCAGGCCCGTGAACGCGGTGACGTCGGCGGGGACGGTGAACGTCACGCGGCCGCGCTCGCCCGGGGCGAGGTCGACGCGGGCGTACCCGACGAGCCGCACGACGGGACGGGTGACCTGCGCGACCGGGTCGTGCAGGTAGAGCTGCACGACGTCGGCACCCGCGCGGTCGCCCGTGTTGGTGACGTCGACCTCGACGACGACCTCGCCGTCGACGGCCCAGCGGGCCGCGGCGTCGGGCTCGTCAGGGGCGCCGACGAGCCGGGCCTCCCAGTCGAACGACGTGTACGACAGCCCGTGCCCGAAGGGGTGGACGGGCGTCGGGTCGACGTTCGAGACCTGCGTGCGGCGCCCGAGCGGCTGCGACAGGTAGGTGCCGGGCTGCCCGGAGGGGTCGGCGGGCAGGCTCACGGGCAGCCGGCCCGACGGCGAGACCGCGCCGGTCAGCACCTCGGCGAGCGCCTCGCCGCCGCGCTGGCCCGGGAAGAACGCCTGCACGACCGCCGCGGACCGGGTCGCGAGGTCGCCGAGCGCGTACGGGCGGCCCGTGAGCAGCAGCAGGACGACGGGCGTCCCGGTGTCGAGCAGCGCCCGCACCAGGTCGGCCTGGACGCCGGGCAGCCGCAGGTCGGTCGCGTCGCAGCCCTCCCCCGACGTGCCGCGGCCGAACAGCCCCGCGCGGTCGCCGACGACGGCCACGACGACGTCCGCGGCGCGCGCCTGCTCGACGGCCTCGACGAAGCCCGACCGGTCGGGGTCGGTGACGTCGCAGCCGCGCGCGGTCGTCGTGGCGACGCCGGCCTCCCGCAGCGCGCCGAGCACCGTCGGGATGTCGATGCCGATCGCGTGGTCGGGGTGGTGCACGCCGACGTGCGCGGGGAACGAGTAGCAGCCGAGCATCGCGTACGGGTCGTCCGCGAGCGGGCCGACGACCGCGACGCGGCGGCCGGGTGCGAGCGGGAGGACGCGGTCGGGGTTGGTGACGAGCACGACGGCCTCGCGGGCGAGCCGCAGCGCGAGGTCGCGGCTGTCGGCGTCGTCGAGCGTCAGGTCGTCGACGCCCGCGGGCAGCGGCGTCCAGCCGTCGTCGAGCAGGCCGAGCTCGATCTTCTGCCGCAGCACCCGGTGCAGCGCCCGGTCGACGAGCGCCTCGTCGACGTCGCCGCGCACCACGGCGTCGTGCAGCGGGCGGCCGTAGCAGTGCACCGACGGCAGCTCGACGTCGACACCCGCGGACAGGGCCAGCGCGGCGGCGTGACCGTCGTCGGCTGCGACCTGGTGCAGCGTGTGCAGGAACCGGATGCCGAAGTAGTCGGCGACGAGCGTGCCGTCGAAGCCCCACGTGTCGCGCAGCAGCGTCGTGAGCAGCGCGTGGTCGGCGGCCGACGGGACGCCGTCGAGCTCCGCGTAGGAGTGCATGACGGACCGCGCGCCGCCGTCGCGGACCGCCATCTCGAACGGCGGCAGGACGACGTCGGCGAGCTCGCGCGGGCCGATCGAGACGGGCGCGAGGTTCCGGCCCGCGCGGCTGACCGAGTAGCCGGCGAAGTGCTTGAGCGTCGCGACGACGCCCGCCGCCTCGAGGCCCTTGACGTACGCGGTGCCGACCGTGCCGACGAGGTACGGGTCCTCGCCGATGGTCTCCTCGGTGCGGCCCCAGCGGTAGTCGCGGGTGACGTCGAGGACGGGCGCGAGGCCCTGGTGGACGCCCGCGGCGCGCATGCTCGCACCGATCCGGCGGGCCATCTGCTCCACGAGGTCCGGGTCGAACGTCGCGCCCCACGACAGCGGCACCGGGTAGGCCGTGGCCTGCCACGCGGCGAACCCGGCGAGGCACTCCTCGTGCACGAGGGCCGGGATGCCGAAGCGGTTGGCGGCGACGACCTGCGCCTGCGACGCGGCGAGCGAGCGAGCGCCCGCGACGGGGGCGACGGGGGCCGAGCCGAAGGGGCGCGTGAGCTGGCCGAGGCCGTCGGCGATGACCTCCTCCCAGCCGAGGCCGTGGGACGTCATGTCCGCCTGGTGCGGGGCGACGCCGCCCCCCGACGCGTCCGCACCGACCCAGAGCCCGACGAGCTGCGACAGCTTCTCGTCGAGCGTCATGGCCGCCACGAGGGCGTCGGCGCGCTCGTCGGTGCTGCGCGTCGTGTCCCGCCAGGCGGCCTGCGGTGCGTCGGTCATCGGGTTCGTGCCCCCTCTCGCCCACGTCCTCGTGGGGCGTCGCAACTATCGCCGTCGTTGGCGAAAGGTCAACGATTCAGGAACGTAGACACATCCGGCAATGGCCGTCAATCGTTTGCCAGAATTTGCCAAGCGCGCCCGGTTCACCCGCGTTCACCCGTGTTCACCCGTCCGCTCCACGCACGGACCACCGGAACGGCAGGGGTCCGGTGCTACGTTCGGACGCGATACTTGCGGCAGGGCCGGGAGGGCTTCGACGATGACCAGCACCGACACCGGCGGACCAGCGAGCACCGGGGCCGACGACCCGCGTCCCCCTGCGGCCGGCTCGACGGGCGGTGCTGCGGGCGGCCCGGCCGACGGGCACGCCGGCGGCTCCGCGACGATCGCGCTCATCGCCGCCGAGGCCGGGGTCTCCGTGCCCACCGTCTCCAAGGTCCTCAACGGCCGCACCGACGTCGCCGCCGTCACCCGTGCCCGCGTCGAGGAGGTCATCGACCGGTACCAGTACCGGCGCCGCCGCGGCCGCACCACGACCGGCCCCGGGCTCATCGACCTCGTCTTCCACGAGCTCGACTCCGCGTGGGCCACCCAGATCATCAAGGGCGTCGAGGAAGTCGCCGGACCCGCTCGCATCGGCGTCGTCCTGTCCGAGCTCGGCGGCGCCCACCGACCCCGGCAGGAGTGGCTCGACGACGTCCTCGCCCGCCGCCCCCGCGGCGTCATCCTCGTGCTGTCCGACCTCGACCCCGCCCAGCGCCGCCAGCTCGAGACCCGGTCCATCCCGTTCGTCGTCGTCGACACCGCCGGCGAGCAGCCCCCCGGCGTCCCCGTCGTCGGGTCCGCCAACTGGGCCGGCGGCCTCGCCGCCACCCGCCACCTGCTGTCCCTCGGCCACCGTCGCGTCGCCGTGATCTCCGGCCCCGTCGACGTCCTGTGCAGCCGCGCCCGCATCGACGGCTACCGCAGCGCCCTCGACGAGGCCGGCATCGCGACCGACCCCAGCCTGATCCGCTACGGCGACTTCTTCGTCAACGGCGGCTACCGGCACGGCCTCGAGCTGCTGTCCCGCCCCGACCGGCCCACCGCGATCTTCGCCGGGTCCGACTTCCAGGCGCTCGGCGTCATGCGCGCCGCCCGCGAGCTCGGCCTGCGCATCCCGCAGGACCTGTCGATCGTCGGGTTCGACGACCTGCCCGTCACCGAGTGGCTCGGCCCCGCACTCACCACCATCCACCAGCCCCTGCAGGAGATGGCCGCCACCGCGACCCGGATGGTGCTCGCCCTCGCCCGCGGCGAGAGCCCCACCAACCAGCGCATCGACCTCGCCACCGAGCTCGTCGTGCGCGAGAGCACGGCCCCGCCCCCCACCGACGTCTGACGCCGCGCACGACCGACCCGCACGACCGGTCGCGACGACGCGACCCCGACCGAGGACGCCGATGGCCCTGTTCGACCTGCCCCTCGCCGAGCTCGAGCGCTACCGCCCCGAGATCCCCGAGCCGCCCGACCTCGACGCGTTCTGGGCGGCGACGCTCGCCGAGTCACGGGCCGTCGGCGACCCGGTCTCGGTCGTCCCCGTCGACACCGGCCTCACGCTCGTCGACACGTGGGACGTGACGTTCGCCGGCTTCGGCGGCCACCCCGTGCGCGCCTGGTACACCCGCCCCGCCGGGGTCGACACCGACCTGCCCGCGGTCGTCGAGTTCCTCGGCTACGGGCGCGGGCGTGGACTGCCGACCGAGCGGCTGACCTGGGCGAACGCCGGGTACGCCCACCTGCTCATGGACACCCGCGGGCAGGGCGGGCAGTACGGCAACGGCGGCGACACCCCCGACCCCGTCGGGTCCGACGCGGCCGCACCCGGGTTCGTCACCCGCGGCATCCTCGACCCGTCCACGGCCTACTACCGGCGGGTCTACACCGACGGCGTGCGGGCCGTCGACGCCGTCCGGACGCTGCCCGGCGTCGACCCGACCCGCGTCGCCGTGCTCGGCAACAGCCAGGGCGGCGGGATCGCGCTCGCCGTCGCCGGGCTCGTCCCGGACCTCGCCGCCGTCGCCGCGAGCGCCCCGTTCCTCTGCCACGTGCAACGGGCCGTCGGGCTGGTCGACACCGAGCCGTACGCGGAGATCGTCCGGTACCTGTCCGTGCACCGCGACGCCGCCCCGGCGGTCTTCCGGACGCTGTCGTACCTCGACGCCGCGTCGCTCGTGCGGCGCGCGCGGGCCGCGGTGCTGGTCGGCACGGGGCTGCGCGACACCGTGTGCCCGCCGTCGACCGCGTTCGCCGCCTACCACGCGTATGCCGACGGGGACCCGACGGTCCCGCGCGACATCGCCGTCTACCCGTTCAACCACCACGAGGGCGGTGACGCCCACCACGTGTCCCGCGTCCTGACCTGGTTCGCCACCCACCTGTTGCCCTGACGGGCCCGCCCACCCCGTCCTGGTGCCCAGTTCCGTGCGCGCCGCGGGCGTCAGGACGGGGTCGCGGGTCAGAGGGGTGTCGACCCCGTCCTGGCGCCC
>NZ_BIMR01000373.1 GCF_004306155.1 Cellulomonas biazotea
GCCGGGGCGACCGCCGAGCGCGGCGCCCCGGCCTCGCCGACGCGCGGGCGCCGCCGCCTCGCCGACGCGCGGGGCGCCGCCGCCTCACCGACGATGGGGCGATGACGCGGACCGCCGACCCCAGCGACCAGGACGACCAGGACGACCAGGACGGTCGGAGTGACCCGCCCGACCAGGGTGACCGGCCCGATCCGGGGCACCGCCCGCCCGCGGGCGTGAGCGACGACGTCGTCGAGGCCGTCGGCGGTGTGACCGCCGCGTTCGAGGTCGTCGAGCACGCGCGCGGGATGCTCTACGCGTTCCACCGCCTTGTCGGGCGCGCCGACGAGGAGCTCGCCGCAGCCCTCGACCGGCTCGCCGACGCCGGGCACCCCGACGTCGCCGACGAGCTCCGCGCCGAGGTCGTCGGGCGCAACGTCCTCGAAGGGCGGTGGACGTTCCAAGTCGTCGAGGACTTCGACGACGGGTACTACCGGACGTTCCGCGAGGCGGAGCAGCGCACGCGGGACCGGCTCGTCGGTGGCCGTCGGCACGTGTACGAGTCGCAGCTCAAGGAGCGGAACCGCACGCACGGCCGCCCCGGGCACGAGTCGCGCCCGGCCGAGGGCTGACAGGCTGACGTGCCGGCCGCGGTCAGTCGGCGGCGGCGACCGCGGTGCGCGGGAACCGCTGCGCGAGGAACCCCGCGTACCCGCCCGGCGAGCGCCCCACGCGCCGCCCCGACGTCAGCACGTCCGTCACGTCCGTCGCGACGACGAGCGCCCCCGCCGACCGCAGCGCGGCGACCAGGGCGACGTCCTCGTGCTCGCGCTGCGGCGAGAAGCCGCCCGCGGCCCGGTAGACGTCCGCGCGCACGCCCAGGTTGGCGCCGTGCACGTGCCCGTTGGGACGACCCGGGACGCGTGTCGCACGCCACGCCTGCTCCTCGTGCGGCAGCAGGTCGCGCGGGTCGGGGCGCACCGTCCCGACGACGACGTCGGCCCCCGCGTCCGCGAGACGCACCTGCTCGGTGAGCCAGCAGGCGGGGACCTGCGAGTCGGCGTCCGTGCACGCCAGCCACGTCCGGTCCGCGGGCAGGCGGGTCGCCGCGAGCGCGGCCCGCACCCCGGCGGCTCGAGCCCGGCCGACGTTCCCGCCTCGGGTCTCGACCGTCCGGACGCCGGGGAAGCGGGCGACGACCGCAGCGGTCGCGTCGCGGCAGCCGTCGAGCACCACGACGACGTCGACCGTGACATGGGCCGGCAGGCGGCTCGCGGCGTCGAGCACGGACGTCAGGCAGCGGCCGACGAGCTCCTCCTCGTCGTGCGCGGGGATCACGACCGCCACGTGGGCGACGGGCGCGACGGGCGCCCGCCGACCGCGGCGCACGGGTGCGGCCGGTGCGAGC
>NZ_BIMR01000374.1 GCF_004306155.1 Cellulomonas biazotea
GCGCGGCGCACCCGGCGCAGCCCGACGGCGTCGAGCCCGCCGAGCGGCGAGCAGGCCAGCCGTGCGGCGGCCTCGGGGTCGAGCGGCACGTCGCCGACGGCCACCCGCATCGCGTCGAGCAGCGGCCGGACCGCCGGCTCCTCGCGCAGCGGGACGTCGCTGCCGACCACCGTGACGGGGACCGACGCCCCCGCGAGCGCGCGGCGCAGTGCCGTGACCTGCGCGCCCGAGCGCGCGACGACGGCCATCGAGTCCCAGCCGAGGCCGCCCTCGAGGTGGGCGGTCCGCAGGGCGTGCGCGACGAACGCGGCCTCCTGCGCGGAGCTGGGCAGGACCGCGGCGCGTACGGCGACGGCCTCGTCACCGGCCGACCCCACGGGTCCGCGAGCACCACGTGCGCCACCGCTCCTCTGCGCCGGCACGTCGGCGAGCGGCACGCCGCCCGTCCGGACGCCGCCGGTCACGACGTCGCCCGCCGCGACCTCCCCCACGGACGACGCCGTCGCCCGCCGGTGCTGCACGGCGCCGACCGACCCCACGCGCTCGGTGACCCGCCGCGTCACCTCCCGGATCTCCGGGCCGTGCCGCCACACGGTGCGCAGCACGTGCGCGGCGGCACCGAGCTCGCCGTCGCCGTCGCCCCGCACGACCGCCCGGCCGACGAGCGCGGGGGCCGCGCCGCGGAACGTCTGGACGGCCGCGTCGGGGTCGGCGAGCAGCACGACGCGCGCCCCGTCGTCGGCGAGCACGCGCAGCAGCCGTGCCGTCGCCGACGTGCTCTCCTGGTGGTCGTCGACGACGGCGAGCCGCCAGCGCGGCCGGGGCGCACCCGGCACCTCGGCGTCCCACCCCCGCAGCGCCCGGGCGGCCTCCTCGACGACGACCGCCGGGTCGAGCCGCGACCCCAGGTCGGGCGTGGCCGAACGCAGCTCGAGGACGTCGAGGTACTCCTCGTAGACGCGCGCGGCGGCGGCCCACCCGGGCCGCCCGTGCGCGTGGCCGAGCTCGGCGAGGTCGACGGGGTCGAGCCCGCGCTCGGCGGCCCGCATGAGCAGGTCGCGCAGCTCGTCGCGGAACGCGCGCATCGTCGGGACGTCGGCGGGGACGTCCGGGGGCCACGCGAGCGGCACGCCCTCCCCCGCGGCGTGGCCCGCGAGCAGCTCGGCGAGCAGCAGGTCCTGCTCGGCGCCCGACACGAGCGTGGGCGGCACCTCGCCGAGGTGCGCGGCGCGGGCGCGCAGGACCGCGAAGGCGACGGCCGGCGCCGTCTGGACGAGCGGGCGGCCCGACGT
>NZ_BIMR01000375.1 GCF_004306155.1 Cellulomonas biazotea
GTCGTCGCGCCTGCGGCTAGTAGTTCAGGTAGCTGAGCCTGAGCGCCTCGATCGCACGGCCCTGGCCCGTCGTGCCGACGAAGAGCGTCGTCCCGACCTGGCTGTTGGTGCGCGCACCCTGCCACCCGACGTTCGAGACGTGCGCCTCCGCGCTGAGCCGGTGGGTGGTCGAGTACAGCTGCAACGCCTCGAGCTGGAGCGCCTGACCGACGGTCCCGAGGACGATCTGCTGGCCGTTGGGGTTCGCGCAGAACCACGGGAGCCAGCCCCGGTCCTGGACGTGCGCGCGGCCGCAGATCTTGAGCGTGCCGGTGGTGCGGATCGACACCGCCTCCAGGGGCCAGCCGAGGCCCGTCGAGCCGATGATGTCGTAGCGCCAGCCGATGTTCCTGATGTGAACGCCGTACTCCAGCTGGCCGTTGACCACCATGGGGGTGACGGCCTGGCTCGACGTGGACGACTTGGGAACCACCCCGCTGCCGGGAGTGGGGTCCGTCGCACCGACGGGCAGCGCCGCCGCGACGAGCAGGACGAGACCTGCGGTGGCCGCGACGATGCCGCGGGATGCCTTCCTGTTCATGTTCCCCCTTGCCTGCGGGCCGCCCTCGTCGGCGGCTGGCCCGACCGTATCGGCGGACCTGCGCCGTTCGTGGGGGTTTGAGCTGCTGATCCGCGCCCGTCCACGGACGATCGGTAGCCGGGTCGGCGTGACGACGACGAACGCCCCGACTCCGGCACGTGCGCCTGTGTCACTCCGGGCGTGGGGCGGCTCTGGACGATCCCCTTGAGACTCCCGGCCCACCTAGTCCGAGGATCGGCCTCGAGGAACGGAACCTCCGACCGCCGCGATGGCCGCGGCCGGCACCTGCACCATCGGAGCCCCGTCTCCGTCCCTCGCAACACGGTCCGCC
>NZ_BIMR01000376.1 GCF_004306155.1 Cellulomonas biazotea
CGGCCTCTCGTCGTCTGGGCGGGCGTGCGCGGGTGGCTGTGGGGCAGGCCACGGCCTGTCCGATGTCTTTACGTGAGGTAATGAGTTAGGCTAACCATCATGCCCACCGCCCCCGCTCTCGCCGGAGAGCTCCGCATCGCCGTGGGCCAGGCCGCCCGGCGGATCCGGGCCGAGCGCGGTGCCCAGGGGCTGACGGACCCCCAGTTCACGGTCCTCGCGTGGCTCAACAAGCAGGGCCCCATGCCCCCCGGCCAGCTCGCCGACGCCGAGCGCATCCAGCCGCCGAGCATGACGCGCACGGTCAACGGGCTCGTCGAGCTCGGGCTGGTCCAGAAGGACGAGCACCCCACCGACGGCCGGCAGGTCGTCGTGAGCCTCACCGTGGCCGGCCGCGCGGAGGTCGTCGAGACCCGCCGCCGCCGCGACACGTGGCTCACCGAACGGCTCAAGGGCATGACCAAGGAGGAGCGGCAGCTCCTCGCCGACGCCGCCGAGCTCCTGAGGAGGATCGCTGCTTCATGAGTCCCACGTTCTCCTCGCTGCAGTACCGCAACTACCGGCTGTGGTTCGCCGGAGCGCTCGTGGCGAACGTGGGCACCTGGATGCAGCGCGTCGCCCAGGACTGGCTCGTCCTCACCGAGCTGTCCGACGAGTCCGGCGTCGCCGTCGGCATCACCACCGCCCTGCAGTTCCTGCCCGTGCTGTTCCTGTCCGCGTGGGCCGGGCTGCTCGCCGACCGCGTCGACCGCCGCAAGCTCCTCGCCGCGACGCAGGCCGCCCAGGGTGTGCTCGCCGTCGGCCTCGGCGCCCTCGTGCTCTCCGGCCACGCCCAGCTCTGGCAGGTCTACGTCTTCGCGCTGCTCCTCGGCGTCGTCACCGCGATCGACGGGCCCGTCCGGCAGACGTTCGTCGCCGAGCTCGTCCCCACGAGCCGCCTGTCCAACGCCGTCGGCCTCAACAGCGCCTCGTTCAACGCCGCCCGCCTCATCGGTCCCGGCGTCGCCGGGCTGCTCATCGCGTTCGTCGGCACCGGCTGGGTCTTCGTCATCAACGCCGTCACGTTCGCCGCGACGATCCTGTCGCTCACCCTCATGCGCACCGACGAGCTGCACCGGATGCCCGTCGTCCCCCGCGCCAAGGGGCAGATCCGCGAGGGCGTGCGCTACGTGCGCGGCCGCAGCGACATCCTCGTCATCATGGTCGTCGTCAGCGTCATCTCGACGTTCGGCCTCAACTTCCAGATGACCTCCGCGATGATGGCGCGCACCGAGTTCGGCCGGGGTGCCGGCGAGTACGGCATCCTCGGCTCGGTCCTCGCCATCGGCTCGCTCGCCGGTGCGCTGCTCGCCGCGCGGCGCGAACGACCCCGCGTGCGGCTCGTCATCGGGTCCGCGTTCGCGTTCGGCATCTCGACCGGCGTCATGGCGCTCATGCCGACCTACCTCACGTACGCGATCTCGACGATCCCCGTCGGCTTCGCGTCGCTCACGATGCTCACGGCCGCCAACGCGACCATCCAGCTCAGCACCGACCCAGCCGTCCGCGGGCGCGTCATGGCGCTCTACATGATGGTGTTCCTCGGCGCGACGCCCGTCGGCTCGCCCGTCGTCGGCTGGATCGGCGAGACGTTCGGCGCCCGCTGGTCCGTCGGCATCGGCTCGATCACCGCGCTGCTCGTCGCGACGGGCGCCGCGATCTGGGCCCGCCGGGCCTGGGACGTGCGCGTCCGCTACCGGCTGCGCGCCCGCCCGCACCTGCAGGTCTCGCACCCCGCACCCGCCGGTGAGGTCCCGTCGCCGCGGACGGAGACGGCCCTGCGTCTCGGCGCCGACGGCGCG
>NZ_BIMR01000377.1 GCF_004306155.1 Cellulomonas biazotea
GCTCTGCGGTCGGGGCGACGGCCCGCACCCGCCTCGCGGAGGCGCACCGGCACGTCGAGCAGTCCGCGGTCCTCGGCGGCGCCGACCCGGTCGGGGCGCTGCGGGCGCTCGACACCGCGGGCGCGCTCGCCGCCGCGGCCCGGCAGCTCGCCGACCAGGACGTCGCCGCCGAACGGAGCCGCGAGCTCAGCCGGTCGTGGTCGACGTCGTCCGGCGGGGGCTCCGGGTGGGGAGGCTCCGGCGGGGGGTGGGGCGACTGGGGCAGCGGTGGCTCGGGCGGTGGGTTCGGTGGCGGTTTCAGCGGCGGGACGTCGCGGTCGCGGTCGAGCTCGTCCCGGCGGTCGTCGTCGAGCCGGTCGTCGTCACGCGCGTCGTCGAGCCGACGGTCGTCGAGCAGCGGACGCAGCCGCCGCGGAGGTGGCGGCCGCTTCTGACGGGGCCGCCGACCCCGTGACGGTGCCCGCTCGACCGCCCGCGGCGGGCACCAGGACGGGGTCGTCGACCGCTTCTAACGGGGCCGCCGACCCCGTGACGGTGCCCGCTCGATCGCCCGAGGCGGGCACTAGGACGGGGTCGTCGGCCGGGGGCGTGCGCCGGGACGTCAGCGCGGGGTGCGCACCATCCGGACGTGCGGGATGCCGTCCTCGTCGTAGTCGTCGCCCGCGCGGACGAAGCCGAACCGCGCGTACCACTGCTCCAGGTGCGCCTGGGCGTGCAGGTGGATGGTCGCGTCCGCCCGGCACAGCGTGATGCCGTGTTCGATCAGCGCCCCGGCGACGCCCCGGCCCCGGGCGGCCGGCGTGGTGGCGACCCGCCCGATCGCGGGCTCCGTGCCGTGCACGCCGAGGACCCGGATGGTGCCGAGCAGCTCGCCGTCGTCGTGGGCCCAGACCTGCAGGGTGTCGTCGAGCAGGTCGCGGCCGTCGAGCTCCGGGTACGGGCACGCCTGCTCGACGACGAACACGTCGACGCGCAGCGCCAGCAGCGGGTACAGCTCGGCGGCCGTGATGTCGGCGGCGGTGCGGGTCTCGATGGTCGGCGGCACGGTCGGGGGCGTGGTCGGCGGAGTGGTCGGCGGCACCGCACGAGCGTAGGTCGTCGCCTGCCCGACGAAATCTCCGGAGGCGTGTCGAAGGACCGCGGCGCCGTTCGACGACCTGGTGAGACACCGACCCCGGCACTAGCGTCGAGGCGGTCCGCACCCGAAGGAGAGCACCATGAAGGTCCTGGTCATGATCGAGGGCAACGGCGCCGACGAGGACAAGGTCGCCCCGACCGCCGAGATGTTCGAGGAGATGGGCCGGTACAACGAGCAGCTCGTCCAGGCGGGCATCATGCTCGGCGGCGAGGGCCTGCTGCCGAGCGCGAAGGGCGCGCGCGTCGTGTTCGAGGGCGGCACGACGACGGTCGTCGACGGGCCGTTCGCGGAGGCGAAGGAGCTCATCGCGGGGTACTGGATCTGGGAGGTCTCCTCGCTGGAGGAGGCCGTCGAGTGGGCCAAGCGGTGCCCCGCGACGATGGGCCTGCACTCCGTGCTGGAGATCCGCCCGATCGCGACGGTCGAGGACTTCGGCGACGCGTACACGCCGGAGGTCGCCGCGGCGGAGGAGAAGCTCGCCGAGCAGATCCGCGCGCAGCACGGGGCGTGACGCGCAGCCGGGGAGCGAGGCGGACGGGGCACCGGTCGTGACGGACGCACGGCGGACCGTCGAGGCCGTCTGGCGCATCGAGCAGCCGCGCCTCGTCGCCTCGCTCACCCGGCTGGTCCGCGACGTCGGGCTCGCGGAGGAGCTCGCGCAGGACGCGTTCGTCGCGGCGCTCGAGCAGTGGCCGCGCGACGGCGTCCCCGACCGGCCCGGTGCGTGGCTGCAGCAGACGGCCCGGAACCGCGCGGTCGACCGGATCCGGCGTGAGCGGAACCGTGACGTGAAGTACGTGGTCGCCGCGGCGGGCACGGCCGACGCCCCGCCCGCGGACGCCGTGGTCGACGACCCCGTCGGGGACGACCTGCTGTCCCTCGTGTTCCTCACGTGCCACCCGGTCCTGCCGCGCGAGTCGCGCGTCGCGCTGACCCTGCGCCTGTTCTGCGGCCTGACGACCGACGAGATCGCGCGCGCGTTCCTCGTGCCGTCGCCGACGGTCGGGCAGCGGATCTCCCGTGCGAAGCGCACGCTCGCCGAGGCGCACGTGCCGTTCGAGGTGCCGCAGGCCGACGAGATCCCCGCACGGCTCGCGTCGGTGCTGGAGGTCGTCTACGTCGTGTTCACCGAGGGGCACGCCGCGACCAGCGGCGACGACTGGGTGCGCCGTGACCTCGCGGGGGAGGCGATGCGCCTGGGCCGCGTCCTGACGGGACTGCTGCCGCGCGAGCCCGAGGTGCACGGACTCGTGGCCCTCATGGAGCTCCAGGCGTCGCGGTTCGACGCCCGCACCGACGCCGCCGGCGAGCCCGTCCTGCTGTCCGACCAGGACCGCAGCCGGTGGGACCGCACGCTCGTCATGCACGGCCTGGCCGCCCTGGACACCGCGACCACGCTCGGTCGCCCGCTCGGCCCGTACACGGTGCAGGCCGCGATCGCCGCGTGCCACAGCCGGGCCGCGCGGTTCGAGGACACCGACTGGGAGGCCGTCGTCGCCCTGTACGACGCCCTCGCGCAGCTCGCGCCGTCGCCCGTCGTGGACCTCAACCGGGCCGTCGCGGTGCTGCACGCCGACGGGCCCGAGGCGGCGCTCGTGGCCGTCGACGCCGTCCGCGACGACCCGCGCCTCGCCCGGTACCACCTGCTCGGGGCCGTCCGCGCGGACGTCCTGCTCCGGCTCGGGCGCCGCGACGAGGCCGCCGACGAGCTCGAACGTGCAGCCGCGCTCGCCCCGACCCCGCGCGAACGTCGCCTGCTCGCCGAGCGCGCCGCAGCCGCCGCCCACCGACCCGGCACACTGCCCCCATGACCGTGCTGCGCTCCGTCGCCCTGTTCGCGCTCGCCGCCGTCGCGGAGATCGGCGGCGCGTGGCTGGTCTGGCAGGGCGTGCGCGAGCACCGCGGGCTGCTGTGGATCGGCGCGGGCGTGCTGGCGCTCGGCGCCTACGGGTTCGTCGCGACGCTGCAGCCCGACGCGAGCTTCGGGCGGATCCTCGCCGCGTACGGCGGGGTGTTCGTCGCCGGCTCGCTCGCGTGGGGGATGGTCGTCGACAAGTTCCAGCCGGACCGGTGGGACGTCCTCGGCGCCGCGCTGTGCCTGCTGGGCGTCGCGGTGATCATGTACGCGCCGCGCACCTGACGCGGCCCGCACCCGACGCGCCGCGCACCAGACGGACCGCGCACCTGACGCGCCGGGGACGGGCATCCCGACCGCCCGGTGCTCAGGCCAGGTGGGCGCCCTGCCCGACCGCGTACGCCTCGCGGACCCACCCCGCGAACTCGGCGTCCAGGTCACCCGCGGACGTCACGCGGAAGTGGTGCACGAACAGCCGCCGCGTGTACGGCGTCACCCGGCGGATCCGTCGGTCCGGACCGAGCGGACGCTGCAGGTCGAGGAACCCGTCGACCCCGTGCCGCGTCGGGCGCGCGCCCGCGAACCCGCGGCGCGTCCCCGCGAACGTCACGGTCGTCTTGTGCGCGTGCACCGCGACCGGCCCGCACGACTCGACGAGCGCGACCACCTCGCGCCACAGCGCCACGTGCGCGGGGTCGGCATCGCGGAGGTGGTCGTCGACGGTCCAGGTGCGCTGCTCGTCGTCGGTCATCGGACGATGGTCGCCGCTGCGGACGGTCCCCGCAGCACCGGCGGTGACGTACGGGGCTTTTCGCCCGGTATCGCCCTGTCATGAACGCCGTGACTTTGCGAGGATCGCGGGAGAGGTGCCGGCGACGGGGGCTGCCCGGCACCCAGGGGGGTCCGGGGGGCTCGATGTCGCGAGGGCGCGATGCCGTCGCCGACCCGGTGGTGGACGTGAGCGTCCCGACCGCCGGGCGTGGCGTGGTGCGGCGAGCGCTGCTGCACCAGCTCGACGAGGTGCTCGCGAGCCGGTGCGGCCTCGTCGTGGGCCCGCGCGGGTCCGGCAAGACGACCGTCATGCGGCAGTGGGCGCGCACCAGCCGACTGCCGGTCGTGTGGGGGCGGTGCACGCCCGCGGGGATCGCCGTGCGGTCCGGCGCGCGGACCCTCGTGCTGACGCCCGACGAGCTCGGGCAGTCGGTGCTCGCACGGCGGTCGCCGACGCTGCTGGTCCTCGACGACGCGCACGAGCTGCTGGTCCGGCGCGTCGAGGACGACCTGGAGCAGCTGCTCGTGTCGTCGAGCCCCGACGTGCACGTGCTGCTCGGGTCGGTGCGGCGGCCCGTGTTCAGCCTCGCGCGCTCGGAGTTCCCGCCGCCGACCGTCGTGACGCCCGCCGACCTGCGGCTGCGCGTGTGGGAGGTCGACCGGCTGTTCCGCGACGTGTACGGGCACCCGCTCGCGCTCGACGACGTCGACGTCCTCACCGACGAGACCGAGGGGTGGGCGGCCGCCGTCCACCTGTTCCACCGCTCGACGTCGGGCCTGCTGCCCGCCGACCGTCGCCGCGCGATCCGCTCGCTGGGCTCCGACACGTCCTACGTGCGGGACTACCTCGTCGACGAGGTCCTGGCGCCCGTCGACCGGCCGACGCTCGACCTGCTGCACTGGGGCTCGGCGTTCGAGGAGCTCACGGCCCGGCGGTACGAGGAGCTCGTCGAGGGGACGGCCCGGCCGCCGCTGCTGGGCCTGGGCCGCGAGGGCACCGCCGGAGGAGCCACGGCCGGAGCGGGCACGGCCGGAGTGGGCACGGTCGGCGAGGGCACGGCAGGCGAGGGCACGGTCGGCGAGCGCGCGGCAGGCGAGGGCACGGGCGGCTCGAGCGCCGTCGGCGGGGCAGCGGTGGGTGTGGGTGCAGGGGGCGAGGGCACCGCGGCCCGTGCGGCCGCGCAGCTCCGGTCGCTCGACCGCCGCTGGTCGCTCGCCTGGAGCGAGGACGGGGTGCGGTTCCGGCTGCCCCGCGTGCTGCGCCGCCACCTGCAGGTCGCGCACGCCGAGCACCTCGGGCCGACCGCCGCCCGTGCGTGGCGGCAGCGGGCCGAGACGGTCCTGCGGCGCGACACCGCGGCGGGCGGCGACCTGGCGGGGGAGTCGGGCCACGACGCCCGGGC
>NZ_BIMR01000378.1 GCF_004306155.1 Cellulomonas biazotea
CGGGCGGCTGCTCGCGGACGCGGTGGTCCGGACGCTCGCCGCCTGAGCCGAGCCCGTCCGGGCTTCACACCGGGGACATGAGCGGCATCCGCCCGGCCCGGGACGCGGCGAGGGCGCCGCCCGGACCGGACGACGCCCTCGTGCGCTGCGGCGAGCCGCCGCCGCGGTGCTCAGCTGATGAAGCGGATGTTCATCGGGTAGCGGTACCACTCGTACCGGCTCGTCGCGACGGCCGCGAGGATCGCGAAGACGATCTGCACGACCGCGAGCGGCAGGAACAGGATCGCCGCGATGCCGAGCGTCACGAGCGACGCGATGCCGACGACGACGTAGGCCACCAGGAGCGTGAGCTGGAAGTTCAGCGACTCCTTCGACTGGTTCTCGAGGTACGCGCCACGGCCCTTGAACACCAGCCAGATGACGAGCGGCGCGAGGAAGCCGACGCCGACGAGCGGCGCGAGGTGGCCGACGATCGCCCAGGTGCGCTCCTCGTCGGGGCGCAGCGGCGGGTTCGGCGCGGGGTAGGGCGCGGCAGGCTTGTCGTAGGTCATCGGACGAGCTCCAGGGCGAAGGGGTACCGGTACGTGCCGCCCTTGTTGACGGCGACGGCCGCGAGGATCGACAGCACGAGGCTGATGATGCCCAGGGCGATGCCCGCGATCCAGCCGACGAAGCCGATGTACGGCAGCGCGTCGACGATCCGCGCCGCGACGAGCCCGACGAGGAGCGTCAGCTGGAAGTTGAGGGCCACACGGGCCTGCTCGGCGGCCTGGCCGCCGCGCTCGCGGTGCACGAGCCAGATGACCAGGGCGGGCACCCAGCCGATGAAGGCGTAGGCGAGGATCCCGCCGAGGTGGGCGAGCGTCGCCCACGTGCGGTCCTGGTCGGTGCCGGCGGGACGGGGGGCGGGCGGGTGGTCGTAGGACATCGGGCTCCTCGTGCGGTGTCCGGGGGCGCTCGGCCTGCCCGGAGGTCGTCGCGCGCCTGGGACGTCCGACCAGGGGCCGGCGGTGCGCCGGCGGTGGTCCCGCGGTCGGTCACAGGCTCGCGTGCCGGGCCGCGGGGCGTGCGGGGGCAGCGTGAGCCTACCGACGCGGGCGCCTGCGCGCCCAGGGTTCCGCCGTCTCGCTCCGTGTCCGATCGGCGTAGTTCCTTGACATGCCGGGACGGCGCCGATTCGCTTCCCGGGAGGGCGAGCACGCCCGCGACCAGGGAGGCCACGCATGAGCGAGAACCCCGACGGCGAGCGCCGCGACGACGAGCCGCGGCCGGCCGTGCCGCTGGACAAGCCGACGACCCCGGAGCCCGCCGCGGAGCCGCAGGGCGGGTACCCGCCGCCGCCCACGGCCGGCTCCTACCCGCCGCCGCCTGCCGCCGGTGCGTACCCGCCGCCACCTGCCGCCGGTGCGTACCCGCCGCCGCCCGCGTCGGGCGGGCCGTCGCCGTACGGTCAGGGC
>NZ_BIMR01000379.1 GCF_004306155.1 Cellulomonas biazotea
CGCCGCGAGCGGCGGCCGCGGGGCCCGACCCGCGTCCCGCCGTCGACCTCGCGCGGGCGGGGTCCGCCGCCGCGGAGCGGTCCGCCCTGGTCGTCTCGATCGTCGCGTCCGCGGTGATCGGCGGCGGCGCGGTCGTCTGGGGCGTCCTGGCGACGGCCGGCGTGCTCGTGTTCGACGGCGTCTTCCTGCTCGCGGGCATCCTGCTCTCCGGCGTCTCGCTCGCCGCGGCCCGCGCGGCCGCGGCGCCACCGTCGGCCGCGTACCCGTTCGGCAAGCACGCCGTCACGCCGCTCGCCGTCGCGCTGCAGGGGGCGGCGCTGCTCGGCACCGTCGTCTTCGCGGCGGCCGACGCCGTGACGACGCTGACGTCGGGCGGGTCCGACGCGAACCCGGCGACGATGCTGGTCTACGGCGTGGTGAGCGCGGCGCTGTCCGTCGTCGTCGCGTGGTGGCTGCGGCGGCGGGCGCCCGGGTCGGACCTCGTCGACGCGGAGGTCGCGCAGTGGCACGCGGGCGCCGTGCTCAGCACCGTCGTGGGGGTGGGCGGCGCAGCGGCCCTCGCGCTCGACACCGCGGGCGTCACCGCCGCGACCCGGTACGCCGACCCGGTGCTGCTGCTCGTCGCGTGCGCCGTCATCGCCCCCGTGCCGGTCCGGCTGATCCGCACGGCGGCGCGCGAGCTGCTGGAGGCCGCTCCCCCGCCCGCCGTCACGGCCGTGCTCGGGGAGGCCGTCGCGGACGTGCGGGCCCGGTTCGGGCTGCCCGAGCCGGTCGTCCGGGCGACCAAGCTCGGGCGGCGGCTGTACGTCGAGGTCGACTTCGTCGTCGCGCCCGGCACGTGGGACGTCGACGCCGAGGACCGCGTCCGCCGGGCCGTCGTCGACCGCCTGCGCGCCACGGGCCACGAGGTCTGGGCGACCGTGGAGGTCACGACCGACCCGGACCTCACCGCCGCGTGAGCGTCACTCCAGGTAGATCGGTGCGCCGGGCCCGAGCGGGATGCCGACGAGGTACCAGACGACCAGCAGCGCGCTCCACACGACCAGCAGCGTCACCGTGTACGGGAGCATGAGCGAGATGACCGAGCCGACGCCGACCTTGCGCCGGTACCGCTCGGCGAAGATGACGATGAGCGCGAAGTACGGCATGAGCGGCGTCGCGACGTTGATCGGCGAGTCACCCACCCGGTAGGCCGCCATCGCGAGGTCGGGCGAGATCCCGAGCTGGATGAACAGCGGCACGAACACCGGCGCGAAGATCGCCCACTTCGGCACGACGCCGCCGATGAAGATGTCGATCACCGCCGTCATCGCGATGAGCCCGAGGATCAGCCAGATCGTCGACAGGTTCGCCGCCTCGAGCGCGTCCGCCATCTCGACCGCCGCGATCGTGCCGAGGTTCGAGTAGTTGAAGTACGCGATGAACTGGCTGATGACCAGCAGCAGGAAGATCAGCCCGGACAGGTTGGCGATCGTCTTCGTCATCGGGTTGATGACGTCCATGCTGCTCTTCACCGTCCCGGCGCCCTTGCCGTAGCAGAGCCCCATGACGAAGAAGAACAGCAGGATGAGGAAGATGATGCTGTTGAGCAGCGGCGACGCCTCGACCAGGCTGCCCGTCTCCGGGTTCCGCAGCGGCGCGCCGGGCGGCAGCGACAGCGCGAGCACCAGCAGCAGCACGCCGAGGAACCCCCAGAACGCCCACCGCAGGCCGTTGCGCTCCTCGGGCGTGAGGTCGCCGCTCGCGGCCCCCGGTGCGGGGCCGACCTCGGGGTCGTCGGCCGCGGGCGCCTCCGCCGCGCGGTCGTAGGTGCCGAGGCGGGGCTCGACGAACTTCTCCGTGAGGAGCGTCGCGACGATCGCGACGACGAACGTCGAGACGATCCCGAAGAACAGGTTGCCGGTGATCGACACGTGGTTCGCGGGGTCGACGATCGACTCGTTGGTGATCTCCGCGAGCATCCCGTCGACGGGCGTGATGAGGATGTTCACGCCGAACCCGCCCCCGACGCCGGCGAACGCCGCGGCGAGACCGGCCAGGGGGTGCCGCCCGAGCGAGTAGAACACCGCCGCCGCGAGCGGGATGAGGACGAGGTACCCGGCGTCCGTCGCGATCGAGGACAGCACGCCGAGGAACACGATCGAGAACGTCACGAACCGCGGCGGCGTGACCTTGACCAGGCGCTTGATGAACGCGCCGATCAGGCCGACCTCCTCGGCGAGGCCGACGCCGATCATCGCGACGACGATGACCCCGACGACCCCGAACCCGTTGAAGTTCGCCACGGGCGACGTGAACACGAACCGGATCCCGTCGGCGTCGAGCAGGCTCTGCGCCTCGACCGTGACCGTCTCGACCTCGTCGGCTCCGAGCTGCGCCTGCTCGAACGTCACGCTCGTCCCCGCGGCCTGGAAGATCGCCGACAGCGCCATGATCAGCGCGATCAGGGCGAGGAAGATGATCACCGGGTGGGGGACCTTGTTGCCCGCCCGCTCGATCGCGTCGAGCACTCTCTGCAAGCCCCCGCGTGACGCGACCGGCTCCTGGACGACCTCGCTCACCGCACACCTCCGGACGGATGGCCTGGGCACCTGCTGGCGACGCTAGAGCATGAACGGGCGAATCGGCAGATGACGGGCGGGCCGGACGGCGACGACCGTCTCGCCGCGCCGGTCCACGAGGGACCCGAGCCGACCGCTAGGGTCGCGACGTGACGCCGCCCGCGCCGACCGCACCTGCCTTCAGGGGCGTCCTCCTCGACTGGCGCGGCACGCTCGTCGTCGCGCCGACCTACTCGTGGCTCGTCGCGACCGCGCTCGGCCGGCTCGGTCGCCCGGCCACCCCGGCGGACGTCGAGCCCGTGCTGGTGGCGCTGCGCGGCACCGACAGCACGCGGGTCGACTCGTCGGCGATCGACACGGACGTCGCCGAGCACCGCGCCGCGTACGCGGAGTGGTTCCGGGCGGCAGGCCTCGACGACGACCTGGCGGCGGCGCTGTACGCGGTCGAGTCGGACGTCTCGCTCAACGCGTTCGCGCGCGACGTCGGCGACCTGCTGGTGGCGCTGGCCGGGGCCGGTGTGCGGATCGGCGTCGTGTCGGACATCCACGTCGACCTGCGGCCGGTCTTCGCGGCGCAGCGCCTGCCCGACGGGCGCTCGTGGGCGGACCTGGTCGACGCGTGGGCGCTGTCGTTCGAGCTCGGCGTCGCGAAGCCGGACCCGGCGATCTTCCGGGCGGCGCTGGACGGGCTCGCGCTGCCTGCGTCGGACGTCCTCATGGTCGGCGACCGGGGCGGGTGGGACGGCGCGGCGGTCGACGTCGGGGTGACCACGCTGCTGCTGCCGCCGCTCACGGACGCCCGGGAGGCGCGGCTGCACCGGGTGCTGGACCTGGTCCTGCCGGGCCGTCGGACCGCCGCCGCGACGTCCTGACGTCCGGGCGTCTGAACGTCCGGGCGTCCTGACGGAGCGTCTCGACGGGGCGCGCGACAGGCCCCGCGCAGGCACGCCCGAGGGGCGTCGCACGGGCGTCGGCGCCCGCACCACACCTCACAGACCGACCGGTCGGTCGGGTCTTCCCACGAGCCATGATCGTGAGTAACGTCCGCCGTCACAAGGTCCGTCACCCAGTGATGGAGACACGTGACTCAGGGGGTTCCGACCATGCAGCACCGGATCACCGCCGCGCGGCTCGCCGCGCTCACCGCCGCCGTCCTGCTCGTCGGCGCAGCCGCGCCGGCCCAGGCGGCCGCCAACCCGTACGAGCGCGGACCCGCACCCACCGAGGCCAGCATCGAGGCTGCCCGAGGCCCGTTCGCGACCGCTCAGACCTCCGTGTCCCGCTGGCTCGTCAGCGGGTTCGGCGGGGGCACGATCTACTACCCGACCGACCGGTCCCAGGGCACGTTCGGCGCCGTCGCGATCTCGCCCGGGTACACCGCCCGGCAGTCGAGCATCGCGTGGCTCGGCACCCGACTCGCGTCGCAGGGCTTCGTCGTGTTCACCATCGACACGATCACGACCTCCGACCAGCCGTCGTCCCGGGGCGACCAGCTCCTGGCCGCACTCCGGTACCTCACCACGTCGAGCAGCGTCGCCGACCGCGTCGACCCGGCACGGCTCGCCGTCATCGGGCACTCCATGGGCGGCGGCGGGACGCTCGAGGCGGCCAAGGACGACCCGTCGCTGCGCGCCGCCGTCGCGCTCACGCCGTGGAACCTCGACAAGACCTGGCCCGAGGTCCGCACACCCACGCTCGTCGTCGGCGCCCAGAACGACTCCGTCGCGTCCGTGACGACCCACGCCGAGCCGTTCTACCAGTCGCTGCCGGCGTCGACCCCCCGCACCTACCTGGAGCTGCGCGGGGCGAGCCACTTCGCACCGAACACGTCGAACACGCCGATCGCCCGCAACACGATCGCGTGGCTCAAGCGGTTCGTCGACGACGACACCCGCTACTCGCCGTTCCTCTGCCCGGCCCCGTCGGGCGTGGCGTACTCCGAGGTCCGCAGCAGCTGCCCGTTCTGACCCCGCGGCGTCCCCCGCAGGTCTAGCCTGCGGGGGACGCA
>NZ_BIMR01000380.1 GCF_004306155.1 Cellulomonas biazotea
GGCGTTGCTGGGGCTGACGTTCACGGCGTTCGTCCTGATCGGGCCGTCGTGGTGGCAGCTGGTGACGGCGGCGGTCGTGGCGGTCCTGCTGGGGCAGGTGATGTTCCTGGGGCATGACGCGGCGCACCGGCAGATCTTCGAGTCGGGCCGGTGGAACGACTGGTCGAGCCTGGTGATCGCGAACCTGTACGCGGGGATGAGCTACGGGTGGTGGCAGCACAAGCACTCGCGGCACCACGCGAAGCCGAACCAGATCGGCGTGGACCCCGACATCGCGACCGGTGCCCTGCTGTTCCACACCGAGGACCTGACGGCGCCGCGGACGGGGCTCAAGGGCTGGCTGACGCAGCGGCAAGGCTGGCTGTTCTTCCCGCTGCTGCTGCTCGAAGGCCTCAACCTGCACGTCTCCGGGGTCAGGACGATCTTCGGGCGCGGCCCGGTCAAGCGCCGCCCGGTCGAGATCGTCTTCGTCACGCTGCGGCTCGGCGGCTACCTGGCGCTCGTCTTCTGGCTGCTGCCGGTCGGCATGGCCTTCGCGTTCCTCGGCGTCCAGCTCGGGCTGTTCGGCCTCTACATGGGCGCGGTGTTCGCGCCCAACCACAAGGGGATGCCGCTCGTGCCACCCGACCTGCGCATCGACTTCCTGCGCCGCCAGGTGCTCATGAGCCGCAACGTGCGCGGCGGGCGGTTCGTCGACCTGTTCATGGGCGGCCTGAACCACCAGATCGAGCACCACCTGTTCCCGAGC
>NZ_BIMR01000381.1 GCF_004306155.1 Cellulomonas biazotea
GCCTGAGGGCGGGCGGGCGCTCACCTGCCTCGACCCCGTCCTGGTGCCCGCGACCCGCGTGCGGGCGGGCACCAGGACGGGGTCGTCGCATGTCCGAGGACGGACGGGTGGGGCAGGGGCGGGCGGGGCTGGGGCGCGTCAGCGGAGGGTGGCCAGGGCCTTGCGGATGCGGGCCGGGGAGACCGGGACGGGCGTGCCGAGCTGCTGCGCGAACAGGCTGACCCGCAGCTCCTGCAGCAGCCACCGCACCTCGACGAGCGCCGCGTCGCGCGCGTCGTCGGGCGCCGACGAACCGGCCTTCGCGACCGCGTCGGCGTACAGGTCCTCGACCTCGTGGACCTGCCACGCGAGGTCGCCGTCGCGCTGCGGGTTCTCCGCGGCCTTCGTCAGCCGGTGCCGGGCCGCGCGCAGGTACCGCGCGAGCTGCGGGAGCCGGTCCGCGCCGACCTCGGAGACGAACCCGTCGTGCACCAGGTCGGCCGACTGCGCGCGGACGTCCTGCACGGTCGCGAGCAGCGCGAGGCTCGCCGACGCACGCAGGTCGGCCTCGAGCTCACGCCACGCGCCGAGCACCGCGACGAGGTCCGCGACCACCGCGTGCACGGTGTCCTCCAGACGGTCCCGGACGGCCTGCCGCAGCGCGGCGTACGCGTCGCCGTCGCGGACGTCCGTCGGGGTGCGGGCGGGCGTGGCCGCTCGCAGGTGCGCCGCCATCAGGCGGTCGACGGCCGCGAGCTGGACGTCCCGGACCAGCGCCTCGGTGCTCGGGTACGGCGTCGCGGCCAGCACCAGTGCCTGCGTGCCCGTCCAGCGGCTCGACACGCGCCCCGTCGCGAGGCCGACGTCGAGCAGCAGCAGACGCCGCAGGCCGCGCGCCGCGGACGACCCCACCGCTGCCTCGTCCGCGAGCGTCCGCACCGCGACCGACGAGCCCTCGTCGACGAGCGTCGGGAACGCCCGCACGCGCTGACCGCCCGGCGTCGTCGCCTCCAGGACCTCCGGGAGCCGACCGCTCGGCAGGTCGTCGGGCCAGGTCCGCAGGCCCGTGCGCTCGAGCGAGACCGCGGGCGTCGGCGGCGTCGAGGGGGCGGGTGACGCGCCGCCGTCGGGGGCGGTCCCTCCGTCGGCGGTGCCCCGACCGGCGCCCCCACCGGCGTCGGCACCGCGACCGCCACCGCCCGGCGTGGCGGCACCGCCACCACCCGGCGTCGCGG
>NZ_BIMR01000382.1 GCF_004306155.1 Cellulomonas biazotea
CCCGCTCGTCCACGTCACGGGCGTGGTCCCGTGCGCCGAACAGCACGTGGGAGGATCACGACCATGCTGCGTTGGTTGACGTCCGGTGAGTCCCACGGCCCCGCGCTCGTCGGGATCCTCGAGGGTCTCCCGGCGGACGTCGAGGTGCAGTCGTCCGACATCCAGGCCGCGCTGGCGCGCCGCCGGCTGGGGTACGGGCGCGGCGCCCGGATGAAGTTCGAGCAGGACGAGGTGCGGCTGCTCGGCGGCGTGCGGCACGGTCGCTCGCAGGGCGGGCCGGTGGCGATCGAGATCGGCAACACCGAGTGGCCCAAGTGGGTCGAGGTGATGTCGGCGGACCCGGTCGACGACCCGGAGGTCCTCAACCGTGCCCGCAACGCCCCGCTGACGCGTCCCCGCCCGGGGCACGCGGACCTCGTGGGCATGCGCAAGTACGGCTTCGACGACGCCCGTCCGGTGCTGGAGCGCGCGAGCGCCCGCGAGACGGCGACGCGTGTCGCGCTCGGCACGGTCGCGGCGGCGTTCCTCGAGCAGGCAGCGGGCGTGCGGCTGGTGTCGCACGTGGTCGCCATCGGGCCGGTGGCCGCACCCGAGGACGCCGAGCTGCCGACTCCGGACGACGTCGCGGCGCTGGACGCGGACCCGGTGCGCTGCTTCGACGCGGAGACCTCGGCGGCGATGGTCGCGGAGATCGACCAGTGCCACAAGGACGGCGACACGCTCGGCGGGGTCGTCGAGGTGCTGGTCTACGGCCTGCCGTCGGGGCTCGGGTCGTACGTGCACGCGGACCGTCGGCTCGACGCCCGCCTCGCGGGGGTGCTCATGGGCATCCAGGCGATCAAGGGTGTCGAGGTCGGTGACGGGTTCCGCACGGCGGCCCGCCGCGGGTCTGTCGCGCACGACGAGATCGAGCGGGACGCGTCGGGTCGGATCGTGCGGCGCACGAACCGCGCGGGTGGCGTCGAGGGTGGCATGACGAACGGCGAGGTGCTGCGCGTGCGTGCGGCGATGAAGCCGATCTCGACGGTGCCGCGCGCGCTCGCGACGGTGGACACGGCGACGGGTGAGGCGGCCAAGGCGCAGCACCAGCGCTCGGACGTGTGCGCGGTCCCGCCGGCGGCAGTCGTCGCGGAGGCGATGGTCGCGCTGGTCGTGGCCGACGCCCTGCTGGAGAAGACGGGCGGCGACTCGGTCGCCGAGGTGCGGCGGAACCTCGACGCGTACGTCGCGTCGATCCCGTCGCTGCTGTCCTGACGGCCGTGGGTGACGTGGACGTGACGCGCGACGGGTCGTCGGGCCCGCGTGTCGTGCTCGTCGGCCCGCCCGGGTCGGGCAAGTCGACGGTCGCGCACGCGCTGGGGGAGCGCTGGCAGCTGGGGGTCCGGGACACGGACGCCGACGTGGAGCGGACGGCGGGCAAGCCGATCGCGGAGATCTTCGTCGACGACGGCGAGCCGCACTTCCGGGCGCTGGAGCACGACGCGGTGCGGAGGGCGCTCGTCGAGCACGACGGCGTGCTGGCGCTCGGCGGCGGCGCGGTGCTGCACGCGGACACGCAGGAGGCGCTGGCGCGCTACCGCGAGCTGGGCGGTGTCGTGGTGTTCCTCGACGTGTCGCTCGCGCACGCGGCGCCGCGGGTGGGCTTCAACCAGTCGCGCCCGCTGCTGCTGGGCAATCCGCGGGCCCGGTGGCAGGCGCTCATGGAGGCGCGGCGGCCGGTGTACGAGCAGGTCGCGAGCGTGCGCGTGCTGACCGACGGGCTGCGGCCGTCGGACGTGGCCGCGCAGGTCGAGGAGGCGCTGGCGGCGCTGCGGGTGGCCGACGGCGCGGCATCGAGGGAGGACGAGGGATGAGCACGACGACGGTGCACGTGGCGGGGGAGCAGCCCTACGACGTGGTCATCGGCCGGCACCTCCTGGGTGCCCTGCCGGGCCTGCTGGGCGAGGGGGTGCGGCGGGTGCTCGTCGTGCACCCGGCGGCGCTGGCGACGTCGGCGGAGGCGGTCCGCGAGGACCTGCTGACGCACGGCTTCGAGGCGTTCGCGGCGCAGGTGCCGGACGCGGAGGAGGCGAAGACGGCGCAGGTCGCGGCGTTCCTGTGGGGCGTGCTGGGGCAGGCGGACTTCACGCGCTCGGACGCGGTGGTGGCGCTGGGCGGCGGGGCGACGACGGACCTCGGGGGCTTCGTCGCGGCGACGTGGCTGCGCGGCATCAAGGTGGTCCAGGTGCCGACGACGCTGCTCGCGATGGTCGACGCCGCGGTGGGTGGCAAGACGGGCATCAACACGGCGGAGGGCAAGAACCTCGTCGGCGCGTTCCACCCGCCGGCGGGGGTGCTGTGCGACCTGGCGGCGCTGGAGTCGCTGCCGCGGCACGACTTCGTCGCCGGGCTCGCGGAGGTCGTGAAGTGCGGGTTCATCGCGGACCCGCGGATCCTCGAGCTCGTCGAGGCGAACGTCGAGCTGCTGCAGGACCCGGTCGCGGCGTCGTCGTCGCCGGTCCTCGCGGAGCTCGTCGAGCGGGCGGTGGCGGTGAAGGCGCGCGTGGTCGGCGAGGACCTCAAGGAGGCCGGTCTGCGCGAGATCCTCAACTACGGGCACACGTTCGCGCACGCGGTCGAGCAGGTCGAGCGGTACCAGTGGCGGCACGGCGCGGCCGTGTCGGTGGGCATGGTCTACGTCGCGGAGCTGGCTCGGCTGGCGGGGCGGCTGTCGGACGAGGTCGTCGAGCGGCACCGGTCGGTCCTGACGTCGCTGGGGCTGCCGGTGAGCTACCGCGGCGACCGCTGGGAGCGCCTGCTGACGGCGATGCGCCGCGACAAGAAGACGCGCGGCGACCTGCTGCGGTTCGTGGTGCTGGAGGACATCGGGCGCCCGGTGCGGCTGGAGGGGCCCGACCCGACGCTGCTCGCGGCCGCGTACGCCGAGGTCAGCGAGGGGGCTCCCGCGCCGTCCGGTGCGGTGTCCCTGTGAGCGCGGGTCGCGCCGGGGGTCGGCTGGACGGCACGCCTAGGCTGGTGCGATGACGCGCGCGCTGGTGCTCAACGGTCCCAACCTGTCGCGGCTGGGGGTGCGCGAGCCGGACGTGTACGGCGCGGCGTCGTTCGACGACCTGGTGTCCTCGGTCGAGAAGTGGTGCGTGGACCTCGGCATCGAGGTGGACGTCCGGCAGACGGACGACGAGTCGGAGCTGGTCGGCTGGCTGCACGAGGCGGTCGACACGCGCACGCACGTGGTGCTCAACCCGGCGGCGTTCACGCACTACTCGTACGCGATGCGGGACGCAGCGGCGCAGGTGACGTCGGCCGGACTGCTGCTGGTCGAGGTGCACCTGACGAACCCGTACGCACGGGAGGCGTTCCGGCACACGTCGGTCGTCGGCGCGGTCGCGACGGGGACGGTCGCGGGCTTCGGCTTCGACTCGTACCGGCTGGCGCTGACCGCGGTCGCCCTGCGAACGTAGGGCACAACGTCTAGACGTTGTAGGACGTTCAACAAGGTGCCACACTTGTCAGGTGTTCGTCCTGACGATCGACCAACGCGGCAGCCGGCGCCACGGTGACCGCGTCGACCACCTGCTCGCCGAGCTCGCCGACCACCACGAGCGCACGGGCCGCCGCCCGCTGCGCGGGTTCGAGCGCACCGTCGGCGACGAGGTGCAGGGCGTCTACGACGACCCCGATGCGGTCGTCGACCTCGCCCTGCACGTCCTGCGTGTCGGCGGGTGGACCGTCGGGATCGGCGCGGGACCGGTCGACGAGCCACTGCCCGACTCGCCGCGCGCGGGCAGCGGACCCGCGTTCGTGCTGGCCCGCACCGCCGTCGAGAGCGCGAAGAGCCGCTCCCGCACCGTGCCCCTCGCGGTGCGCGGCCGCGACGACGGCGCCGGCCGCGACGCCGAGGCCGTGCTGGTCCTCGTCGCGGCCGTCGCGTCCCGCCGGTCGGAGGCCGGCTGGGCCGTGGCCGACGCCATGAGCGCCGACGACCTGCGGCAGGAGGACCTCGCCGACCGCATGGGCGTCTCCCAGCAGGCCGTCAGCCAGCGCCTGCGCACCGCCCTGTGGGCCGAGGAGCGGGCCGCCCGACCCGCCGCCGCGCGGCTGCTGGCCTGGGCGCAGGGTTCGGGGGAGGATCGACCGGCTCGCGCCTGACTCCCGGAGGTCGCATGTCCGCACCGCTCGTCGCGGTCGTCGTCGTCGCCGCGCTCACGCTGTCCGCCGTCGGCGGCTGGCCCGTCGTCTCCCTCGTGCTGCGGCTCGCGTCGCGCTCGTCCGACGCCGGCCGCCCGCGCCGCGATCCGCGGCACGGTGGTGCGCACGCGGCCGAGACCCCCGCCGCGGGCACCGCCGAGGTCGTCGCGGCGCCCGAGACCGTCGTCGCGGACGGCAGCAGGCCGTCGCCGCTCGCCGTGTCCGACGGGCCCGAGGGCGAGGGCGCGCAGGCGGTCCTGCGCGGCGGGACGTGGGTCGGCATCCTCGAGCGGCTCGCCGTGACGGGCTGCCTGCTGGTCGGCGAGTCCGGCGGCATCGCGGTCGTCGTCGCCGTCAAGGGCCTCGGGCGGTACCCGGAGCTGCGCGAGAACCCCGGCGCCTCGGAGCGGTTCGTCATCGGCACGCTCGCGTCGCTCGTGTGGTCCGCGCTCGTCGGGTTCGGCGCGGTCGCGCTGATCGCCGCGTTCGGCTGAACGGGTCACGAGGTCGCAGGCCACGAGCCCGCGACAGGGCGGCGAGCGGCCGCCAGGTGCGCGCGCGGTAGGATGGTCGGCGGTCTGCGGGGCCCTGGGCGCACCGGCACGGCGTGGCGACACGACGCACCGGCACCACGACGCTCGGGCGGCACCGCGAATCCCTCGAACCCACGACAGGAAGCGACGACTGTGGCGACCACGAACGACCTCAAGAACGGCACCGTGCTGCGGATCGACGGGCAGCTGTGGACCGTCGTCGAGTTCCAGCACGTCAAGCCCGGCAAGGGCGGCGCGTTCGTGCGCACCAAGCTGAAGAACGTCCTGTCCGGCAAGGTCGTCGACAAGACGTTCAACGCCGGCCTGAAGATCGAGACGGCGAACGTCGACAAGCGCGACTACCAGTACCTGTACAAGGACGGCGACGACTTCGTGTTCATGGACACGGACACGTACGACCAGATCCACGTCGGCGCGGCCACGGTCGGCGACGCGGCGAACTTCCTGCTGGAGAACCAGAGCGCGCTCATCGCGACGAACGAGGGCGTGCCGCTCTACGTCGAGCTCCCGCCGTCGGTTGTCCTCGAGGTCACCTACACCGAGCCCGGCCTGCAGGGCGACCGCTCGTCGGCCGGCACCAAGCCCGCGACGCTCGAGACCGGCTACGAGATCCAGGTGCCGCTCTTCCTCGAGTCGAACACCAAGGTCAAGGTCGACACCCGCGACGGCAGCTACCTGGGCCGCGTGAACGACTGACGTGGGCGCACGCACCAAGGCCCGCAAGCGGGCCCTCGACGTCCTCTTCGAGGCCGACCAGCGCGGCCTCGACCCGGTGACGCTGCTCGCGCAGCGCGTCGCCGAGCCCGGCACGGAGGCGTCGCTCCCGCAGTACTCGGTCGACCTCGTCGAGGGCGTCATCGCCCACCGCGAGCGCATCGACGAGCTGCTCGCGACGCACGCGCACGGGTGGACGATCGAGCGGATGCCCGCGGTCGACCGGGCGCTGCTGCGCATCGGCACGTGGGAGGTCCTCTACAACGAGGACGTGCCGGACGCCGTCGCGGTGGACGAGGCCGTGGAGCTGGCCCGTTCGCTGTCGACGGACGACTCGCCGTCGTTCGTCAACGGCCTGCTGGGGCGCATCGTCGACCTGAAGCCGACGCTCCTGGCCTGACCAGCCTGACTGCCCGCGGGTCGGTACGACCCGCGCACCTGCTCGGCCCGACGGCCCGCGCC
>NZ_BIMR01000383.1 GCF_004306155.1 Cellulomonas biazotea
GGGACGGGCCTCGCCGCCACGCCGCCGTGGAGCGCGCCGTGGGTCGGCACGCGCACGCGACCCGCGCTGCTCCTCGTCGGCGCCGGTGCCGTCGTGGGCGGATGGTCCGCCGGCCTGGCCTGGCCTGCGGGGCCCGGTGCGCACGGAGCGTTCGTCGTGCTGGTGCTGGTCACCGCGGCGGCATGCGGGCTGGTCGCGCTGCGCGGCCCCGGGCGCGTCGCCGTCGACATCGCGACCGGGGCGTCCGCGGCGCTGCCCGTCGTCGTCGCCGGCGGCCTGTGGGCCGTGCACTCCGTCACCGGACTCGGCGAGGCGCGCGCCGTCGTCGTCGCCGTCGTGGCCGTCGGGGTCGCCGCCGCGCTGCTGTCGACCCTCCCGGCGGCGTTCCGCACCACCCCGCAAGGCCGTCCGGGGGCTCTCGCGTGCGAGGGTTCGGGTGCGGTGCTCGTGGCGGTCGGCCTGCTGGCCTCCGCCGCGCACGGACCGGGTACGCAGGCGCTCGCGCTCGTCGTCGCCGCCGTCGGTGCCGGGGCGTGCGCGTTGCGCGCCGACCGCCGACCGCTGCGATGGGTCGCGCTCGGCCTCGCGGTGCTCGCCTCGTGGACGCTGCTCGGTGCGGACGACGTCCGCTCGCCCGAGCCGTACCTCGTCCCCCTGGGCCTCGTCCTGACCGGCGTGGCCGTCCGCCGGTGGCGGCGTGGCGGCCGGGTCGCCGAGCTGCTCGCGGCCGGCACCCTGCTGGTCGCTCTTCCCGGCGCGCTCGTCGGCGGCACCGTCGACGTCGCGGGCCTCGACGTCCCGCGGGTGGGCATCGCCGCCGCGATCGCGGTCGCGCTCGTCGCCGTCGCCGCACGCGCTCGGCACCAGCGCAGCGCCGTCGCGGGCGACCAGCCGCCCGCCCTCGTCCTGTCGGGCGTCGCCTCGCTCCTCGCGGTCGTCGGCCCTGCGCGCCACGCCGTCGTGCTCGCCGTCGCGAGCTGGGGCGGGACGGGC
>NZ_BIMR01000384.1 GCF_004306155.1 Cellulomonas biazotea
AACACGACGAGGCCGGGCGACATGACCGGGGGCACGTCCCACCCGAGCTTGTCGAACACGTAGTAGAACGGGCTGACGCGCGGCAGGTAGAGGAAGCCCCACAGCAGCGACGCGATGACCGCGGGCACGGCGTACGGCAGGAAGATCGCGATCCGGGAGAACGACTTGGCCCGCGTCCGGCGCGCGTCGAGCAGCAGCGCGAACAGCAGGGCGAGGCCGAGCATCGTGGGGACGAGCAGGATCCCGTAGAGCGCGACGCGGCCGACGGACGCGATGAACTCGGGGTCGTCGAGCGCGCGGCTGTAGTTGGCGAAGCCGGCCCAGACCTCCTGGCGGGCGCCGGAGCCGAGCCCGAGGCCCTTGACGACCTCGGTGCGGAAGCTCAGGTAGACGGCGTACGCGATGGGGAGCGCGAGGAACAGCGTGAAGAGCGTGAGGGCGGGCGCGAGGAACGCGAACGGTGCCGCGGTGCGCCGGCGTCGGCGCCGCGTCGCGGATCGGTCGCGCGTCGCGGCCGCGCGGGGCGGGGCGAGGGTGGTCACGTGAGGGTCCTTCCG
The DNA here is from genome assembly GCF_004306155.1 of Cellulomonas biazotea. Classification (GTDB taxonomy): domain Bacteria; phylum Actinomycetota; class Actinomycetes; order Actinomycetales; family Cellulomonadaceae; genus Cellulomonas; species Cellulomonas biazotea. Next base: position 558 of record NZ_BIMR01000384.1, read on the forward strand.
GTAGCGCGTGCGACGTCGGACACGGGTGCCGTCGGCGCTGGTGCGCGCGGCAGAGCAGGGGCGGGGGCGGCCGCCCGGCGGAGGGGTGCCGGGCGGCCGCTCGTCGTCACTCCTTGACGGAGAAGCCCTGGTTCTTCAGGTCGTCGACCGTCGTGGCCTGCATGGCCGTGACCGCGTCGAGGAAGAGCGAGGCCTGCTTGGCCTCGGCCGCCTTGCCGAACTCGTCGTTGTACGCGGAGTACGCGACGTTGACGTTCGGGCCGTAGGTGAAGGGCTGCACGCCCTTCGCCGTCTCGCCGGCGATCTCGTAGAAGTCGGGCTGGTTGGCGAAGAACTCCGGCGGGGAGGCGAGCGCCTCGGCCTGGCTCGGGATGTCGGCCGGGTACAGGCCGCCACCGGAGACGAGCAGGTTGACGCCCTCCTGGCTGGCGTTGAGCCACGCGATGAACTTCGCGGCCTCGGCGGGGTGCTTCGACTGGGACGTGACCGAGGTGGCCGAGCCGCCCCAGTTGCCCGTGGCGTTGTCGCCCTCCTCCCACTGCGGCATGGGCGCCATCTTCCACTTGCCGGCGGTGTCGGCGGCGTTGCCCGACAGGACGCCGGGCGCCCAGATGGCCGAGAGCCAGCCGACCTGCGTGCCGTCGTTGAGGGCGGCGTTCCACTCGGGGGTGTACATCGGCTTGTTGTCGATGACGCCCTTCTCGACGAGGCCGCCCCAGTACTCGGCGACCTTCTGCACGGCGGCGGACTCGATGTCGACGCTCCAGGAGTCGCCGTCGATGCCCCACCAGGACGCGCCGGCCTGCTGCGTGAGGCCGGTGAACCAGCCGGCGTCGGTCGCGGAGAACGTGCTGAGGTACTTGGTCGGGTCGGCGGTGTGCAGCTGCTCGGCGACCTGGGCGAACTGCTCCCACGTCGTCGGGACGGCCAGGCCGAGCTCCGTGAAGATGTCGTCGCGGTAGTAGAACTGCATGGGGCCGGAGTCCTGCGGGACGCCGTAGACCGCGTCGCTGCCGAGCGTGACGGACTGCCACGTGCCCTCGGCGAACCGCTCCTGGGTGCCCTCGGGGAGGACGTCCGCGATGTCGGCGAGCGCGTCGGACGAGACCAGCGTGGGGATCTTCTGGTACTCGGTCTGGAACAGGTCCGGGGCGCCGGAGCCTGCCTGGATCGCCGTGAGCAGCTTGGTGACGGCCGGGTCGCCGCCGTCCTGCTTGTTGACGGTCACCTGGATGTCGGGGTTGGCCTCGTTCCAGACGGCCGCCGCCTCCTCCATGCCGGGCGCCCAGGTCCAGAAGGTCAGCTCGACCTTCTCGCCCGAGGCGTCCGTCGAACCGGTGTCGCCGTCGTCGCCGTTGCTCGAAGAGCACGCGGTGGCGAGCAGCGCGGTCGCAGCGACGACCGCCGCGACGCGGATACCTGTGTGCAGGCGCATCTGACCTCCTCGTCAAGGGTCCGCCGCTCCACCGCGACGGACGGGCGTCCACTGTGACGCCTTGCCTGTGCGCGTTCACAGTGATGGAGCGTCCCGAGCCTTGTCAACCACGGTCACCCTGGTGTTACCTATCCGTTGTGAACGGTCCCAGGGGGCGATCCGAGCTCATCTGGTCTGTGATCGGTCACAGCGGACATACCTGACTCGACGGAGCGTCATGCCCTTCCAGACCTCATCCGAGCCCGCGCGCGCCACCTGGCCGACCGGGCTCGACAGCATCGCGTACGGCGGCGACTACAACCCCGAGCAGTGGCCCGAAGAGGTCTGGCACGAGGACGTCCGGCTCATGCGCGAGGCCGGCGTCAACCTCGTCTCCGTCGGGATCTTCTCCTGGGCACTGCTCGAGCCGCGCGAGGGCGAGCACGACTTCGGCTGGCTCGACCGGCTCCTCGACCTGCTGCACGACAACGGCATCCGCGTCGACCTCGGCACCCCCACCGCGTCGCCGCCCGCCTGGTTCTTCGCCGCGCACCCCGACGCCCGCGTCGTCACGCGCGACGGCACCGTCCTCGGCTTCGGCTCGCGCGGCATGGCGTCCCCGTCCCACCCCGCCTACCGCGCGGCCGCCGTCGGGATCGCCGACGCCCTCGCCCGCCGGTACGGCCGGCACCCCGCCGTCGCCCTGTGGCACGTCCACAACGAGTACGGCGCCCCGGTCTCCGACGACTACTCCCCCGCGTCCGCGACCGCGTTCCGCGCCTGGCTGCAGGACCGCTACGGCACCCTCGACACGCTCAACGCCGCGTGGGGCACGACGTTCTGGGGCCAGCGGTACGGCGAGTGGGCGCACGTCGACGTCCCCGCGCTCGCCCCCAGCGTCGTCAACCCCGCCCAGCGGCTCGACTTCGCCCGGTTCACCGACCACGCCCTGCGGGCCTGCTTCGTCGCCGAGCGCGACGCCATCCGCGCGCACTCCGACGTGCCCGTGACCACCAACTTCATGACCACCAACTGCCCGTCCACCGACCTGTGGGCCTGGGCCGCGGAGGTCGACGTCGTCTCCAACGACCACTACCTCACCGCCGCCGACCGGCGGGGTCACGTCGACCTCGCGCTGGCCGCCGACCTCACCCGCTCGCTCGCGGGCGGCAAGCCGTGGATCCTCATGGAGCACTCCACGTCCGCCGTGAACTGGCAGCCCCGCAACGTCGCCAAGCGCGCCGGGGAGACCACCCGCAACGCCCTGAGCCACCTGGGCCGCGGCGCCGACGCGATCCTGTTCTTCCAGTGGCGGGCATCCCGCAGCGGCGCCGAGAAGTTCCACTCCGCGATGCTGCCGCACGCCGGCACGTCGTCCCGCGTGTGGCGCGAGGTGCGCACCCTCGGCGCCGACCTCGGCCGGCTCGCCGAGGTGCAGGGCTCGACCGTCCGGGCCGACGTCGCGATCCTGTGGGACTGGGTGTCGTTCTGGGCGCAGGACCTCGAGTGGCGGCCGTCCGTCGACCTCGACCACCGCGAGCGCGTCCTCGCCTACTACGACCGGCTGTGGCGCGACGGGCTGACGGTCGACCTCGTGCACCCGACCGCCGACCTGTCGGCGTACCGGCTCGTCGTCGCCCCCGCGTCGTACCTGCTCACCGCTGCCGCCGGCGACCACCTCGCCGCCTACGTGGCCGACGGCGGGACGCTCGTCGTGTCGTACTTCTCCGGCATCGTCGACGAGCACGACGCCGTGCACCCCGGCGGCTACGGCGCACCCCTGCGCACCGCGCTCGGGCTCACCGTCGAGGAGTTCCTGCCCCTGCGCGAGGGCGACACCCTCGCCGTCGCGTGGGACCACGACGGCGTGCGCACCGAGCTCGCCGCCGACGTCTGGGCCGACGACCTGGCGCTCGAGGGCGCCGACGTCGTCGCGACCTACGTCGACGGGCCCGCCGCCGGGCTCCCCGCGATCACCCGGAACCGGCACGGCGCCGGCACCGGCTGGTACGTGTCCACGCGGCTCGGCGTCGACGGTCTCGCCCCCGTCCTGCGCGCCGCCTACGCGGACGCGGGCCTCGCACCGTCCGGGCTGCCCGACGAGGTCGAGGTCGTCCGTCGGCACGGCGCGGTCGCGGACTACGTCGTCGCGGTCAACCACGCCGACCAGCCCGTCGAGATCCCCGCCGACGGGACCGAGCTGCTCACCGGCACCGCCGTGAGCGGGTCGTACAAGGTGCCGGCCGGGGGCGTCGCGGTCGTCCGCGAGGCACGTCGCGGCTGACCTGCCACGCGGCGCCGCGTCCGGGTGCCGCGGCCACGCCCGGCAGCACGAAGGCCCGGTCGGCGTCCCTCCACGCCGACCGGGCCTCCTCGTCCCTCCGCGAGCGCGTCAGCGCGGCACGGAGAAGTCCAGCTCGTCGTCCGCGACCGCGACGACCGTCCACGTCCGGCCGTCGTCCGACGACAGCTCGTACGTCGGCAGGAGCACGGCCGCGCCGTCCGGCAGCGACGTGAACGCCAGGCCCAGGCGAGCCGACGTGATCGTCACGTCCTCGACCGGCCAGGCGATCGGTCCCGCGGTCGCGGTCGGGGGGACCGTCGGCTCGGCGGCGGGGTCGACCGCGATGCCCGACTCGGCGGACCGGGCCATGTCGGCGGCCGCGAACGGCATCATCCCGCCGCCCGTCGAGCCGAACCGGGGGTCGGTCAGGCGCTCGACCGCCGCGCGCGGGCTCACGACGTCGTACGCGCCGAGGTCCACGAGCGGGGCCAGCGAGCCCCACAGCGACTGCACGCCGTCACCGACGAGGGACACGTTCCACGCCAGCCCGGTGCGCTGGTCGTCGACGACCTGGTACGCCGTCACCTGCACGAGCTGCGCGATGCCGGTGTCGCTCATGACCTCGTACTCGAACCCGTCGGCGTCGACCCCGAGCGACGCCAGGACCTCGCGCGCCTTCGCCTCGGCGGCGTCGCCGGTCGGGGCCGCCGGCTGGTTCGGCTGCTCGCACCCGGCACCCGGGTCGACGATCGCGGGCTCCGCGGCACCGGTCGCACCGTCCGTGCCGGCACCCGACGAGTCGAGCGTCTCCGGGGCGGACCGCACGCACGACCACGGGTCGCGGGCCGGGTCGTAGTACGACACGCTCGCCGAGCCGTCGGGCGACAGCGACACGGTCGCGCCCGAGCCGTCCGTCGGGCCCACCGTCCACGAGCCGTACTCCTGACGCGGCTCCCCCGCCACACCGAGCGCGGCCGCGACCCGTGCGACTGTCTCCGCGGAGAACACGCTCGCCGCGTCGAGGGCCCACGCGGTCGCGCTGCCGCCCTCGCCCGACAGGCCGCTGCCCGCCGTGAAGACGACCCGCCCGCCGTACCAGGCGAGCTTGGACGACGCCACGTCGCCGGCCATCGACGCCGCACCGCGCGCTGCCTCCGGCGCCGACGCGTCGGCGCCGGAGGC
>NZ_BIMR01000385.1 GCF_004306155.1 Cellulomonas biazotea
GTCGCGTCCCGTGGGCCGGCACGCCTGCGCGTGCCCGGCGCCGGGCGTGCGACCGGGGCGCCGCCGCGCGGCCTCGTGCGCTCGCCGGGGGCCCCCGCCAGGCAACGGAGGACCGCATGAGCACCACGAGCACGCCCGTGACCGACACCCGGGACGACACCTCGCCCGGCACTGCGCCCGGGGCCGGGGTCGATCCCGGGCAGGGCGCCGCCGACCTCGGCGTCGGCGCGCGCTTCTCGCTCCACCCGGCGTCCGACGACGCCGTCGCCGTCATCCTCGACGCCCTGGCGCAGGCCGACCGTCGCGCGGTCCAGGTGACGACCGACGACGTCTCGACGCTGGTCCGCGGCACCGAGACGGACGTCGTGCGCTTCGTCCACGACGTCGTCGCCGCCGCCGGACGGCACGGCGCGCACGTCGTCGCCCACGTCCAGCTGTCGCGCGGGTGCCCCGGCGAGGTCGCGTGCACCCTGCCCGACGACGTCGTGCTCGCCGCCGTCGACGCCCCCGAGCTGCCGACGACCGGCCTGCGTGCCGCGGCGCACTGGGCGCTGTACCCGCTGGACGACGGCCACGAGGGCCGGCCTGGCGACCACATGCGGGCCATCGAGCAGGCCATCGCGGTCGCCCGCTCGCGCGCGACCGTGGCGCCCGAGCACTTCGTCACCCGGCTCGACGGGGACCTCGCCGACGTGCTCGGCGCGGTCGCGGACGCCTGGCTCGCCGCCGCACGGCACGTCCGGCACGTCGTCGCGCACGTGACGGTGACGCTGCACTCGCCGTCGTGGTCGGCGCCGCGGGCGACGTCGGCGGGGACGGCCGCGACCTCGGCGACGTCGGCCCGGACGGAGGTCGCCCGATGAGCGCCCGGGCACGGCTCACGCTGGCCGAGCTCGTCCTGCTCGCCGTCCTCGCGGTCGTG
>NZ_BIMR01000386.1 GCF_004306155.1 Cellulomonas biazotea
GCCATCGCGAACATCGGCCTGTGGGGCGGCGTCGGCTTCAACATGATCATCATCTACACCGCGCTCAAGTCGATCCCGACCGAGCTGTACGAGGCGGCCCGCCTCGACGGTGCCACCGAGCTCTCGATCGCGTGGCGGATCAAGATCCCGATCGTCATGCCGTCGCTCGTCCTCACGTTCCTCTTCTCGATGATCGCGACGCTCCAGGTGTTCGCCGAGCCGATGACGCTGCGGCCCCTGAGCAACACGATCTCCTCGACATGGAGCCCGCTCATGAAGGTGTACCGCGACGCGTTCACCCGCGGCGACATCTACGCCGCGTCGGCCACCTCGGTCGTGATCGCGCTCGCGACGTTCGCCTTCTCCTACCTGTTCCTGCGCCTCGTGCAGGACGGCCGCGCCTTCTCCCAGGAGTCCCGATGACGACCTACAGCCCCCCGCGCCCGGTCGCCGCCGTCCAGCGGCAGACGCTGCGCCCCGAGCGCACCGAGCGCCCGTCGGTCTTCGGGACCACGATCCTCGTCGTCGGCGCGATCTACTGCCTGCTGCCCGTGCTGTGGGTGCTCGTCGCCTCGTCGAAGTCCGCGAACGAGCTCTTCTCGACGTTCACGTTCCTGCCGTCGACGCACCTCGTCGAGAACATCACCGACCTGTCCGCGTACCGCGACGGCCTGTACTGGCGCTGGATGGCGAACACCGCGCTCTACGCCGGCTTCGGCGGCGCGATGTCCGTGCTCATCTCCTCGATGGCCGGCTACGCGCTCGCGAAGTACCAGTTCGTCGGCAAGAAGCTCATCTTCAACTGCATCCTCGCGGGCGTCCTCGTGCCCGGCGTGGTCCTCGCGATCCCGCAGTACCTGCTGCTCGCCGAGGTCAACCTCACCAACACGTACTGGTCGGTGCTGCTGCCCAGCCTCATCAGCCCGTACGGCATCTACCTGTGCCGCATCTACGCGGGCGCGTCCGTCCCCGACGAGCTCCTCGAGGCCGCGCGCACCGACGGTGCGTCCGAGTGGCACACGTTCTCCCGCATCGCCGTGCCGCTCATGGGCCCGGGCCTGGTCACCGTGTTCCTGTTCCAGTTCGTCGGCATCTGGAACAACTTCATGCTGCCGTACATCATGCTCGGCAACGACCGCCTGTTCCCCATCACGGTCGGCCTGAACGGCCTGCTCAACCAGGGTGCGTCGCAGCCCGCGATGTACACGTCCGTCATCACGGGCTCGCTCCTGTCGGTCATCCCGCTCGCCCTGCTCTTCCTCACCCTGCAGCGGTACTGGAAGGTCGACCTCGCCGCCGGTTCGGTCAAGGCCTGATCCGTGGCGCGGCGCATAGAGTTCCGTCCGATGGACGAGACGACGACCTCGAGCCCGGCGCCGCGGCGCCGTCCGACGATCCGTGACGTCGCCGCGGCCGCCGGGGTCTCCCGCGGCACCGTGTCGCGCGTCATCAACGGTGGTCACTGGGTCTCCCCGGAGGCGCTCGCCGCCGTCGAGGAGGCCATCAAGACCACGGGCTACTCGATGAACCAGCACGCCCGGTCCCTCGTGACGGGCCGGTCGAACTCCGTCGCGTTCCTGCTCACCGAGCCGCAGCACCTGCTGTTCGAGGACCCCACGTTCTCGATCCTGCTGCGCGGCGCCGCGCAGGCCCTCGCGGGCCGGTCGATGCCGCTGCTGCTCATGGTCGCCGGCACGCCCGAGGAGCAGAGCCAGGTGCTGTCCTACGTCGGCGCCGGGCACGTCGACGGCGTCCTGCTCATCTCGTCGCACGCGGGCAGCCCCGTCCTCGCCGAGCTGGTCCGCCAGGGCATCCCCACGATCGCCTGCGGCATCCCGCTCGGCTTCGAGGGGCAGCTCGGGTACGTCGCCGCCGACGACCTCGGAGGGGGCCGGCGCATGACCCGGCACCTGCTCGACCGCGGCCGGACCCGCGTCGCGACGATCACCGGCCCGCTCGACACCCCCGGCGGCCGGATGCGCCTCGAGGGCTACCGCGCCGAGCTCGGCGACGCGTACGACGAGACGCTCGTCGCGCACGGCGACTACTCGCGGGCAGGCGGTGCGGCGGCCATGCGGGAGCTGCTCGCCCGTCGCCCCGACGTCGACGGCGTGTTCGTCGCGTCCGACCTCATGGCCGCCGGGGCGATCCAGGTCCTGCGCGAGACCGGGCGCCGCGTCCCCGAGGACGTGTCCGTCGGCGGGTTCGACGACTCGGGCCTCGCCGCGACCCTCGACCCGCCGCTCACCACCCTGCGGCAGCCGTTCGAGCGCATCAGCACCGAGATGGTCCGGCTGCTCCTGGAGGTCGTGGAGGGGGAGGCGCCCGCCGCCATCACCCTCCCGACGTCGCTGGTCGTCCGCGCCAGCACCTGACGTCCCGCCCGCCCGGACCCTCGCCGGTCCGGGCGGGCGGTCGACATCGAGCACGGACCTGCGTCGGGACCGTCGGCGAGTGCCCGCCGCGCTCTCGTCGCGCCCTCGTCGGGCCCACCTCGGGTCTGTGTCGGCCCTGCGTCGGGCCTGCGTCGGGCCTGCGTCGGGCCTGCGTCGGGCACCGTCGGGCTGTCGCGCGGCATTCGTCCCGGTCTGGCCCTAGCCTGGTCCCGACGCGAGGGGGTCACGATGGTGTCTGGCCTGGTGGTGCTGCTCATCGGTCTGCTGCTCTGCTTCTTCGGCATCCGGTCCGTGAACCTGGCGCTCGTCGCGTCGGGGTTCGGGCTCGGGTACCTGGCCGCCGACGCGCTCGACGCGTCCACCGGCACCGCGCTGCTCGTCGGTGCGGGTGCGGCGGTCGTGCTCTGGCTGGTCGTGTCGCTGGTTTTCCGGTTCGCGACGTTCGTCGTCGGCCTCGCCACGGGCGCCGTCATCGGCGCCAAGCTGTGGTCCGCCTTCGGCAACGCCGGGACCAGCGCGGTCCTGGGGTTCATCGTGATCGGCGCGGTCGCCATCGCGTCCGCCACGCTCGCCGAGAAGTACCACCGGCGGGCCCTGCTGTGGCTGACGGTCCTCGGCGGGGCGAGCATCACCCTGACCGGCCTGGCCCTGATGTTCCCGTCGGCGCTCGACCTGCTGCGCCACCCCGACGACGGCGCCGAGCAGGTGGTCCTGGTGGTCGCGTGGGTCGCGCTCGCCGCCGCCGGCTGGGTCGTCCAGCGTCGCCTGTTCCGCAAGCAGCTCGGCCTGCCACCCCGCGAACCGGTCGCCGCCTGACCCCGCCCGCCCGCGTCCCGCCCGCCCGACGTCCCGCCCGCCCGCCCGACGTCCCGCCCGCCCGCCGCCTGGGCCTGCGCTCCCCCGAGCGCGCGGTGTGGAAGGTGCGTCCCGCTCGGCGCGACAGACCTTCCACGGGACGCAGCGGCGCGACGGCGGGTCGGCGTCGGACGGGACTGACACACTCGCACGCATGACGGACCAGACCCCGCGCCTGCTGCTGCTCGACTCCGCCTCGCTGTACTTCCGGGCGTTCTTCGGGGTGCCCGACTCGGTGAAGGCGCCCGACGGCACGCCCGTGAACGCGGTGCGCGGGCTGCTCGACATGATCGCCCGGCTCGTCACCGACCGGCGGCCGACGCGGCTCGTCGCGTGCTGGGACGACGACTGGCGGCCGGCGTTCCGGGTCGAGGCGATCCCGTCGTACAAGGCGCACCGCGTGGCGGTGCCGGTGCCGGGCGGGTCGGACGTCGAGGAGGTGCCCGACCTGCTCACGCCGCAGGTCCCGGTCATCGTCGAGGTGCTGGAGGCGTTCGGCATCGCGCGCGTCGGGGCGCCGGGGTTCGAGGCGGACGACGTCATCGGGACCCTCGTCGCCCGCGAGCGGGCGAAGCCGGCGGGGGAGCGGGCCGCGGTCGACGTCATCACGGGCGACCGGGACCTGTTCCAGCTGGTCGACGACGAGGCGCACGTGCGGGTGCTGTACACGGTGCGCGGGATCAAGGACCTGGAGGTCGTCGACCAGGCGCGGCTCGCCGAGCGGTACGCGGTGTCGTCGGGCGCGGGGTACGCGGACATGGCGGTGCTGCGCGGCGACCCGAGCGACGGCCTGCCCGGGGTCGCGGGCATCGGGGAGAAGACGGCCGCGGCGCTCGTGCACCGGTACGGGTCGCTCGAGGGGATCCTCGCGGCGCGCGACGCCGGTGACGCAGGGCTGACGGCGACGCAGCGGCGGCGGCTCGTCGAGGCGGCGGACTACCTGGCGGTCGCGCCGCGCGTCGTGCGGG
>NZ_BIMR01000387.1 GCF_004306155.1 Cellulomonas biazotea
CCTCGTCGACGCCGCACGCGGGCGCGTGCTCGACACGGGCGCCACCCCGCAGCGCGCGGTGTGGGACGCCGCGGCGGGCGTCGCCGACCAGCTCGCGGCGCTCGGCGGGATGTTCGCCGAGCGCGCGGGCGACGTCCGGGACGTGCGGGACCGCGTCGTCGCCGCGCTCACCGGCGCGCCCGTGCCCGGCGTCCCCGACCCCGGCGAGCCGTTCGTGCTCGTCGCCCGGGACCTCGCACCCGCCGACACCGCCCGACTCGACCCCGGCGCCGTGCTCGCGCTCGTCATCGAGGGCGGCGGCCCGACGTCGCACACCGCGATCCTCGCCCGCGCGCTCGGCATCCCCGCGGTCGTGGCCGTCCCCGGCGCCGACCTGCTGCGCGACGGCGACACCGTGCTCGTCGACGGCGGGCTCGGCGAGGTCGTGCGCGACCCCGCCCCCGAGGCCGTCGCGGGTGCGGGCCGCCCCGCGCCGCGGCCCGACCG
>NZ_BIMR01000388.1 GCF_004306155.1 Cellulomonas biazotea
CGGCGGTCCGGGCGACGTGCTCGGCGTCGGGCGCGGCCGCGAGCGCCGGCCCGTCGACGACCAGCGCACCCCGGCCGGTGGCACGCAGCGCGCGCACCGCGAGCACCCGCCCGGAGCCGGTGGGCGGCTCGCGCAGGTACACCAGGGGTGCGCCCGCCGACAGGGCCGCGACGAGCCGCGTCGGGTCGCCCCACGCGACGTCCTCGGTCTCGGCGAGCACCGCGACGAGCGCCGGGTCGGGCGCGTCGTCGCCGAGCAGGTGCCCGACGACCCGGTCCGGCACCCGCAGCGGCCGGCCCGGCAGGGGACGGTCGGGGTCCTCGACCTCCAGCAGCCCGCCCCTGACGAGCGGCCCGTGCTCCAGCCGGTGCCGGCCCGCGGCCGACGCGAGCGGCACGCCGCACAGGGCGAGGGCGACCGCCGCCGACGGCCGCCGCCGCGTGACGTCGTCGTTGAGGTACCCGAAGAGCTGCTCGAACCGCGCGTCGACCTCGCACGCCAGGGCGACGAGCAGCAGCTCGACGTCGACGTCGTCGAGCCCGAACGCGCGCACCAGGTCCCGCAGCCGCAGCGGGAGGCCCTGCGCCTCGGCGGCGTCCGCGGCCTGCTCGGCGAGGCGGGTGCGCTCGTCGACGGCCGGGGACAGCGGCTCGGGAGCGCGCCCCGCGAGGAGGCGGTCGACGGTCTCGTCGCTGAGGTACAGCCCGCGGAACGGGTCGTCGGGCTGCGGGTCGCCGACGCGTCGGCGCGCGACGAGCGCCCGCACGCGCTCCTCGACCGCGGCGAGCCGCGCCAGGACGTGCGCGGTGCTCGCGTCCGTGCCGACGCCGACGCTCACCGTCGTCTCCGGGCGCGCGCGACGGGTCGCCGCGTGCCGGCCTTGGTCCCGTCGTGGCCGTCGCCGTCGCCGCCCGCACCGCCCGACGGGGGCGGTGCCTCGTGCCGTCGCACGCCGCTGTCCGACGCCCCGCCGTCGGTGTCGGCGAGGTCGATCGCGAGCGGCTCGCGCACCGGCGGTGCGACGACGTCACCGGGCACGGGCGTGAGGACCGGCACGTCGACGACGACGTCGATCGACGGCTTCAGCTCCCCGCCCAGCGCGGACCAGACGTCGGCGAAGCCGCGGTCCTCGGGCGGCGGCAGGCCGACGAACAGCGGCACGCGCGCCCCGGCCTCCGCGAGCCGGTCCTCCAGGACGCGCGCGGGCAGCGCGTCGAACCGCAGCAGGTGCACGAGCACGGCGTCGAGCAGCCGGTGCTCGTCCTCCGGGCGCTGCGTCCACGCCGTGACCAGGTACGACAGCCGGAAGTGCCGCGGCGGCTGGAAGCGGGCCCGGACCTCGCCCTCGACCCGGTTCTCCAGGAAACCCCGCGACCGGCGGCGCATGTCCTCGCGCAGGTCGTACAGGTACATGTCGACGGTGGGCGCGTTGCGCCGCGCCGCCCAGTCCTTCGTGGGCGCGTCCAGCACGACCTCGACGGACGAGCTGTCGACGGCCTCCCGCACGAGCGCCCGCAGCGCCTCGTCGACCGAGCCGATCACGTCGCCACCCCCTCAGTCCCGGAACAGGAAGCTCGGGGCCGCGACCGAGTTCGGCGTGACGAGCAGGTCGGCGCCGACCTCGCCGAACAGGGGCCCGGGGGTCGTCCCGGTCACGGCCAGCCGGCGAGGCCCGAGCTGCGTGTCGGCGACGACCGGCAGCGACGCCTGGAACGTGCCGTCGTCGGCGACGGGGTACGGCCCGGGGGCGCCCATGATCCCGGGCGTCCACGACACCAGGACGGGCTCGCCGGGTGGGAACCACTCGCCGGTGACGAACGCGACGCCGCCCGGGCGGACGACCACGGGCGACACGACGATCGTCGGCTGGCGCACCTCCAGCGGGGCGCTCGCGGTGTCGTCGGCGGGGGTCGGGTCGGGCGTGGTGCGCGTGACCGTGCCGGTGACCAGGCCGGTCTGCGGCGGGCCGGTGAACGGTGCGACGCCCAGCGGTGCCGTCAGGACGCGCGTCGCGTCCGCGCCGAGCGTGCCGAGCGCGCACGTGCCCGCGGCCTGCAGGCACGGCTCCGTCCCGGGCTCGGTGCCGGCCGGGACGGCGCCGGCGGGGTAGGCCGTCGTGAGGGTCACGTCGGTCGCGGGCTGCGGGTCGAGGTTGCGGATCGTGAACGTCGCGACGGCGGGCAGGCCGCCGACCCAGACAAGGCCGGGGGTGACGTCGACGGTCACGGAGATGCCCCGCAGTGACGCGACGAGCGTCGGGACGAGCGTCGCGGTGTTGTCCGTGACGTCCTGCTCGGGGCTCGTGCTCGTGACGACGGCGGTCACGGGGCCGGACGTGCCGGTCACACCCTGCAGGGGGATCGCGAAGACCACGGGCGGTGCGCCGCCCCGCAGCGGCGTCGGCAGGGTGCAGGTGAGCTGCGACGCGGCCGACGGGACGCACCCGGGGACGGCCGTCGCGGTCAGGCCGGGCGGCAGCGCGACGTCGACCTGGCCCTGCACGACGAGCGCGGGCCCCTGGTTGGTGACGGTCACCGTGAGCGTCGAGGTGCCGTCCGCGGACGGCGTCGCCGCGAGCGTCACCACGAGGTCGGTCCAGGGCCGGAACGCGGGCTCGTCCTGCTGCCCGGGGGTGTCGGTGACGACGCGCAGGCCCTCGCCGTCGGCGGCGGACACCGCCCAGATGCCGCGCTGCTGCGGCTGCCCGGTGCGGTGCGCGGAGAACGCGACCTCGGTGCCGTCGGGCGACCACGCGGGGTGGTCGGTGCCGTCGACGGTCGCCCGCGCCGGGGTCGCGGTGAGGTCGCCGCGCAGGCCCGTGAGGGTCCGGGCCCGCGTCACCGTGGGCGGGGTCGTCGTCGTGTCGACCGTGAGGACGCCGATGCCGCCGTACGCCGTCACCGGCTCGTCGACGACGCCGTCGTCGGTCGCGTCGGCCACGTTCGTCAGGTCGACGACGGCGAGCCGCGTGCCGTCGGACGACAGGGCGGGGGAGCGGCCCAGCACCGTGTTGTCGCACGTCTCGCCGCAGTCGTACTGCTGCCGCAGCTCGGTCGCCGTGCCGCCCACGACGTCGACCCACCAGATCTCGGTCGAGTCGACGGCGTACCGCTCGCCGCCCGTCAGGCCGCGGTCGTCGAGGAACCAGCGGCTGAACAGCAGCCGCGACCCGTCCGGCGTCCACACCGGGTCGTGGTCCTCGGACAGCATCTCCTCGCCCTCGGTCGTCACCTGCGTGACCGTGCCCGCGACCAGGTCGGCGACCCACAGCCGCGTCGGCGCGTTCCCCTGCGGGTCGGGCGACCGCGCGAACGCGACGCGCGTCCCGTCGGGCGACCAGGCGGGCTCGGCGTCGAACGGCCCGTGGTCGTAGGGCGTGCCGTCGTCGTTCGCGAGGACCTCGCCCGCGTTCTGGTCGGCGGGCGTGCTGCGGACCACCTGCGACAGGTCCCATGTGAAGTCCGCGAGCTCGGCGTGCTCGGACGCGTACGCGAGCCGGTCGCCCGCCGGGTGGTACGCGGGGGACAGCTCGTGCAACGGCTCGGGCCCCGGGGTGCCGGTGCCCCCGCCGGGAGGCGCCTCGACCCGGTTCGCCAGCACCCGCTCGTCCCCCGAGCCGTCCGCCCGGACGTCGTGGATGTCGATCATGCTCGGGCCGTCGGTGATCGTCAGCCACGCCGTCGGGCGGTCGAGCGCGTCGGGCTCGAACGGCGACCGCCACGACGGGTGCGACTCCGACCGGCCAAGGACGGCCGCGACCGGCTCCTGGAAGTCGACCTCCATGAGGCCGTCCGAGGTGTCCACGTGCGCGAGCCACACGTCGCCCGCCGGGTCCTGGTCGCGGCTCGTGAACGCGACCCACGCGTCGTCGAAGCTCTCGCCCCACGCCGGCTCCGACCCCTGCACCGACCCGACCTCGCCCACGTACGGGTCCTGCACGTCCGTCGACGCCTCGCCGTCGTCGCTCAGGTCGACGAACGCGACCGAGCCGTCGCCGCGGAACCGGGTCGTCGTGAACGCCACGACCGTGCGGGTGCCGTCGGCGACGTCCGCGACGGCCGGCTGCGTGTCGGCCTCCGGCCCGGACGTCACCTGCACCAGGTCGCCGTCGCCCGTCGACGGGACCGACCACAGGTCGCCCAGCGGGTCGTCGGCCGTCCCGCTGAACACGAGCCGCTCGTCGTCGGGCGTCCACGCGGGCCACGTCTCGTCGGCCGCGTCGTCCGTCAGCAGCGTCGAGGCGGCACCCACCTCGTCGCACCAGTCGAGGTCGGCCGGCGGGTCCTGCACCACGAGGCCGCCCTCGCCGAGGTCGTCGACCGGCAGGTCCGCGACCGCGACCGACCACGTGCCGTCGCGCTGGGTCGCCCACGCCACCCGCAGCCCGTCGTGCGACAGGACCGGGTGCGACTCGACCGCACCGCCGCACGTCAGCCGGACGACCGACGGCGGGACCGAGCCGAACGGCTCGAACCGCAGGTACACGTCACCCGCCGGGTCGTGCCGCGCGCTGACGAACACCGACGAGACCGGGATGTCCAGGGGGATCGGCCCCGACCCGAACTTCTGCGTCGACGCCTCGGCGTCGTAGCGGTGCCCCTGCTCGACGGGGTACCAGTACGAGGTCAGCTCGCCGAGCGCGGGCAGCACCGGCCCCGCCGCGAGACCGTCGGCCGCGCCACCGCCGCCCGGGCCGGCCGCGAGCTCGACGTCCCCGCCGCCGAACGGGTCGCCCCAGACCGCGAGCTGCGCGACGCGCTGCTCCGCATCCGCGTACGCGAGTCGCGCGGGCGTCACGAGCGGCGTCGGCAGGACGGACGGGCGCGGTGCGCCCATCGCGGCGAGGACGGCCGTGGGCAGCACGACGGCAGCGACCAGCCCGGCCGTCAGCGCTCGACGCACGTCGCCTCCTCCTGCGCTCGGGTGCCCGGCCCACGCTGCCGCGCACCCGGCACCGGTGAGCACCGCCCGCGGTCAGCCGATGAGGCAGCCGGTCCGGGCCGAAAGGGCAGGGCTCAGATGAGCCCCTCGCGCAGCGCGTACGCGACCGCGTGCGACCGGTTGCGCAGCTGCAGGCGCGTCGTGACGTCGTGCAGGACGTTCTTCACGGTGCGCTCCGAGTACGCGAGGTGCTGGGCGATCTCGGCGGTGTCGTACCCGTCGGCGACGAGCTTGAGCACCTCGATCTCCCGCGACGCGAGCCCCGTGAACGTCAGCCCCCGGGGTCGCAGCACCTGACGTTGCAGCGTCCCGACCTGGTCGAGCAGGCGTCCCAGCAGGTCGGGCGGCACGCTGCCCTCACCGGTCGCCGCCCCGCAGATGACCCGGACCAGGCGGTCCGGGGTGGCCTCCGCGCGGCGCACCAGCCCGAGCACCCCCGCCTCGACCGCCGTCACGACGTCACCGTCCTCGAGCCGGCCCGCGACGAGCACCGCCTGCGCGACCGACTGCCGGCGCACCATCCGCACCAGCCGCAGCGCGTCGTCGTCCACGGAGTCCGCGACCACGACCGCGACCTGCGCCTGCACCGCCTCCTCGACGGGGACGACCCGCACCTCCGGACGCGGCCGCAACGCGCTCACGACCCCCGCCTCGGAGATCGGGTCCCGCGCGCTCACCCACACCGCCACCCTGTCCATCGTCGCCCCCCGGCTGCGTGGCACCCGCTCCTCGGGTGCGAGGCAGCCAGCCTGCCCGGGTGCACTGATCGTGCAGTCAACAACGACTCAACGGGCAGGGAGCGGTGCCCGGACGGCCGGGCCGGTCGCCGTACCGACGGACGCGCGCGGCTCCTAGCGTCCGCAGCATGACGACGACCGCGAAGCTCGACTCGGCGCGCGTGGAGCTCAGCCCCGGCACCGAGGCGGTCGTGCCGCTGCAGATCCGCAACACCGGTGACGTGGTCGAGGGCTACCGCATCGAGGTGCTGGGCGTGCCGGCCGCCTGGACGACCGTCGAGCCCGCCGTCATCGAGGGCCTCTACCCGGGCACGTCGACCACCGCGACCGTGCGGTTCGCGCCGCCGCGGTCGGCCGCCGTCCCCGCGGGGCAGCTCGACTTCGGGGTCCGCGTCGTGCCGTTCGAGCACACCGACGAGACCGTCACGCCCGAAGGGGTCGTCGAGGTCCTGCCGTTCCTCGACACCACCGCCGAGCTGCTCCCCCGCACGTCGCACGGGCGCGGCGCCGCGAAGCACCGGGTCGCGCTCGACAACCGCGGCAACGTGCCCGTGACGGTGTCGCTCACCGCGACCGACGACAACGGCGCCCTCGCGTTCCGCGTGCAGCCGCAGATCGTGTCGGTCAACCCCGGGACCGTCGAGTTCGCCGACGTGCGCGTCAAGCCCGAGGACCGCCTGTGGCGCGGGCCCGACGTGACGATGCCGTTCACCGTCACCGCCGCCGCGGAGAACACCACGCCCGTCCTGCTCGACGGCGCGCACGTGCAGACCGCGACGATCCCCAAGTGGCTCGGCAAGGCCCTGCTGGCCCTCCTGCTGCTGCTCGCCCTGCTCGCGCTGCTGTGGTTCACGCTCCTCAAGCCCGTCATCCAGTCCGCCGCGAAGTCGTCCGTCGAGGACGAGGTCGCCCAGGCGCAGGAGGCCGCCGCCGCCGCGCAGGAGGCCGCGGCCGCCGCCGGTCAGGCGTCGACCGGGGCCGGGCAGGCCGCCGCCGCCGCGCAGGAGCAGGTCGCGCAGATGGAGGAGCTCACGCAGAGCCTCCTGCCGCCCACCGAGATCCTCACCCCGACCGTGCAGCGCATGAGCATCCAGACGCCGCCGTCCGCGAGCGCCGTCGAGGCCGACCCGTTCGTCGTGCCCGACGGCGGCACGTTCCGCCTCACCGACCTCGTCCTCAACAACCCGCAGGGCGACTTCGGCCGGCTGCTCCTCACGCAGACCCCCGCCGGCGGCGACCCGGTCGTGCTGTTCGACGTCGCGCTCGAGAACTTCCGCGACAACGACTTCCACTTCCAGACGCCGATCGTCCTGCCCGCCGGCACGAGCCTCACGATGTCCGTCGTGTGCCGCCAGCCCGGCGCACCGCTCAACCTCACGCCGCCGCCCACCGAGTGCGACGACGCCCTGGTCTTCAGCGGCACGCTCGCCGCCCCCGCCCCGCCCCCGGCGCCCTGATGCCCACCGGTCCGGCGCTGCGGGTCGGCGACACCGCCCTGTGCCCGCTGTTCGACGGCCCGAAGCCGCACGTCGGGGGCCCGATCACGCCCGCCGCAGGCGTCCTGACGGTCCTCATCGGCGGGCAGCCCGCCGCGGTCGCCAACGCGATGCCCGGCGGCATCCCGTGCGTGTCGCCCGCCCCGAACGGCATCGCGATGGGGTCGCTGACGGTCCTCATCGGCAACTTCCCCGCCGCCCGCCTGGCCGACCAGAGCATGCACGGCACCCCCGTCGTCCCGGGCCCGGGCTGCCCGACGGTGATCATCGGCGGCTGACCCAGCCCGCCCCTCACCCCACCTGCCCCCACCCCACCCACCCCACCCGCCCCCCACCTGAACCCCGGCGTCGAGTTCGCTGGTCGTGGTCGACTTCGCCGGCTGCGGATGACGAACTCGGCCGGGACCGGCGAACTCGGGGGCCGGGCCGGGCCGGGCCGGGCCTGGCCGGGCCTGGCCGGGCCCGGCCAGGCC
>NZ_BIMR01000389.1 GCF_004306155.1 Cellulomonas biazotea
GCCGGGCACGGCCCGGCACGGCCCGGCACGGCCCGGCACGGCCCGGCACGGCCGAGCGGGGCCGCGAGCACGTCGCGCGCGGGGCGCCGGGGGGACGGCCGTCACACCCCCGCAGGGGAGACCCGTGCGGCCGTGGCGGGTAGAATCGTCCGGCGCCACGTCCCGGCGCGCACCCCACCTGCGAAAGCCGAGTACACCCATGCCTGAGTCCACGACCGTCTCCGGCGTGCGCGCCGACCTGCGCAACGTCGCGATCGTGGCCCACGTCGACCACGGCAAGACGACGCTCGTCGACGCCATGCTCTGGCAGTCCGGGGCGTTCGGTGCGCACGCGCACGTCGACGAGCGCGCCATGGACTCGGGTGACCTCGAGCGCGAGAAGGGCATCACGATCCTCGCGAAGAACACCGCGGTCCGGTACGCCGGCCCCGCGGCGGCCGCGGCGGGCCAGCCCGACGGGATCACGATCAACGTCATCGACACCCCCGGGCACGCCGACTTCGGCGGCGAGGTCGAGCGCGGCCTGTCGATGGTCGACGGCGTCGTCCTGCTCGTCGACGCGTCCGAGGGCCCGCTCCCGCAGACGCGGTTCGTGCTCCGCAAGGCGCTCGCCGCGAAGCTCCCCGTCATCCTCGTCGTCAACAAGGTCGACCGTCCCGACGCCCGCATCGACGAGGTCGTCCACGAGGCGACCGACCTGCTGCTCGGCCTCGCGTCCGACCTGCACGAGGACGTGCCGGACCTCGACCTCGACGCGATCCTCGACGTCCCCGTCGTCTACGCCGCCGCGAAGGCCGGCCGGGCGTCGCTCAACCAGCCCGCCGACGGCGGCCTGCCCGACTCGGAGACCCTCGAGCCGCTGTTCGCGACGATCCTCGAGAAGATCCCCGCCCCCACGTACGACGAGGGCGCGCCGCTGCAGGCCCACGTCACGAACCTCGACGCGTCGCCGTTCCTCGGCCGCCTCGCGCTGCTCCGCATCTTCAACGGCACCCTGCGCAAGGGCCAGACCGTCGCGTGGGCGCGCCAGGACGGCTCGCTGCAGAACGTCCGCATCACCGAGCTGCTGGAGACCAAGGCGCTCGAGCGCGTGCCCACCGACTCGGCGGGCCCCGGCGACATCGTCGCCGTCGCCGGCATCGAGGACATCACGATCGGCGAGACGCTGACCGACCCCGACGACCCGCGCCCGCTGCCGCTCATCACGGTCGACGACCCGGCCATCTCGATGACCATCGGCATCAACACCAGCCCGCTCGCCGGCAAGGGCGGCAAGGGCCACAAGGTCACCGCGCGCCAGGTCAAGGACCGCCTCGACAAGGAGCTCGTCGGCAACGTCTCGCTCCGCGTCGTCCCGACCGACCGCCCCGACGCGTGGGAGGTGCAGGGCCGTGGCGAGCTCGCGCTCGCGATCCTCGTCGAGCAGATGCGCCGCGAGGGCTTCGAGCTCACTGTCGGCAAGCCGCAGGTCGTCACGCGCAAGGTCGACGGCCACGTCCACGAGCCCGTCGAGCGCATGACGATCGACGTCCCCGAGGAGTACCTGGGCGCCGTCACGCAGCTCCTCGCGCAGCGCAAGGGCCGCATGGAGACGATGTCGAACCACGGCACCGGCTGGGTCCGCATGGAGTTCCTCGTCCCCGCCCGCGGCCTCATCGGCTTCCGCACGCGGTTCCTCACCGACACCCGCGGCACCGGCATCGCGTCGTCCATCTCCGAGGGCTACGAGCCGTGGGCCGGCCCGATCGAGACCCGCCAGTCGGGCTCGCTCGTCGCCGACCGCTCCGGTGCCGTCACGCCGTTCGCCATGATCAACCTGCAGGAGCGCGGCTCGTTCTTCGTCGAGCCCACCTCGGAGGTCTACGAGGGCCAGATCGTCGGCGAGAACTCCCGCAACGAGGACATGGACGTCAACATCACCAAGGAGAAGAAGCTCACCAACATGCGCTCCTCCACGGCGGACAACTTCGAGAACCTCGTGCCGCCGCGCAAGCTCACGCTCGAGGAGTCGCTCGAGTTCGCGCGCGAGGACGAGTGCGTCGAGGTGACGCCGGAGGTCGTGCGCATCCGCAAGGTGGTGCTCGACCAGACCGAGCGCGCCCGCATCACCGCGCGCAGCAAGAAGTCCTGACGCCGGTGGCGCCGGTCGGCGGCCTCGTCGCGGTGCACGCGCACCCCGACGACGAGACCCTGTCGACCGGCGCCCTGCTCGCCACCTGGGCGCAGGCCGGACGGCCCGTCACCGTCGTGACCTGCACGCGCGGCGAGCGCGGCGAGGTCATCGGTGACGTGCTCGCGCACCTCGAGGGCGACGGCCTGGCGCTCGCCGCGCACCGCGAGACCGAGCTCGCCGCCGCGCTCGCGGCGCTCGGGGTGACGGACCACGTGTTCCTCGACCGGGTGCCCGCGACGTCCGGCCAGCCCGTCGGGTCGCCCGAGGGTGCCCGCTACGAGGACTCCGGCATGGCGTGGCTCGGCACCGGGCAGGCGGGCAGCGCGACCGACGTCCCCGCCCACGCGTTCGTGGCGGAGCCGGTCGACCACGCCGCTACCCGGCTCGCGCACGTCCTGCGCACCCGGCGACGTGACGTCGTCGTCACGTACGAGCCCCGCGGCGGCTACGGGCACCCCGACCACGTCCGTGCCCACGAGGTCACGCGGCGGGCCGTCGAGCTCGCCGCCCACGCGGGCGACGCGCACGCCGACGCGTTCGACGTGCCGGCCGTGCTGTGGGCCGCGCAGCGCGAGGGGGCGCTGCGGGCCGGCTACCGGGCGCTGCGCGACCCGGCCGTGACGCGTGCCCTCGGGGTCGCCGGCGCGCACCTCGCCCTGCCCGACCCCGACGGTGACCTGCCGTCCGTCGCCGTCCCCGACGACGCCGTGCACGTCGAGGTCGACGTCCTGCCCGTGCGCGACGCGGTGCTCGCCGCGCTGCGCGCCCACGCGACCCAGGTGCAGGCCGTGCACGTCGTCGACGGCACCGCCGACCTGGTCGCCTGCTACGCCCTGAGCAACGACGTCCTCGCCCCCGTCCTGCCCGTCGAGGCCTACCGGTGGGCGTCCGGCGCCCCCGGGACGCTCGACCGACCCGCCGGTGTGCGGCCGGTAGCCTGACGCGCGTGCAGCCCTTCGACCCCGCCGTCCTCGTCAAGGCCGCAGCGACCTTCGGCCTCGGCCTGCTCGTCGGGACCGTCGGCACCGTCATGCACCGCAGCGTCCCGCCGTGGGGGCTCGTCCTGTGCGTCCTCCTCGTGCTGGGCACCGGGCTGCTCGCGCGCGCGTGGGCCGGCGGCTTCGCGCTCGCAGGCCTCGCGGGGGGCATGTTCCTGAGCGTCACGACCCTCGCGCGGACCGGTCCCGGCGGCGACGTCCTCGTGCCCGGGCAGCAGGGGATCGGGTGGCTGTGGGTGCTCGGTGCGCTCGTCGCGCTGATCGCGGCGGCGCTCGCACCGCGCGCCCTGTTCCGTGACGAGCCGCGCGGCGAGCGGCCCGACAGGGAGGTCGTCGTGGTCGGCGCCGTCGGGTACGGCGAGGGCGCGGACCGCACCGCGGTCGACGGCGAGGACGCACCCGACGACGACCTGGCCGCCGTCGGCGCGCGTCGGGACGACCTGACCAGCGACGACGTGGCCAGCAATGACGCGGCTGGCGATGACGTCACCAGCGACGACGCGGCCGACGACGACGTGGCGGATGACGACGTGGCGGATGACGACGTAGCCGATGACGACGTGGCCGATGACGACGTGGCCGATGACGACGTGGCCGATGACGACGTGGCCGATGACGACGTGGCCGACGACGACGTGGCCAAGGACGGCGTCGTGCCGTTCGCCGGCCCCGACGCGGACGTCCCTGACCTCGACGCGGGCTCCGGTGCCGGCCTGGACCGGATCGCCGGGACGGCGGCCGAGGGGACCGAGCCGCGCGGGCAACGCAGCGACGCCGGGAGCGCGCCGTGACGACGTCGGACCCTGCGGACGTCGACGCCGTGGACCCGGACGTGTTCCGCGCCGCGGTCGGACGCCTGCCGGCGGGGGTCGCCGTCGTGACCCTGCGCTGGCGCGGCACCGACCACGCGACGACCGTCGGGTCGTTCGTGTCGGTGTCGCTCGAGCCGCCGCTCGTGCTGTTCTGCGTGCACGCCGACGCCCGGCTGCGCGACGCGCTCGACGACGTCGACGCGTGGGCCGTGTCGGTCCTCGCCGACGACCAGGCCGCGACCGCCGACTGGCTCGCGTCGGCCGGACGGCCCGCCGTCGACCAGCTCGCCCGCGTGCCCCACCGGCCCGCGCCCGGCTCGGGCGCCCCGTGGCTCGACGACGCCGCGGCGTGGTTCGACTGCCGGACGTCCGCCGTGCACCGCGCGGGAGACCACGACATCGTCGTCGGCACGGTCGTGGCGGCGCGTCAGGGCGCCCCCGACGCGGGCGGCCTCGTCCACCTGCGGGGACGGGTGCGCGGACTGCGCTGACGCACGGGAGCTGCACGTCCGGCCGGGAGCGGTCGTCGACCCGGGCCGTCGGGGGTGACCGATGTGCGAGGGTCGTGTGGGCGTGGGGTGAGAACGGCCCGGCTCGCCGCACGAAGGGCACGGTTGCCCCAGGTCCGCGCCGTAGAATCGCGCGGGCGCACGTCGCGCGCGAAGAAGCAGGGGAGCAGGATGACCGACCCGACCGACCGCCACACCTCCGTGCGGCCGGGGGGTCCCGCCGCGGCCGCCGCCGGGCCGGACGACCCGACCACCGACACCGCCAGGCCGACCGGCCCGGACGCGTCGACGACCGCGCACGACACCGACGGGACTCCGGCTGACCACACGCCCGAGTCCACGGACGCGCAAGACGCCGCCGCCACGGACGGGCTGCCGAGCGGCGCCGAGGCAGCCGACGCCTCCGATGCCGGTGCCGTCGGCGTCGACGCGTCTGGCTCCGACGCGTCCGGCTCCGACGCGTCCGGCTCCGACGCGTCCGGCTCCGACGCGTCCGACGTCGAGGCGGCGGTCGCCGAGGTCACTGCCGACGAGACGCCGGACGAGGCGAGTGCGGCCGAGAAGCCGGGCGAGCCCGCGACCGACGCGACGCCGGACGCCGACGCGGTGTCGGACGACGCGGTGTCGGACGACGCGGTGTCGAACGACGCGGTGTCGAACGAGGTTCCGGTCGAGGCGCCCGCTGACGCGGCCTCGGACGAGGCACCCGCCGCACGGCCCCGCGACGAGGCGCAGGCGGACGTCACGCCTGCCGCGGACGCCCAGAGCGACCGGCCGACGCCAGCCGAGGTGTCGGACGACGCGCGCGGCGACGACGAGCCGGTGGACAGCGCGACAGGCACGACGGCGCCCGCCGGGGCGTCGGACGCCGCGCTCGCCGGTACTTCGTCGCCCGACGCGCAGAGCGGTCCGACGCCGGCTGACCCGACGTCGGCTGACCCGACGCCGGCTGAGCCGACGTCCGCCGACGTGCCGACGGCCGCGGCAACGCGCGAGGTCACGACCGGCGCCTCCATCGAGGAGAAGTCGGCCGACGTCGGGGCGTCCGACGGCACCGCGGCGCGTGACACCACGCCGACCGACGGCGCCCTCGCGCGGGACACCACCACGCACGAGACCGCTGAGGCCGCGGGCGGCACCCCCGCGAGCGCCGCCGCCCAGGCCGGCACCCCCGCGTCGGGCGACTCCACGCCGGCAGACGGCTCCACGCCGGCAGACGGCTCCACGCCGGCAGACGGCGCCGCGGTCGTCGACGGCGACTCGTCCGTGGACGACGCTGCTCCCGCTGCCGACCCGAACGGGTCGGGCGACGCCGCAGGGACGTCCGTCTGGCCGGTGTGGGGCGGCGCAGCCGGGCGCACGCAGGACGGGACCGGTGAGCAGCCCACCCGCTCGACCCCCGACGCCGACCGCTCGGCCCCGCCGACCACTCGCGCGGCGGACGACGCGACCTCCACGGCACCGGCCGACACCTCGGCGGCGGGCACGTCCGCGCAGCAGGGTGACACCCCGACGCGCGCGGTCCCCGCGGTGACGGAGGCCGAGCCGGCCACGCCCGCGACCGCCACGCCGACCCCGTCGGACGCCCGACCGGTCGAGCCCGGGACGCGACCGTCCGAGCCCGTGGCGCACACCGGCGCGCCGACTCACGCCCTCCCGCAGCCCGTGGCACCGGGGGGAGCCTCCCAGCAGTCCGCCCCGGCGCCGGCCGCGTCCGACGCGCGCGTGGCGTCTGACGAGGCCGCCGGCCCGTCGGGCC